>CALBPG010000146.1 GCA_937899065.1 uncultured Allomuricauda sp.
TTCCGCCAGTCGCTACGGTATACCACAATAGGTTGCTACCCGTTGCGGACAATTGCGATGTCGCATCCCCGACACAGTAGTTTACGGGAGAAGTTACTCCCGGACCTGTAGGAAGACCGTTTACGGTAATTTCAACTTCATTGGAAATGGCATCGGAGCAACTAGGACTAGCACTAGAGGCCACCAAACGATAGCGGTTACCAGTAAGGGAAACATCCGCAGGGTTAACAGTCAGTGCTGCTGTTGTCACGTTGGAATACGGAGCAGTATTGGTCAAATCAGTAAAAGGACCTCCAGTGGAAATTTGCCATTGTAGGTTTGGTGCGTTTACAACAACAGCTGTGAACGTAACAGTTTGCGCATCACAAATAGTAGCTGAAGAAGGCTGAGTTGTAATTTGAGGAGCATTTGCAACAATTATGCGCAGTCTTCTTCGAGGGCTTTCACAATTGGCAGGTGAAGTAGTTTGAGTTGCCCAGTAATCCGTTGTACCTGCAGAAGCGGTGCTAGGCACGGTGCTTCCAGAAATGATATTTCCACCCGAGGCAGCATCATACCAGGTTAATGTATTTCCGGAGTTGTTATAGCTATCTAGGTTGCCAGGTGTATCACCAACACATAGCCTATCGGTAGTAACGGTAAGTGCAGGAGCTGTTGGAAAATCATATACATCCACAACAATTTCCGCTCTTGGCCCTTCACAACCTGTGGAATTGCTAGTTTGACTCACCCAATAGGACGTAGAACCGGAAGCACTTGTGTCCGGGGTTGGTGCGGTAGCACTAGCAGTGCCACCTGTAGCAACGGTATACCAGTTCAGCACATGATCAGCATCCGGTGTTGCGGCTAATGCTAAAGGAGCATCATTCAAACAATAATTTACAGGCGATGGTGCACTTGGAGTGGATGGCAAAGGAACTTGTAATAGATTTATTTGCAGAAACGAAGAGCTAGCGCAGCCGCTTGCATTGACTCCTTCCACGTTAAAAGTTCTTACTAAATCTGCCGTAGCTGGAGCGGTGTAGGTAAGTGTATTAGCGGCTAACAGATTCCCTGTGCTATCATACCAATTTGCACTTTGTCCAGGTCCAGCGGTTACTGTCATTAGAGGTGGAGCAGTTCCGAAGCAATAAGAATAGGTTGTTTGACCCGTAGGAGGTGGAATATTATTAACAACAGTAATAGTAAAGGACTGTGTGATTTCGTTTCCAGCTGAATCCTTTACTTCATATCCGATGGTTGTAACTCCTACTTCAAATTCATCTCCACTAGTTTTACCTGTCCCATCGCTTCTTTGAATTACGAAACTAGACATATCACAGGTTGGAGAAGCCACATTTGTTAAGGTGGTACCTGGTAATAGAATATTGTCTAAATCAGCAGATTCAAAGGTGAAAATACCATTGTCAGAGATGAATCTAAACCTTATTTTTCTGTTACCGGCCGAAAAAGTAACAGGGATGTTTTCTTGTATAGTAGCAGTTGTGGAATAAGTCCTGGTAAAATAATCTGCCACCAATACGTTATCATTTTCATCAAGTATATCGATTACCAAGCGCTCGTTTTGACTAAATCCAGTAATTCGGTGTTCAAATGAGATTTCTCCATCTCCAGTATAGTACAATACAGGTGTGGTCAATTGCCTTCTAAACGTCGTAAATGCATTGTTGGCAAATAAATCTACTCTATAACCACTGGTTCCATTAATGGTGTTTGAAGCGATAAAACTTCCGTTTTGGATTATATAGCATTGAGTTGTGCTTTCGAAATCCTGTAATACGGGGGCTGATCCATCTCCTGCAGGACAGTTGTCGCTGACTGTGGGAAAAGACCAAGAGTGTGGGGCCGTACAAGTGGTAGGGTCCGCATTCAAGGTTACATCCGAGGGGAAAGAAGTAAAAACAGGAAATTCATTATCCTCTACAACAACATTAAAACTACAAACCGTAACATTTCCTCCCGCGTCTTCTGCACGATAGACAACAGCAGTAGTTCCAGGTAAAAAGGAATCGCCAGGCGAATAGTTGCTCGTAACCGAAACGGCATCAGGAGAAGCGGTTGGTGGCGTCCACGTTACAGTGGCTTCACAAACGCCGGCCGCGTAGCTTACCACGATATCGGTAGGAGGGCATCCTGAAAAGGTAGGTGGTAAATCTTCTGTTAACGTTAAATTTGAAGAGTCGTTGTTATTTTCAAAAGCAGGAGTTGTCTTCGCATGGAGACCTAAGCAAAAAGATAGGCATAGCAAAAACATGCTTTTGTTAAAAAGTAGCGTAGTAGAGGTTGGTTTCATTGTCTTTTCTGATTATCAGATATGACAAACCCATTAGGTTTTCATTCTGTTTATCAGAACGCAAGCTATATTCACATCATATCAGCGATTTAACAATTGTTGTTTACAAAGCGAAAAATGTTGTGAAAATCAAAAAAGAAGAGGGGAGATTTTTAATTCGTTGATTCTCAATGGGTCCAAAATGGATAAAAACACCAAAAAGTAAGACAATGGGATATGCCCAACGTTAAATAAAAAGTAAAAAGTGTTGAAATAATGTAAAGTGGAAGGAGAAAAAGCTTATTCTCCGTTATTTTGTTCAAGTTTATCATCCTCTTTAGAGGCATCCTTGAATTCTTTGATTCCACTTCCGAGACCTCGCATTAATTCTGGAATTTTTTTACCACCAAAAAGCAATAAAACCACTACCACAATAAGAACAATTTGCCAAGGTCCTAACATTCCTAAGAAAATATTCAAGCCGGTCATACTGAAGATTTAAAAGATAAAGGTACTAAAAGTACCAGAGGTTTACTAACCCACAACGCTTTTTGATTTATTTAATTGCTTCGGTTTGAAATCTCATGAGGATATTGTAAAAAGCTTAACAGCTTAATGAAAATCAAGAATTATATTTGTTTTTATGGCAAAGAAGGGTAAAAAGCGGAAAGAACTCAAACGAAAGCTGCTGCACAAATATCGTTTGGTAATTCTTAATGAAAATACTTTCGAGGAGAAAATTTCCTTTAAGCTGAACCGTCTTAACGTGTTTGTTACCGGCACTCTTTTCATTATTGTACTGATTGGTTTGACCACCTTGATAATAGCTTTTAGCCCACTACGGGAATACATCCCCGGATATTCTTCAACCCGGTTAAAAAAGCAGGCCACAGAACTCACATATAAGACTGACTCTTTGGTCACCGTGCTAGATTATACCAATAGGTATTTAGACAATGTCCGCCTAGTGCTTAAGGGAGATATCGAAAATACCGAAGTCAATAGGGATTCTCTTTTCGAACGCTATAAATTAGACCCTTCCACAGTAGATTTGACACCAATACGAGAAGACTTATTATTACGCGAAGAGGTTGAATTGGAAGATAAGTACAATCTCTTTGAGCAAAATGTTCAGACTTCGGAAACACTACTATTTGCTCCGTTAAAAGGAAATATTTCCCAAGGGTTCAATGTAAAAGACAAGCATTATGCTGTGGATATTGTTGCGCCAAGAAGCACAGCAGTCAAATCCATATCCAATGGAACGGTGTTGTTTGCAGAGTGGACTTCGCAAACGGGTTATGTGATTATAATAAAGCATCAAAACGACTTGACTTCTGTTTATAAGCATAATGGTGCATTAACCAAATCCCAAGGAGATTTTGTTCGAGCAGGGGAAGTGATTGCAGAGGTTGGCAACACAGGTGAACTGACCACAGGTCCTCATTTGCATTTTGAATTATGGCAAAGCGGCAAAGCGGTTAACCCCCTGAATTATATCGATTTTGAATAATGGCACTGAAACGAATTGCCGCTAAGATTTTCGCAAATATCATAGCGAAAAGAACTCAAAAGTGGGTTAATAATCCCATATCAACACAGAAAAAAGTTTTTCAATCTTTGTTGAAATCGGCAGAAAACACCCAGTTTGGAAAAGACCATGATTTCAAAAGTATAACCGACTACACAGCTTTCGCGCAAAAGGTTCCCATTAGAGACTATGAACAGCTAAAGCCTTATGTCGAGCAAATTATCAATGGTGGGTTGGATGTCCTGTGGCCAGGAAAACCCATCTACTTTGCCAAAACCTCTGGAACCACTTCGGGAGCAAAATACATTCCCATTACCAAACCCTCTATTCGAAACCAGGTAAATGCGTCACGAAACGCTATTTTAAGCTACATCCATGAAACCGGGAATGCAGATTTCGTAACCGGAAAGATGATTTTTCTTCAGGGTAGTCCTATCCTAGAACAAAAAGGAGGAATTCCACTTGGTAGGCTTTCAGGAATTTCTGCGCATTATGTCCCAAACTATCTTCAAAAAAACCGTTTGCCCAGCTGGGAAACAAACTGCATTGAAGACTGGGAAACCAAGGTAAACGCAGTTATTGAAGAAACCAAGGATGAAAACATGACGGTTATTGCTGGCATTCCATCATGGGTACAGATGTATTTTGAAAAACTGAACGCGCAGACAGGGAAAGTAGTTGGGGATTTGTTTGAAAACTTTCAATTGTTCATCTATGGCGGGGTGAATTACGGACCGTATCGCGCGAAATTTGAAAACCTCATTGGCAGAAAAGTAGCTAGTATTGAGCTTTTTCCAGCCAGTGAAGGGTTTTTTGCCTACCAAGATTCGCAAACTGAAGAGGGAATGTTACTGCTTTTGGACGCTGGAATTTTTTACGAGTTCGTTCGAGCAGAGCACTTTTTTGAAGAGAACCCTGACAGACTCACTATCGAACAGGTAGAAATTGGTGTTGACTATGCTTTGATTGTTTCAACCGATGCTGGATTATGGGCCTATAACATTGGGGATACCGTTCGGTTTGTTTCTCTAATACCCTATCGTGTGGTGGTCTCAGGAAGAATCAAACACTTTATTTCTGCCTTCGGAGAACACGTTATTGCCAAAGAAGTCGAAGAAGCCATGAAGCATGCGCTGGAAAAATCAGGGGCTTCGGTAAATGAATTTTCAGTAGCCCCCCAAACTTCGCCAGCAGAAGGGGAGTTGCCTTATCATGAATGGCTGGTCGAGTTTGAGAAACCTCCAGCGGATTTTGAAGGTTTTGCCAACACATTGGATGCATCCATGCAAAAACAGAATAGCTACTATTTTGATTTGATAGATGGAAAGATTTTGCAACGTTTAAAAGTGACTTCCATTCGGAATGGTGGATTTCAGGGTTATATGAAGTCCATAGGGAAACTCGGTGGGCAAAATAAGGTGCAACGCCTGGCTAATGACCGAAACGTAGCGGATGGGCTTCAGCCGTACGTGATTTAAATACCCTCAAAGCATTCTATCTTGGGAATTGGTGTATTTTTGCCATGAAAAGAACATGGCAATCGAGGTTAAACAAACTACACGGGCCCAAGAGTCCACCAACGCCATAGAGCGACTTTACATTACCATGCGCCATTTGCTCAACCGTGGGTTCTATAAACCTTCAGGGGTTTCGGGGAATGCGCTTAGAAATGCCCTTTTGGTCCTTCGTCCGGAAATCTACGGATCCATCGCTGAAGAAAAGGCCGAATTGAATGGCTTGGTTTATGTTTTGGAAAGATTACCTGAAGGCATTGAGGAATGTCGCTACATCAACCTGACATCTGATGAAGGCTTCTCCAAATCCCATTTGACTCCTATCGTCCCACCCAAACGAAGAAGAAATTGTTACCGCATTGACGAGGAGCAGATGAATATCGAAATCACTCGGGGAAGAAGTGATATTTATGATATTTTAACCCACTTGACTTTCTTGTTCATCGAATCAGGAAAGATTTGCCAAAGAGTTCTGGTAGATGACGGGAAACGAACCACAAGGGATTGGATAAAACTCGAAGAGTTTGTAAAACAAGAAGAAAAAGAAGAATCCGAACGAGAGGTAGCCCTAATACATGCTGCGAATATTCTTGGACGCACCTATGATGAGATTGTAGCGGTGCACCAGAAGCTAGGCTCCGAAAAAGACACCGATAGGTTCCTAAACGTGATATATTGGTTAGGAAACCTAGCCGTCGAAGAGGAGACTACCGGAAACAAGCGAACCATCACCTTTAGTCCTTTGCTAAGAGAGCGATTGGGGCACCATATTCACGGAGAGCGTTGGGCTGAAAACATCAAACAAACACTTTTGGCCCATAATATGCTAAATCGGCCATTGCATATCATCAGCGCGAATATGCATAGTGTCATGAATTCTATTTTTGCAAGAAATGCCTTGACCAAAGACTTTCCAGATTCGAGTTCATTGGAAATCTACGAAGCACTAGGTTCCGAAAAGCATAAAGGTTTACAAGAAAAAGTAGAACAATTGGCAGAGGATAATGGGATGATTTTCATTGATGACGTTTCGGGAGCCAATATAGATGTTCAAATTTTCGATACGTCCCTTTTTAGGGAAGGAGCTTGCTGTTATGATTTCGGACCAAAATCAGATGCAGACAAACCCATTATTTTTGTAATGGATTATGCTTTTGGCGAACAAGCTTATGAGACCATTGATGAGCTTTTGAAGCCTCTGGATATCAATGGGGAAAAGACATTTTTGAATGTTGCATCCCTTTCGATAATGGGAAAGGCAGGTATTTTGGAAGGCGGTAAAGGAGACCTCATGATTCCTTCAGCCCATATTTTTGAGGGAACTGCGGACAACTATCCTTTTGAGAATGAACTCTGTTCAGATGATTTCAAAGGATATGGTTTAAAAGTATTGGAAGGGACTATGGTTACCGTTTTGGGGACGTCTCTTCAAAACAGGGATATTTTAAAATTCTTTCATGAATCCACTTGGAAGGTGATTGGCTTGGAGATGGAAGGCGTGCATTATCAAAAGGCCATTCAATCCGCATCGAAAATCAGAAAGAGCATCAACAGAGATGTAAAAGTTCGTTATGCGTATTACGCTTCGGACAACCCTTTAGAAACAGGGAGCACCTTGGCATCAGGAGGGTTAGGGTCAACAGGTGTAAAACCAACATATCTGATAACCGATAGAATTTTGAAGCAAATATTTAAGGCATAAACCATTATGGCAGAACAACAACAAAACCAATCCAACGACGAAATTGATTTAGGACAGTTGTTTCAACTTATCGGAAGGGGATTCAATCAACTTGGACTTGGATTCTTGAGGCTATTTCTGTACCTCAAAAAAAGGATCTTAATTATAGGTGGTTTGGTCATATTAGGGGTTGCTGTGGGGTATGGTTTGAACCAGATTACAGAGAAGAAAAAAAAGATAGAGATTATAGTAAAACCCAATTTGGATAGCGAAAACTATTTGTATGATGTAGTTGCCGAAATACAAAGTAATATCAAATCCAGAGATACAGCGTTTTTTAGCAGTTTAGGTATTCAAGGTATGGAAATCTCACAATTCATGATTTCTGTTAGTCCTATTGAGACTGACAATTCTTCGAAAAATGACATGGAGTATTTGGAGTTGTTAGAGAAATTTCAGGATAACTCACAGTTTTCAGATGTTATCCGGACAGAAATCACTAAACAAAGCGCATTAAACCACAGAATTGAATTTTTATTCAAAGACGCAAAACAAGGAATAGAGTTTGCCCAGAAGGTAATGAGCTACATAAATTCATCAGACTATTTCAAGCAGTTGATTGCCATAAGCACCTCGAACGCGAAAACTAGGTTGAAAGAAAATGATGTTCTCATTAAACAGATAGATAGTCTTATCTTAGGATATACAAAAAACCTGGAAAAAAATAACGCAGGGGTTCCAGAAGGAAGATTGTTACTAGACAAAGAGGAATCTCTAGACATTACTGGTTTGCTGCAACTTAAAACCAATTTGATTCGAAATTCAGCACAGCAAAAAGTAGAACTTCAAAAAGGCAAGGAAATTATTAATGTTTTGAACTTTGGAAAACCTCAGCAAGTTGTAAAATCATTTTTTGGAAAACGATTGGTGTTACTACCACTAATTCTGCTAGGAATCTATTTCGCTGGGCTCTTTTTCTCATTTTTGAGTAAGAAAGCTAAAAAGTATGCTTGAAATGGCACCTAATAACAATTGTTGTGGAATGTATTCCTGTTTTTTGGAGTTTAAAACTCTTTTTCACTAAGACATTTGAATTAAAAAACCCATTCTGAAATGTGGTTAGACCATTCATTCAATTAAAAATTTATAGCGTTGAAAAACCCAAAGATTTTGGTAATTATTCCAGCCCGAGGTGGTTCCAAGGGAATTCCTAGAAAAAATCTTAGGTCATTAAATGGAAAGCCTCTTATCTATTATAGTATTAAGAATGCGCTTTCTGTTGAAACCTACGCGATTGACTGCTATGTTTCCAGTGAAGACGATGAAATACTTGCAATTTCTAATAAGTTTAACGCAAAAATTTTTCGTAGAGACAGTCAAAATTCCGTTGATAAAACAACGTTGGACCCTGTAATTCATGAAGCATATGAAGCTATAAAAGTAATTGAGAAAAAAGACTACGACATAGTAATTACTTTACAGCCGACATCACCCTTATTGTCTCCAAAATCAATTGAAAATGCCATTGATACTCTGCTAGAAAAAGAATTGGACACCATTATTTCGGGTACATGGGACAGTCACCTTTCGTGGATAAAAAAGGAAGGAAAATTTTTACCCAACTATAAAAAAAGGTTGAATAGACAAGAGCTTCCTGAAATTTATAGAGAAACGGGAGGTTTTTTGATTACCAGGACAGAATTTGTACAACCAAACTCACGTCTTGGGGGGAGCATAGAAATCTTTCCTCTAAAACAAAAAGAAGCTATTGATATTGACAACTATGAAGATTGGAGTCTATGTGAATACTATCTCAAAAGAAAAAGAATCGTTTTTGCAGTTTCTGGTAATAGGGAAATCGGATTGGGTCATGTTTATAATACGCTAAGTATCGCAAACGAGATTTTAAACCATGAAATCATTTTTTTGGTTGATAAAACAAGTGAATTAGCCTTTACTAAAATCAAAGAGTTAAACCATAACGTTCATATACAACAGAGCAAAAACACTTTTACAGAATCAATTCTAGAATTTAGACCCGATGTAGTTATAAATGATAGACTAGACACAACGGAGGGTGAGATTTTGGCTTTAAAAAATCATGGATGTCTTGTAATAAACTTCGAGGACTTAGGGAGTGGTTCAAGAAAAGCTGATTTGGTCATTAATGCTATGTATCCAGAAGAGAACTTTATGCTAGGACACTTTTTTGGAACTAAATATTTTATCCTTCGAGATGAGTTTATTTTCACTCCAGTCAAGACGGTGATAAATAAAGTAAGAACCCTTCTTATATCTTTTGGAGGAGTTGACCCAAACAATTATACTGCAAGGGTACTTAAAATAGTGAAACCCATATGTGATGAACTTAAAATTAAAATTGTGGTTATCGCAGGTATGGGATACAAGAATATGGAAGACCTTTTAGCTATTTACAATGACGTGAAGATTTTGAAAAATGTTAGTAGTATTTCTGAACAGATGTCAACTGCAGATGTGGTTTTCACTTCTGCCGGTAGAACAACATTTGAGGTTGCTGCGATTGGGGTCCCTACAATTGTGCTTTGCCAAAATGAAAGGGAAACAACGCACTTTTTTGCTTCCGAAGAAAATGGATTTTACAACTTGGGGCTCGGTTCTGAAGTAAGTGACGCAGACATAAAAGCTGCGTTCGAGAAAACGTTACCTCTTGAAACGAGGTTAGCTATGAATCAGCGTATGTTGGAAAGTAGCTTACGAAATGGTAAAAAAAGAGTAATGAAACTAATTAACGGATTAATAAATGAGTAGTTTAAAGCTTAATAGTTTTTTAGATAGATATACAGATAAGCCAAAGCTTTTAAAGCCCTATATAATTGCCGAGGCAGGTGTGAATCATGAAGGGTCCATGGATTTGGCTAAGAGACTTATTGACGAGGCACGAGAGGGTGGAGCTCATGCAATAAAATTTCAAACATACAAAGCAGAAACTATTGCTTCAAAGAATAGTCCATCCTACTGGGATACTACAAAGGAATCAACAAAAAGCCAATTTGAGCTTTTCAAAAAATATGACAAGTTTTGGAAAAAGGAGTATGAAAACCTTAAGTCATATTGCGATAAGGTAGGGATTGAATTTATGTCAACACCATTTGATGTGGAATCTTCATTTTTTTTGAATGATATGATGGATGTATTTAAGATATCTTCTTCTGACATTACAAACCTTCCTTTTATTGAACACCTCTGTTCTTTTGAAAAGCCTATAATTCTGTCAACAGGGGCATCTCATCTTTGGGAAATTCAGCAAGCAATGGACGTCATTCAAAAGCACAAAAACATTGTTTGCCTTATGCATTGTGTATTGAATTATCCCACCTTAAATGAGAATGCTAACTTAGGAATGATTACAGATTTGATTAAGAAGTTTCCAGAAACTGTCCCAGGATATTCTGACCACACCTTGCCTTATAATATGGACACATTGAAAATAGCAAACTTGTTAGGAGCTGTGGTGCTAGAAAAGCACTTTACACACGATAAATCTCTCCCAGGAAATGACCACTATCATGCTATGGATAAGGAGGACTTGAAAGTATTTACTAAGCAGATGGATGATGTCTATGAACTCTTGGGGCTTCAAAAGAAGATACCTCTTGATACGGAAGAGAAGTCAAGAGAAAATGCCAGAAGAAGTTTGGTGGCCAAAAAAGCGATTAAGAAAGGTGAATACATTACAAAAGCTCATCTAACATGGAAAAGGCCAGCAAGCGGAATCTCCCCTGCGCATTTAGATGTGGTGTTAGGAAAGGAATCCATTGTGGACATAGAGGAGGATGAAATTTTGAAATGGAAAATGCTATCCTAAAAAAATAAAAAATGATTGTACTACTTTCAGGGCAGATTAAAAACATTGGTGATTTTCTCATAACTGATAGGGGAAGAAAACTTCTGGAGCACTATGTCGACAAAGAGATTCATATTTTAGACAGGACCAAAGACTTAACCCCTCATTTGGATATAATAAACAAATCCAGATTTGTGGTGCTTTGTGGTGGACCAGCATATGCTACTGATATCTATGGTGGAATCTATCCGCTGGTGGATGATTTAGATAAAATCAAAGTGCCCATTATACCTTTTGGGTTAGGATGGAGTGGCTTTCCAATCAACAGGCCACAAGATTTTCAATTCGACAGTTAATCCGAGAATTTTCTGAAAAGGGTTCATGGTGGCATCTTGTCATCGAGTTGTAGAGATGAAACAACGGAATTTATTGTAAAAAATAATGGCTTTCAAAATGTGTCGATGACCGGCTGTCCAGTTTGGTATGATTTAAACTATATAGACGAGAAGTTTTCACCTAGAAAAATTGAGAATATTGTCATTACGACTCCCGCGGCGCCTAGGCTATTCTGGCAAACCATAAAACTTGTGTATTTGGTAAAAAAAGAATTTCCCAAGGGCAACTTCTATTTTAGTTTCCATAGAGGAATTATGCCGGATAAACATACAAAACTGGTTACAAGTATTGGATATTTTCTAATGTGTTTAGGTGCAAAAATTGTAATTCCAAAACTTAAGATTAGAGATATATCATATGATTTGAACAGGATGAAGTTCTATGAAAAAATGGATTTTCATATTGGGTATCGGGTTCACGCTCATTTGTATTTTCTAAGCCGCAGAGTGCCAACGGTTCTTATTAATGAAGATGGTAGGGGAACGGGAATGGTTACCACTTTGAAAATGCCTATTCTGAATATTCATGATAGTGAGTTATTTACTAAAATCAAGGAAACAATAAGAAGATACAAAACCAACGATTACAGTGATTTTCACAAAGCTAAACAAGTAATAGAGGAAAAATTCATTGTAATGAAGGGCTTTTTAGAAAATCTGAAAACCTCCTATTAGTGCGCCGAAGTATTTTAAAGAAAGTAATAGACAAAGTTCATTCCATTCGGATTGGTGCTACGGTTGTAAAGTCAAGATTTGGTTTTAGGACTTACATATCGAAAAGAGCTTTCGTTTCCAACTCCACTATAGGAGACTATACTTCCATTGGACGGAATACCACCATCATTAATGCAGACTTGGGAAAATACTGCTCTATTTCTTGGAATGTAACAATAGGTGCCACACAACACCCTTTCAATAGAATCTCTACCCATGCTTTTTCTTACATCAAACGTTTTGGTTTTGTAAACCGAGATGAGCGGTTTGTCTTGAAAACGAAGGTTGGCAGTGATGTGTGGTTTGGAGCAAACTGTATCGTAATGCCAGGAATTACTATAGGTCATGGTGCGGTAATCGGCGCTGGTGCAATAGTTACTAAAGATGTACCAGACTACGCAATTGTTGTCGGATCTCCAGCAAAAGTCATTCGCTTAGGTTTGATGAAGAAATAAAGGACAAACTTTTAGAGTCTAAATGGTGGGACCTTGAACATAATGTGATTAAGGATCACATAGGACTTTGGCATGAAAAGTTAAATGAGGAGGTAGTCAATAGATTGCTTGTGGTATGCAGGTAATTAGAAACTCAACAATTTACCTCGGGAGTAGTATTGTCAATAAAGCTATTCCTTTTATTCTTTTACCATTATTAACTGAATATCTAAGCCCTTCAGAGTACGGACTTGTATCAATATTCCAGATTTTAATCTCACTTTTCACTGCTGTAGTAGGAATGGCTATTAATACTAATGTCTCCAAAAACTTCTACGCTTACAGCCACCTTAAAATGGCGATATCTATTGGTAATATGTTGAGGGTTCTAATGTTTTCATTCCTCTTTGTTTTTATTACCACTTACATAGCATCAATTTTCTTTGATGAGATTTTTTCTCTCCCCAAAAACTGGTTGAGGGCAATACCTTTCTTGAGTGTATTATTCATGATTAATGGTATAAACCTCACCGTTTTACGGATGAAAGGAGAAGCAATTACGTTTGGTATTTTTGAAATTTCAAATACTTTGGTGAATTTAGGTTTATCCGTAATTCTTTTGATACAATTCAATTATGGTTGGGAATCAAGAGCTATCGGTATAACATTTGCCTACTTTCTTTTCGCGTTGTTGGCACTCAAGGTTCTAGCTAACAAGCGGTATTTGAAGTTTACTTATGATGCTCAAGAAACTAGAGCAATATTAAAATTATCTTTACCTCTAGTCCCTCATGCGTTGGGAGGAATTGTAATTGCTGTAAGTGATAGACTCTTCATAGAGAAGATGGTTGACTTGAAAACCGTTGGAATTTATACTGTTGGATACATGTTTGGAATGATTGTAATGCTATTTACAGAGGCATTTGTCAAGGCTTGGAACCCTTGGTTTTTTAGAACGTTAAACAATCCAACGTCTGAGAAAAAAGTTCAAATTGTTAGGTACACCTATATTTATTTAGCTGTAGTGTTACTTCTAGTAATATTGGTGACAGTTATGGGAAAATTAGTATTGCCTTACTTTGTGGATGCCGAGTATTTGGAAGCGTCCATGTATATCTTTTGGGTGGCTTTGGGATACTTTTTCTTTGGAGCGTATCAAATTTTTTTCCCTTACCTCGTAGTAATGGGCAGGACTTCTTTCTTGGCAGTAAGTACCGTTTTGTCAGCAGTAATCAATCTTATTTTGAACTACTTCCTGATAAGACACTATGGCGCTATAGGAGCTGCTTATGCTACTATTGTAGCTTACTTTATAAGTAGTCTTTTGGTTTTCTTATATCAAAAGAAGCACTACGAAATGCCTTGGTTTGTTAGAAGCAAAACAACTACATAAATGAGTGATTCTGAAATAAACATTTTTGTTTCCATTGCGCCCTCTCATAACAGGAGCTTTGAAAGTCTTTTAAAAACAGAGTCTCTAAAGGGAAAGAAAATTTTGATAAATATTGGGAATTATGAGTACAGTCCTAGAATGTGGGATGCCGTCATAGAAGACTATTCCCCTATGCGAAACCCATCTTCCGAGAATCTTTTAGCAACCATTTTATTTCAATTAAAAAAGATTTTAGCTTACAAGAGAATCATTTCAAGTTGTAAGAAAAAGATACCATCTAAAGGGTACACATTGTTTTATTGTAATTTAGAAGACATACTTAACAACTTCATGTTTTTTAGGTTCAGAAAAAATTTGCAAGAAGAGAGAATTTTGGTAGAAGATGGTATTTTGAACTACTACGAGTATAAGATTGAGTCTCCTAGAAAGCCTAATTTTATATTGAAAAAAATACTTTGTTGGTTCTTAAGAGTACCATACAAAGTAGTAGAAGGGCAGTTATCCGGAATAGATAGAGATGACGTCCAAAAACAATTTGTAAGGTATCCGAGTTTAGCCTTATTTCCTGAAAAGGCTCTAAGGTTGGAAAGTGACATCATTGATTTTGAGCCCAGTGAAGATAGCATTCTTTTTATTGGACAAGATGTTTTAGCTAACATCGTAGCAAAACAAGACTATTTGGATGGTATCAATCAAATCATAGAAAAAATACAGGAGAATTGTTCAACCGCTTCAAAAGTCCATTACAAACCCCACAGAAATGGAGATTATAAGATAGCTGAGGAATTATTAATTTAGGCGTTTGGGAACCAATATGAATTGGTAATTGATGAGCGACCGGTAGAAACTATTCTGAGTAATATCCGGCCGATGTATATTTATTCTTTTTTCTCTTCAGCATTATTCAATATTAAACTAGGAGCTAAAGACGTAGATAAACTCAAGGTTTTTTCATTGCCAATTAATCAAGTCGATAATCTGGTTTTGAATTTATTCCGAAAAGTGGACATAATAGTGATGAAATGAGCTTAATCGCGAATGTTCTTATTGTTTTATTGATTTTTGCCATAGGCATCTACAAGTTGAACAAAGATTATAAGCTCTTTTATTTACTTGTGTATGTTTATTATCAGGGGCTGATTACTTCCGCTTCTCTTACCTACATAGAAACCGGTATTTACATAAGCGAACAGGATAGGTTTAGCTATTTCGTAGGAGCCAACTTTTATTTTTTTATTTTTTTTATTCTTTCTATTCAAACATTAGAGTTGATTATTCGCGGACTGGATAAAAATGTTGTAGCGCACTTCCCAAAGTTCAAAATAGGCCAGAAGCATGTAGGGTATCGGATAATTTCAATTTCTAGTATATTGATTTTATCTGTGTTGGTAATGAACTTAACACTTTCTTCAAGTCCTTTGTTTAGCGATTCGGTAACCCGGTTTTCGTATTGGGAAAATTCAAGAATTCCTATTCTTAAAACGTTGTTTGGGAACACCGCTACCTTTTTGCCGTTTTTATTTGGAATTACCTACCTAAAAAGAAGAAGAACAGCTGTCATTTACCTGTTGGTATATATCATATATCTTATTTTGATTGGTCAGAAGTTCAGTCCGATTGTAAGATCATTGTACTCTTTCTTTTTACCATGGGTTATGACATCAAACCTTAAATTTAAGTTCAACCCTTTTATTTTTCTCAAATCTTATTTTACACCTATTGCATTTCTTCTTTTTGGGTTAGTATATCTAAAGTATTCAATTAGAAATCCTTTTGTTTTTGCAGGAGCAGAGACTCCTTTTCAAGCAATAATTTATAGGGCTTTTGGTTTACAAGCTCATCTATTTTGGGGTTCGGTTGAACAGTTTGTTTATTTGGGAAAACCATTATCATATGATATTTCTGAGCTTTACAAGGGGATGCATACATTAATGAGACACTTTTGGTTTGGCGACCCAGATCACATACAAAAATCTATTGAGAACGGATTTAGTTTCGCAAATGCCTATCCAGCAGTTTTGTTAAAGATATTTCCTCTATGGATTGTGTTTCCCTTACATATCGCTCTTACGGGGTTAATTTATGCCCCTATGGGCTGGCTTCTCAAGAATGTGGTTGAAAACAAGTGTTGGGTAGTATCGTTCTTGGCCTTTCAATTTTTTAATAGGACGGGTATAGCCTTTATCATGGGATATTATAATAAAGCTATACCTGGGTTTTTGTTTTGTATCGCATTGTGTGTTTACGCGTTTTTAATATATAAATATCGTATACAACGTAAAATAATAGCGAACCAATGACTGTGAGACCTTTTAGTTAAATCAAAAGGGTTAAGAGTAATTTGTAATGTTTTCTAAGGGATTATATTTTCGTCTGTTTTAGGAAGTTGTTCAATGTATTTTATAAAAGGTTTGGTTCTTTTTCTTGGAAATGTTGTTTATGAAAAATGACAGGATTAAATTTTAAATATGATGGGAAAGTATACCTACTATGCTCTGTTATTTCTGACATTTTCACTTCCTTTTGAACTATTGTTCATCTCAATTGCAAGTGTAGTTTGGTTTGTTTTTGCTGTTCTCATGTTTCGAGCCAAAAACTGGCAAAGACCAAAGCTCAACAACATATATTTAATCATTCTCTTTTTTGTTTGGTCAGCTATTGGGGTTTTTTATAGTAACAGTTTGCCTGAAGCTACAGAAAGGCTTGTAAGGCAAGCACCCCTATTGATGTTTCCAATAGCAGCTCTATGTTTACCGTTGGAAAAGAAAAAAGTACAAACACTTAAGAAAGTTTTTGTTTTTGCCTGTATCGTCTTTTGTATGGTCTCTGTGGGCACACTAATTTTTAATGTCATATCTAAATATTCTGTTTCACACCACTATAATTTTGTTCAGAGCTCAATGTATCATTTCCACTTTCCTTATGATACACTTTATTTGAATCTTGCTTGTATTTTTGTGCTTTTCGGAAACTTCAATGAGTTGACCAAGAAGATAACATCCTTCATCTTTTTTAGTGTGATATTCCTCTTTGGAGTTAGAACAGGAATAGCAACATTTTTATTAATCACCTTGCTTTATTTGGGTATAAACTATAAGACAACCTTTAAATTGAAGAATTTGATAATTTTTGGAATGGGGATATTACTGTCTTTGTTCATTCTTAATAAAAGTAGCTATCTAAAGGACAAATATTATGGGGTGTTGGAAAAATTAGAAATCGTAAAAAGTGAAGAGATTTCCGAAGTGGGTAAAGAATATCATAAACTATCTCTTAGACAAAAGCTTTGGAGTGCTTCATGGGATGTAGTACAAGAAAAACCCCTTTTTGGATATGGAGTTTTTGGAGAAGTTGAGCCCTTAAAAGAGGCGTTTAAAAGAAATGGGATTTCAAAAAAAAACAATGATATGAATTCTCATAATCAATATCTCACAACTTTTCTACAACACGGTGCAATAGGTGTGGTTCTTTTATTGTTCATATTGCTAAGAAGTCTTTTATTATCCTTAAAAGAAAAGAAGTATGAAAACTTTCTTTTAGTGTTGGTGATTTCCTTAGCTTTTGTAACAGAGTCAATGCTGCTTAGGCAAAAAGGAATCGTCATATTCGCTTTGGTATTTTCTGTTTTTCTTGGTAAGCTATCTGACAAAGAACCCAATAAAGGAAAAACAATGTTATCTCAAGAAACTGATTTCGAGTAAATTTCTATTAAAGTTTCAAAATTTTTGTCTTTATCAAAAAGCTCATGCGCTCTTATTAAAGAATTCTTCCCAAATTGTTCAAGTTGTTCAGGATTGGAATGTAGGTTTTCAATAAAACCAATGAATTGTTCAGCAGTTTCCCCGAGATAGCCGTTATAGTTATGTTCCACAGCGTCCTTATTCCCGACTACATTAGTTGCTAAAACAGGTTTGGACAAGGCCATGGATTCTATAATAGTAAAAGGTAAACCCTCCCATAAAGACGTCTGGATGTATATATCAAAAGTATTGACCAATTCCAGTGCTTCTTGATGAGTTTTCCATCCAGTTACGGTTATGTTTTCGCTTTTCAAGTCATATTTAAGTTTACCGTCACCAATCCAAACAAAATCAAAAGAGGGAAGCTTTTTGGCAATTTGATCAAAAAGCAAGGGGTTTTTTTGAGGGCTAAGCCTCCCCATTGTGCCGATAGTGAATTTATTGGACGATTCATCCGTTTCTTTTGTCGATTTGGAAATTTCGTTAACATGAACTCCATTTCTAACGAGAAGGGATTTACCTATTTTTTGAGCGTGGAGGAACTCGGTATCCCCACAAGCAATAGTAGTTCCTCCAAAGATGCGTGCAACCCATTTCTCAATACCATAAAAAAACTTCTTCTTGCCATTGCTGATATCTTGTCTAAGAAATGAATAGCCATTTGGAGTATAGTACAATGCAGCTTTTGAGGAAAAATAAGTGGCAACTCTTCCCAGTATACTTGCCTTTGAAGAATGTAGATGAATAATATCGGGTTTTATTTCCTTTATTAGTTTTCTTAGCGCGATAATAGCCGTAAGGTCGTTTTTTATCGAAATTTCTCTCGACATCGGAACTTGAATAAGAGAGGTTCTAGAAGAAAAGTCCTTTGCTATTTTCTGCATGTCGGTACCATTCCTTTGTGGGCTGTAAATCACATATGTTTCGAATTGGTTGTATCGGTCAAGTACACCACAAATTTCCCTAATATAATTATAGACACCTGCTGCAAAAGGCTCACTGATATGAAGCACTTTGATTTTTTTCATACTGCCAAAAATAAAACTATTTTTAGGGCGAATAGACAAGTATGGGGATTAAGGCAGCTATAATTATAGGAGGTTCAGGTTACATAGGACGCAACCTGCTTTCCGGATTGATGATAGAAAACCTATTTGAAAAATATTTCGTTTTGGATATCAATCCACTTAAGGGATTTGAGAAGGAGGTTAAGGAAGCTATTGTAACCTATATTTCAGCTGATGTCAGGCGTAGACTACCCAGTTTGGAGATAGATTTGGACGGTAAAAAATCTTGGATATTCAATTTGGCGGCTATACACCGAGAACCGGGGCATGAATTCAAAGAATATTTTGATACCAATATACCCGGCGCAAAACATGTAAACTTAATGGCCGACGAGCTAAATATTAGTAATGTTTTCTTTACTAGTAGTATAGCTCCCTATGGAAAATCGATAGAACAAAGAACGGAGCAATCTACATTGTACCCCGAAACAGCATATGGTATTTCAAAAGCGCTAGCTGAAGAGATTCATCAGAAATGGCTAAATAGGGATATATTGAATAGGAGGCTGGTGATTGTGAGGCCTAGCGTAATATATGGCCCAAAAGACCCTGGTAATGTATACAGGATGATTAAATCCTTAAAAAAAGGGACATTCATCTTGCCGAATGGAGGTCAAGTAATTAAAGCATATGGCTATGTTTATGGATTGGTAGATAGCATTCTTTTCACCATCCAGAAGGAGAAAGAACCGCTGATAGTTTACAATTATGCGGAAAATCCTTTGGTTAATTTAAAGGAAATGACCCAAATTGTTAAAAAAGAGCTTGATTTCAAAAAACTTACCTTATCTATTCCTGTAAATCTACTAGTCGTCATAGCTAGGTTAGTTCAAATAGTATTTAAAGTTCTTGGTAAAAAATCTGATATTCATCCAGTCCGGGTAAGGAAAGCAGGTTTTCCAACAAATATTCATCCAGAATATTTGATAAATTCAGGATTTTCGTTCAAGTACGGGTTTGAAAAATCCCTAAAACACTGGAAATCTGTATCGCCTGAAGATTTTGACTAATAGAAAAAATTAATTTCAGAATAATACAAGTTTGCAATGTGGCCGTTTAATTTATCCTCTGTGGAATAAACAAAGCCTATTCGATTTTCATCAATCTTCACAAAATCACCGTAGGTTATTCTTCTTTTATCATCATTGATTGATTTGATTTTGTTCCAAGTTTTCCCCTTGTCATTTGAAATAGCCAAAGCACCAGATTGAGCTTTCCCTTCCCTATAAACCAATAATAGTGTACCACTCTTTTTATGATAGAAAACATTTGGTCTATGTACAATCCAACCTGGGAAAGTTACCTCTTCCGGGAAAGCCCAAGTTTTTCCCTTATCCTTTGAAAGGGTTCTGAACAATTTACTTTTCGAGGGATTTGAATAAAACATTAATAGGTCAGAGCCGGCTTTGACCAAAATGTTCTCGGCTTCTTTGCTATTTTGAGAAGGAACGGTAAAAACCTCCCAAGAATCAAAGTTTTTTGAGATAGCTACTCCAACATCTAAGCTCTTATTCTCATTACCATAAAAAACGGGGAGAACTTTTTGTTTTCCATATTCTTGGATATGACCTTCACAGCTAATTTTGTTTCTGTTGAAGTTTTCGAAGAAAAGTTTTTCTCTTTTTGACCAGTTATCGCCTTGATTCTTGGAAAGGAAATAGTAAATGTCTCCGTGGTCGCCGTCATTTACGTGGAAGGTGGCTATTAACGTTTTACGTAACTGAGTTATGTGAAGATTCCTTATGCCATACTTGGAATTTTGAAAATCTGCTCCATTATCTATAACATTCTCTTGCGACCAGTTTTGACCCCAATCATCACTGTAAATTAGACAAGCTTTTGCATTTGCACTTAAATGACTATCTGAAGATCTATAACCTATGAGCAGCCTATTTTTCTTTGACTTCTCGATACTTGGGAAAGCATTGTGTTTTCCATTGCTAAGAATTACTGAGGGTTTAGACAGTTTGATTTGAACATTCTTTTTATTTTGGCATGTACAAGATATTGCGCAAAAGAAAAGTATTCCGAAATAACATAGTTGAAGTTTTAAAATGTGATGGAGAAGTTTCATTAAAAGAAAAGTTCTGGCTTTGTGCTAAATTAAAACTAAAAACACTACCGTATAAATTAACTTTGTCCAATACGAATTATAGATGACGCTAGGCAAGTACAGATATTCCGGACTTTTGATTCCCGTATCGCTTATAGTGGATTTATTGATAATTAATTCGCTGGCATACTATCTCCCATTACAGTTCAGGTATCCTATTTTATTTCATTCTTACATTTCTATGGGGTGGACCTTAATAGCTCTAAAAACCACATTTTATGTTGTATATAGATACACCAAGGTTACGCATGTAATTATCCTTCTTTTTCGACAATTCTTTTTTTTCTTTCTTGTTCTTTATGCGTTTATAGGCTTTTTTAAGCAACCTAACATGAGCCGCTTGGCGATTGCCGAGTATCTAGCTATTTCTTTTACTATTGTCTTTACAATCAAGTTCCTGAACTATTATTTTCTAATGAAGTACAGGGAGAAAATAAAGGGTAACATTAGGAATGTTGTAGTATTGGGAAAGAGTAAGAAAACAGATCAGCTAATTGCTGTTTTTAATGAGAGAACGGAATACGGATATAATTTTGTTAAACAATTTTCATTAGAAAAAGGAGAATATAACTTTGCTGAGTATTTTGAGTTCATACTCGCAAATAAAATTGATGAAATTTATTGCTCGGTTTCTGAACTTTCCAATGACGAGGTAGTGAGCTTCATAAATTTTGCGGATAATAATCTTATTGCACTTAAATTCATCCCAGACAACAAAAATATTTTTGCAAAAAAGTTAAAGTTTGAATATTATGATTATATCCCAGTACTATCTCTCCGGGATATCCCCCTTCATAGTCCGATTAACGCCTTTATCAAAAGGAGCTTCGATATTGTTTTCTCTCTAGTGGTAATTTTAGGGCTTCTATCATGGCTCACCCCATTGTTGGCCTTCATAATAACTTTGGAATCTAAAGGCCCCGTTTTCTTTAGACAAACTCGAAATGGAATTGATAATCGAGAGTTTTATTGCTACAAATTCCGTTCGATGGCGCCAAACACATATGCTGACCATATCTCTGCCACAAAGAACGATATGAGGGTAACTAAAGTCGGAAAATTTATCCGGCGAACTAGCATTGACGAATTACCGCAATTTTACAATGTACTGTTTGGAACGATGTCAGTAGTAGGACCTAGACCTCACATGGTAAAACACACCAATGAATATTCTGACAGAATAAATAAATATATGGTGAGACATTTTGTGAAACCGGGAATTACAGGACTAGCACAGGTGCGAGGGTATCGAGGAGAAATTGAAAAACACGCCGACATTCAGAATCGGATTAAGTTTGATGTTTTTTACATTGAAAACTGGTCCATGTTCTTAGATTTGAAAATTATAATCCAAACAATTATCAATGCGCTTGCAGGAGAATCAAAAGCATACTAGTATTTTTGAAATCCCTTAAGGAGCAAGGATTAAAGAATATTGTAAATGAAAAATATATTAATAACGGGCGCTGCGGGATTTTTGGGCTCGCACTTATGTGACAGATTTATTGCCGAGGGCTATCGTGTAATCGCCATGGATAACCTTATCACTGGCGACCTCAAAAACATTGAACACCTTTTCCCTTTGGAGCGATTTGAATTTCACAACCACGATGTCTCCACTTTCGTGCATGTTCCGGGGGATTTGGATTATATATTGCATTTTGCGTCCCCCGCAAGTCCAATTGATTACTTAAAAATTCCGATTGAAACGCTTAAGGTTGGTTCTCTGGGCACTCTTAACCTATTGGGATTGGCAAAAGAAAAGAATGCCCGCATTTTGGTGGCTTCAACCTCTGAGGTCTATGGAGATCCTTTGGTGCACCCCCAAAATGAGGAGTATTATGGAAACGTAAGTCCTATAGGCCCTCGAGGGGTTTACGACGAGGCGAAACGGTTTATGGAATCGATAACCATGGCCTATCATCGGCATCATGGTTTGGATACCCGTATTGTTCGCATCTTCAACACCTACGGTTCTCGAATGCGCTTAAATGATGGAAGGGTTGTTCCTGCTTTTATCGGGCAGGCGCTGCGTGGACAAGATTTAACCGTTTTTGGCGATGGTTCACAAACCCGTTCCTTCACGTATATAGATGACCAGGTTGAAGGGATTTATCGGTTGTTGATGAGCGATTATGTTGAACCCATCAATATTGGGAATCCGGAAGAGACTACCATTTTGGAGTTCGCGGAAGAAATCATTTCGTTAACCGGAACTGACCAAAAAATTATTTTTAAACCCCTTCCTCAAGATGACCCGCTGCAACGACAACCTGATATTAGTCGCGCTAAGGAAATTCTGAATTGGGAACCTCAAGTTCCTCGTTCAGAAGGACTCAAACGAGCGTATGAGTATTTCCAATCGTTGTCCGAAGAAGAGTTGTGGCAAGAACATCGTGATTTTATCAAAAACAAGTAAGAGTATCTAGCGCAAGCTGTATTTTTGCCGAAAACCGGCGAAAATGAATATTCTTGTCCTTGGCTCTGGCGGTAGAGAGCACGCAATTACCCATAAAATTGTCCAAAGTCCTTTAGCTAACGCTGTGTTTGTTGCTCCGGGCAACGCAGGTACCAATAACATTGCCGAGAATGTCAATATTGGAGTGAATGATTTTGCAGAACTCGCTGCTTTTGTAAAGGAAAAAGAGATTCAAATTGTCGTAGTAGGGCCAGAGGACCCCTTGGTCAATGGAATCCACGACTATTTTTTGGCCGACCCCGAATTAAACAATGTCATGGTCATTGGTCCACAGAAGGCAGCTGCGGAACTAGAAGGCAGCAAAGCCTTCGCCAAAGCGTTTATGCAACGCCATTCTATCCCAACGGCGGCATACCAAAGTTTTACCAAAGAAACCCTACAAGACGCATACCAATTCATGGAAACCTTGAAACCGCCTTATGTTCTCAAAGCGGACGGGTTAGCAGCTGGAAAGGGAGTGCTGATTATCAAGGATTTGGAAGAAGCAAAGGCTGCTTTGGCAACTATGTTAGTTGATGAAAAGTTCGGAAAAGCAAGCCAAACTGTGGTCATTGAAGAGTTCTTGGATGGGATTGAGTTAAGTTGTTTTGTTGTTACCGATGGAAAGGATTATAAGCTTCTACACACGGCCAAAGCCTATAAAAGAATTGGAGAAGGCGACACTGGCTTGAATACTGGAGGTATGGGCGCTATTTCACCGGTTCCGTTTGCAGATTCAGCCTTCATGGAGAAGATTGAATCCCAAATCGTGAAACCAACCGTTGAAGGACTGCAAAAAGACGGCTTACCTTATGTTGGGTTTATTTTTATCGGTCTTATCAAGGTTGATGGTCAACCCAAGGTTATCGAATACAACGTCCGAATGGGAGACCCGGAAACAGAAGCAGTTTTTCCGAGAATCGAATCAGATGTGGTAGAGTTGTTCCGTGCGATGGGTTCAGGAAGTTTGGAAGGATATCAACTGGAAATTAACGAACAAACAGCTGCAACCCTAGTTGCTGTTTCAGGAGGATATCCTGAAGCATATGAAAAAGGAAAGGAAATTTCAGGTCTTTCTGAAATTGAAGGAGCAACAGTATTTCACGCGGGAACTAAAATGGATAACGGAAAAGTACTAACCAATGGAGGGCGGGTATTGGCCCTTACCACTATGGATAACGACATGGGTAAAGCCTTGGAAAAGGCTTATGGCCAACTCAGCAAAATTACTTTTGACGGAATAAACTACAGAAGTGATATAGGCTTTGACCTATAGATAAGAGTGGGAGCTGATACTTTTATCCTCTTCTCCGCTATCGTTGAAAATTTTTAATTGCTTCATCCAGTAAAGCATGGCAATAATACCGACAACCGAAAACACCCAGTTGATAGTGTTGGAAGTCCACCAGCTTTCCATGAATCTGAAAATATCGTATGTCGCGAACAAATAGTTCACGAATAAGTCTTCAATGCCGTAAAAAAAATTGCTCATGTTGGCTATATTTACTTTACAAAATTAGTAAAACCTGATATGATTTCTAGCTTTTTTGGGAAAACAAAGCCTATAAATTATGCGGTTTTATCCACTTTTCTGATTGTTTTTTACGCCTGTTTGGTCGGGTTCTCCAAAATAGGTGTCCCAACGAGGTCAGGATACATTCTTGAGGGAATCGCGCTTATAGCCTTGATTTTCGAATTGATTGTTATCAATGAGATTGTGCGGTCCGAAAAAGTTACTGGCTTCAGCTCGTTCTCTATGCTGTTTTTTGTACTGTTGCTGGTCACTTTTCCAGAAACCCTTATGGATATCAAAGGGATTTTTGCCAACCTCTTTATTTTGTTGGCCGTATGGCGGTTGCTTTCCATGCAAAACCTGAAACAACTAAAACATAAACTCTTTGATGCGTCTTTCTTTGTCACAGTAGCTAGTTTGTTTTACGATTGGGCTCTTTTGTACTTTCTCTTGGTTTTTTTGGTCATAAACGTGTTCGATAGAAACAGTTTTAAGAACTGGCTGGTACCGGTATTGGCCATTTTGACTACCGCCATTATTGGAATGGCATTTATGCTTTTAAAAAATGATTTTTCTTTTTTTTGGGAACATTATCAGTTTAAAATTGAAAGCGAGGCTCTTCAAAACTTGGAGTACCGCTTTATAAAAATCTTGGTTTTTGGTGTTTTGATTTTATTCTTGATGGGAGTGGTGTTTTTAAAACAACGAAAAAAAGGAGGCGGAAAATTGATTACCCTTCGGATTTGTTTTTTGACCTTTTTGATTGCGCTTTGTATTGCATTTTTCAAACTGGAAAGCGCTCATACGATTATTTTAGGCTTTTTTCCGACAGCGGTGTTTTTGACAAATTATTTGGAAATCTTAAAAGAATCCAGATATAAAGAGGTTGCTACTACCTTATTAGTTTTTATTCCCTTTTTCATTTTGGCGGTTGAGCTCAGCTTATAAAGCGTAAAGCAATATCTTTGCCGAAACCCGAATATTTATGTTCAGTTCATTTGCCTTTGGCATCTTTGAGGAAAGTATTGACACGTATCACATAAAGGACGATGTCTATCAAACCTTTTCCAATCCTTATCCAAAAGATAAGATAGAGCACCTTTTGTACCGTAAAAATTGGATTGATACGGTACAATGGCATTATGAAGATATTATAAGAGACCCGGAAATTGAACCGAACGCTGCGTTGGACCTAAAGCGTAAGATTGACGCGAGCAATCAAGACCGGACCGACCTTGTAGAGTATATTGATAGCTACTTCTTGCAAAAATACCAATCGGTAGAAGTTCTGGAAGATGCCACCATAAATACGGAAAGTCCCGCTTGGGCCATCGACCGACTTTCAATACTGGCTTTGAAAATCTATCATATGCAGGAAGAGGTAAATCGAGAAGATGCTACCCCCGAACATGTTGAAAAGTGTCAAACCAAACTGAATATTCTTCTAGAGCAAAAGAAAGATTTGTCCCAGGCCATTGACCAGCTTTTGTATGATATCGAAGCAGGTCGCAAATTCATGAAAGTGTACAAACAAATGAAAATGTACAATGATGATGAGCTAAACCCAGTGTTGCGTGGCCAAAAATCCTAGGCTGCAACATATTCTCGTTATTCGTCTTTCTGCTTTAGGCGATGTGGCCATGTTGGTTCCCGTCTTGCAGGTACTGTTAAACACTTATCCTGACCTAAAAATCACCCTGCTTACCCGTGGTTTTTTGGCTCCTATTTTTCATAGACTATCGAACGTTGAGGTATTTCCGGTTGAAACAAAAGGCAGGCACAAAGGCTTTTTGGGGTTATGGCGACTGTATCGAGAACTCAAACCAAAATCATTTACCGGAGTTGCTGACGTACATAATGTATTGCGCAGCAATGTTCTAAGGCTCTTTTTCAAAACCAGCGGTATTCCCTTCTTTCAAATAGATAAAGGCCGTAATGAGAAGAAGTCTCTTACGCGTGAAAACGATAAGATTTTTAAACCCTTGAAACCGACGCATCAACGCTATGCTGAGGTTTTTGAGAAGATGGGCTACCCTTTGGATTTGGAGCAGTTTACATTTTTGGGAAAACAAGGCATACCCGAGAAAGTATTCAGTGTATTAGGAGAAAAGAAACAGAACCAATGGGTTGGAATTGCCCCATTTGCAGCACATGCAGGTAAAATGTATCCGCTGGACATGATGGTTGAGGTAATCGACACTTTGAATTCAAGAAACGATTATCAAATACTACTATTCGGTGGAGGAGAGCAGGAAATCACAAAGTTGGCCGCAATAGCCAAAACAAGAAACAAGGTATTTTCCGTTGCCGGTGAACTGACCCTAGCTGAAGAGTTGGCCTTAATTTCCAATTTGGATGTTATGGTGGCGATGGATAGTGGCAATGCCCATCTTGCTGCTAATTATGGAGTTCCAGTGGTTACCATTTGGGGCGTTACCCACCCGTATTCCGGTTTTTATCCTTTCGGACAGCCGGAAAACCATTCACTATTACCCGACAGAGAGCAATTTCCGTTGTTGCCTACTTCGGTATATGGTAATAAAGTGCCCAAAGGATATGAAAATGTAATGGAAACAATCCTCCCCGAGCAAGTTCTGGGAAAAATATCTGAAGTTTTGGCGGGTTAGGCGCGCACGGCCGTAGGACGCAGACTATTGAAATAGTGACGTAGCTGCTGTAGGTATTGGTATTTGGCTTGCTTCGGGTTGTGGTTCATCTTCATGGTGCGCATTCCTAAATAGGAGGAAATAATATAAGCCGCAACTCCTTCACAATCAATGTGACGAGCGATGTGACCATCCAATTTTCCTGTTTTCAACATCCCTATCATGTTGACCTCCCACATCTGAAGAATATCTTTTAAGTAAGCACTTATTTGTTCCTGTTTTCCATCCAACTCGGTCAAAAAGTCTCCAAGCATAAAACCATAAATCAACTCGTTGCTTTTTCCTGGTTCCAAGGCCTTGTCTAGGCTTTCCATAATCGCAGATAAAGGGTCCTCTTGAGCGGACAAAGGCTCAACCAATAAGGCATATATCTTTTGTGCCACAAGATTTTGAACGATGTAAACGAAAAAATCTTCTTTGGATTTAAAATGGTGATAAAAAGCGCCTTTTGATAAACAAAGTTCTCGCAAAATGTCGTTCAAGTTGGTGTTGTGATAGCCTTTTTGCGCAAAAACATCGAGTCCTTTATAGCATAGTCGGTTGATGGTTACTTTGGATTTAAGGTGCTTTTCCATAAGATTTGGTTTTGTAGGTTTAGACCTCGCGGTCGGTTACAAAGTTGGGTCAGGAGTGAGGGGGCAAAAACAATATCAGTCGTATTCGTAAGAAAAATCGGTAAAAAACATCTTTTGAAGTATTCTTGGAACTAAATCAAAATGGCGACCGACCCGGCGGTCGGTTTAAGTGGTATCTTTTGAGGATTAAATACGTTTTTGTTTCATAGGCGAATGGTTTTGGAGTGGCCAAAAGGAGTTAAATAGCATTTCTTTCAGGCATTTTAAAGCAAATGATAAACCTGCGATTTTTGAAAACCACGCTACTATTGGCAATTCTTCTTTTGAGCGCCTGCCAACGCCAAAAAAAAGTGGTCGAAGTAAATGACCCTAATGAAATAGATACATATATCGAAAACCTAATGAAGGTGCATGATGTGCCTGGCTTGGCCCTTGCCGTTCTTAAAAAGGACTCCGTAATACATAAAAAATTCTATGGAAAGGCTTCATTGGAGTTTGATATCCCTGTAGACGAAAATCATTTATTCCGAGTGTACTCTACTACAAAGTTGCTAGTTGCCACTGCCATTTTTCAACTTCAAGAACAAGGCAAACTAAGATTGGATGACACGCTTGTGATACATTTAAAAAATCTCCCTGAGACTTGGGAAAGGGTTTCCATTGCCAATTTATTGACCCATTCATCTGGAATACCCAACTTTATTCAATTTGAAAGCCACTTGAACAACGAAGCGGTATGGGCAAAGTTGGCAGAGCTACCTATGGAATTTGAGCCAGGCACCTTATGGCGATACAATCAGACCAACTATTGGCTGTTGGCCAAGATTATTGAAAAACAAAGTGGAATGACCTTGACGGAGTTTGTCGCCCAAAATCAATTTGAGGGAGATAAAGATGGATTTGTCTTTTCATCCAATAGTTTGGAAGTGATTCCGAATCGGATATCGAAATATGTTTTTGACGATGACCTGGAGAAGTATGAAAAATCAATTGACCAAGAACAATCCAGGGGGTTGGCTGGAAACGGACTGAATATCACCTTGGATAAATTTGTCTCTTGGAACCAACGGTTGGACCAAAATCAAATCCTTTCCAATGAAAACAAACAAAAAATGTGGATTTCCCAACAGTTTGAAAATGGGAAACGATTTGCCTATGGTTGGGATGATTATAGTTTTGACGATGTGAAGTCCTTTGGATTTACTGGAGGGGGTGTTAGCGCCTTCAGAAAATTTGTTGACCACGATATCACGGTAATCGTTTTGACTAATGGATACAGATATACTCCAATCCACAATACCATAGTAAATGAGGTTGTAGGGATTGTAGATGAGAACCTTAAGAACAAATCCCGTTCACTTCAAGATGCCGTGTTTGAAGCGTTCATCGCTAAACCATTCGATAAGGCCCTTAAAACACTTGATTCCGTTCAAAAATTATATCCAGACGAACGTTTCGAGGGAACCTTAAATCGAATTGGCTACACTCTTTTAAATAAGAAAGCAACAAAAAAGGCCATTGATATCTTTTCGTTGAACACGAAGAAATATCCAGAATCATCAAACACATTTGATAGTTTGGGAGAAGCCTTTCTGGTTTCGGGCAATTTGGAAGCTGCTCTGGAACAATATCAGAAAGCACTCCTTTTAAACCCAGAAAGTACAAATGCGCAGAAAATGATCCGCGGTATTTCAAGAGAGTTGAAAGGTTCTCAATAGTGAATGCACCAGTTTAATTAGCATTTAGCTAGAATTCTTCTGAACGGAAGACACCTTTCGTCAAATAATAATAAGGTTTCATTAACTTGAGTAAGAGCTATTATCTTAACTTACTAATTTTGAGTTTCAGCCAAGAAATAAAAAATTTCATAGTAAAGCGGATTAATAGCTAAATGATGATTAGAAAGATTTTCGTTGGTCTTTTCCTGACCATAGGACTTTGTGCTGTAGCGCAAAACGAGAAGGACACCACTTTAATTAGCCAATTTGTAGACCACTACAACAAAAAAGAGTATGGTTTGGTCTATGCGTTGTTCTCAGATAACATGCAACAAAAAACACCTTTGGTTCAAATTGAAGGGTTGCTTGGTGGATTAAACGCCGCGGTGGGAACAATCAAACAAACCGAATTTGTTGCGAAAGACGAAGCAGGTTTCTCTCATAACAAAACCAGTTTTGAAAAAGGAATTTTTGATGTGGCCATATCCGAAGATGGCAATGGAAAAATGGCAGGATTCAAAATTGTTCCTTTTGTTGAGGAAGATTTTTCTCGGAAAGTAAGCAATCAATTGAAAAGCGAAGAGGCTTTACCATCAACATTACAGACAGAGTTGCTATATGAATTCTGTAAAAGTTTTAAAATTTTCTGTATGATGTTTTAACAA
>CALBPG010000147.1 GCA_937899065.1 uncultured Allomuricauda sp.
AGATAAAGAGGCTGCTGCGGCTGCTGCCATCCTGGGGGTTAGCATTCGTGAAAACATGTCTTATGCTGATGGTTTTTTCGTAAATGATAAATCCCATCAGATGGGCATCATAAAAAAAATTAGGCAATACCAACCCGATATTGTTCTATGCAATGCGGTGGATGACCGACATATTGACCACGCCAAAGGGAGTACGTTGGTAAGCGATGCTTGTTTTCTAAGCGGACTGGTCAAGATTGAAACGAAATTGAATGGGGACGTTCAGGAACCTTGGCGACCTAAAGTGGTGTATCATTATATCCAATGGAAGAACCTTGAGCCTGATTTTGTGGTGGATGTCTCTGGATATATTGAAAAAAAGCGTGAAGCCATTCTCGCTTATAGCTCGCAATTTTTTGACCCCAATAGCGGTGAACCGGAAACGCCTATACGCAGTAAAATCTTTCTGGACAGTGTATCGTATCGTGCCCGTGATTTGGGAAGACTTATCGGTGTGGCGCATGCGGAAGGTTTTACCGTCGAACGCTTTCTTGGAGTTGATTCTTTGGATGATTTGATTTAGCCCGCGCGTTGATAGCGTTTTTCCGCCTTGGGAACCGTAAAATAGAAGGTAGAACCTTTACGTAACGTACTTTCCACCCAAATTTCACCTTTGTTTTTGGTTATCATTTCCTTACACAAAGAAAGCCCGAGCCCTGTACCACGCTCATTATTGGTACCGTAGGTGGTAATGTTCGTAGCATCGGCGAAAATCCTTTTTTGAATTTCTTTGTTCATTCCGATACCCGTATCCCGTATTTTAAAACACCAATGATGCTCTTCTTCCAAAGTATCCAAGGTAATTAGCCCATTTTCCGGTGTGAATTTGATGGCATTGCTCAATAGATTCCTGACCACAATGTCAATTTGGTTGTGGTCTGCCCAAATCAAGATGTTTTCAGGAAGTTGGTTGATAATCTTAATTGATTTGCTGGAAGCTACTTCCGATAGCAGTTGAATATTTCCAGAAACCACTTTTTCCAAATTGATACGTTTGGGTTTGGTAACGACGCCATTGAGTTGGGTTTGCCCCCAAGACAGCAAATTGTTCAGGGCAAAAGAAATGTTGTCGACATCTGAGCGTAGCTTGGGAATAAACGAAAGAAACTCGTTTTTATCAATTTCACCATCGGAGAACAACTTCAAAATGCTTTGCAAAGCCCCAATCGGACCTCTAAGGTCATGCCCAATAATGGAAAAGAGTTTTGTTTTGGTCTTGTTGATTTCCGAAAGTTCAAATTCCCGTTCGCTAACCACTTTTGACTTCTGCTTAAGCTCGTTGTAAAGCTTCTTTTGGATACCCTCACTTCGGCGTATCAAGAAAAGTATGGTGCAAAGAATGAGTACCGTTAAAATAGCAAAGTAGATATAGTTTCGCTGTTTCGCCAAGGCCTGCTCATTACTTTGGATTAAATCTTGTTTCTCTTGCTGATGCTGCAATTTGGTTTCCAATAAAGCCAAACTCTGTTTGTTTTTATCCTTTGATAACGTATCGGATAAGGCTTTGAAAATTTCAAGATAGAATAAAGCAACATCGGTATTCTCCTGTTTCTTGTGAAGTTTGTACAAGGTCTCAGAACACTCAATTTGTCCTTGAAGGGAATTGATTTTTCGAGAAAGTTTGAATCCGTCTTTGGCGTATTCCAGCGATAGGCTATCTCGGTCCAAACCTAAATACACTTTGGCCATCCCATTTAGCAGTTGGATTTTTTCCCGGTCGTCATCCAATTGCTCTTTGTGCAACATATTACTTTGGTCATACCAATATAATGCCCACTGAAATTTTCCTTGGTCCAAGTAAATACCACCTTTCACTTCATAAGCATATGCCAACCAAGCGTAAATCTTTAAGCGTTCAAAAACAGCGATACTCTTGTTGATGTTGAACATCGCCAGTTCATAGTTTTTAGCTTCTCGATATAGCGAAGCCATATTGCTCTGGGTTTCTGCTGTGGTGATTTCGTCCCCGACCGCTTTGTTCACATTTTGTACGATGTCGTAAAATGCTAGCGCATTTTTAAAATCCTTCTGATCTGCGTAAAGCCCTGCAATGTTTTCGTTCAGGATGGATTGCATCAGTTTGTCATCCTGTTTCGTGGCAACATCGATTCCTTCCAAATAAAGCTCTAAGGCTTCCGCATAATTACCAACATAAGCATGGTCCTGACCAAGTCCATTGATAATCCCTAACTGCGTTTTTGTTAGTCCTAAATCCTTTGATTTTTTTAATCCCTTGGTATAGTAAGTTACTGCCATTTCAGTACGTCCCGCGTCGGAGTAATAGTTACCCAAACTTTCAAGACATTGGGCAATACCTCCCTGGTAATTAAGGGATTCACTGTACTTCATCGCCCGATTCGTTATCTGTAACATGCTATCGTTGTTGATGAAACGATACTGTTTGGCATGTTCTATCAGCAAGTCGAGATGAAGCGAATCTTTTTTGTTGAAACGTTTCGTGGAGTACAAACGCTTTATGCGATAGCCTATACTATCTCTTTTGTTTTCGTTGAGAACACTTGAATACGAGAAATTCGTCCCAAGAACTAAAAGCAGTACTAGGCATCCAAGGTGTAAGTTTAGAGTCTTCTTGATTCGGGGCATTTTAATATACGCTCACAACCTTTCAAAAATAGCGGATGGAAGACCAAAAGTGGATTTATTGTTGTGAAACCCCAAAATGTGATGGTGTAGGAAAGACGCATCATCAACTGTGGAAGGTGTTAGTATTTTGAACATCAATTAGTTAAGAATAAATTCTTTCGTTCTTTAAATGTTGTCAAGAGGTTGGTACTATTTCTGTAAGAATTTCCAAAGGAATTATGTGGTGGGGATATAGGAGAAATGTTTTGATAGAATAAATAAAAAAAATTACCTTTGCAACCGCTTAAAATGGTGGTTGTAGCTCAGTTGGTTAGAGCGCCGGATTGTGGTTCCGGAGGTCGCCGGTTCGAACCCGGTCTTCCACCCAAAAAACCCTTGAACTAGTATTCAGGGGTTTTTCTTTTTCAAATAACGAGTACTTTATTTTGTAGCCTTATCCACCACTACTTTTTCAGGTCGATTGGCTAGCTCCCATGCGGTGTGGAATACCAATCGGGTTCGGTTTTCAAGCAAATCGTAGTTTATTTTGTCTGGCGTATCCCCTGGTTGGTGATAATCAGGGTGCGTTCCATTAAAATAGAAAATGATAGGAATATTGTTTTTGGCAAAATTATAGTGGTCACTTCTGTAATAGAAACGATTCGGGTCGTTGTCATCGTTGTACGTGTAATCCAACTCAATATTCATGTATTTCGCGTTCACCGCTTCGGAAAGCTCATGCAAATCTGTACTAAGCTTATCTGAACCAATCAAATAAATATAATTTCGATTTCCTTCCCGCTTAGGGTCAATCCGTCCAATCATATCAATATTAAGGTTCGCTACGGTCTGTTCCAAAGGAACAATAGGGTCATAATCGGTATAATACTTTGAACCCAAAAGCCCTTTCTCTTCACCAGTGACATGTAGAAATATATACGATCGTTTTGGGCCAAACCCATCCGCCTTTGCTTTTATGAACGCTTCAGCAATTTCCAATAAGGCTACACTACCCGAACCATCATCATCCGCACCATTGTTGATTTGTCCACTTGCCGTCACGCCAATATGGTCCAGATGGGAAGAGATGACGATGTACTCATTTGGTTTTTCCGATCCTTTAATAATGGCCACTACATTTTCCGAGTTCACCGCTTTGTTTCCGCTAGTGATGTTCAAAACCACCTCGGAATCCAATGTTTTTGGAGTATTTTCCGTTTCTATTTCAGGAACCAAGGTTTGGGCAATATTGGTTTTGAGCATAATCAGAAAATTGGCACTGGTTTCGGCTGTAAGTGACATTCTGCCACTCTGATTGTTTTTCATAAAATTGAAATAGCCCTCGTATCGTGCGAAATTTTGAGCATCCACGTATAACACCCCAATCGCTCCTTTTTCGACAGCCAACTTGCTCTTTTTTCCTATGCCTTCAGACATATTGCTCCACTTGGATTGTAATAAACTGCCGGAGATTACGTAATTGCCCGATTCATCTTTAGGTTCACCGGCCTTGATTAGAACAATTTTTCCGGTAACATCCAAACCATCATAATCCGAATAGCCTTTGTCTTCAATACCGTAGCCTAGATAAACTATATCACTGTAAGTTCCTTCAGCAGCGGTAAATGAAATTACTCCATCACCTAAGGTATGTGAAGTTCCATTTAGAGTTATGTTTCCAGTAGGGACACTTGCAACTTCTAGGGGCACTGCTTGAAAATAGTCGCCATTTGCTTTGGCTGCGGGTATGTTTAAATCCTCATAGGCTTTTTTCAGATAGGCTATAGCCTTTTTTTGTCCGGGTTTTCCCGTTTCCCTTCCCTCAAATTCATCGGAAGCATACACGTAAAGATGTGCTTTCAACTCATCTTCAGTAATGGAAGCGGCATACGCAATAGGGGCATTCGATTTCTCTTCATCAGCGCCATTCTTGACCGTTTTTTGTGCAGAATTGCATGCGGCAATTAAAATGAAACTTAAGGACAATATTTTTTTCATCGCTATTTTCTAATGTGCGCAAAGGTACTAAAAGTGCACAATGCTCTGGGAATGGACAAATCTGAAGGTGCTGTAATTTCAGAAAAGCCTGAATAACGGATTTTGAAATCGACCAGAACGGAGTATTTTTGCACTATGGTAAAAAACTACGTTGTCCTTTTTACAATTTCCTTGTTTCTGCTGACGGGTTCTACCGCCCAAGAGATAAAGGTTTTTAAGCTTGAAGATTTTGAACTCAAAGGAAAAGTACACGTTTGTTTGGTGGTTACGGATTACGGCAACGAATCCTTTGAATTTGATGAGTCGGGCAGGTTGGTCAAAACCATTACCCAATACAATGACTCAGACCAAGATGTCACCTTATATAAATATGAGGATGGCTTTTTGGTGGAAAAAAGAATGGAGAGTTATAAAGATGGCGTCATTGATGAAGCCACGTCCATGGCGAACTTTTACGAACACGGGGAAGGGGATACACAGAAAGTCATTGAGAAAATCATTTCATATGACAAGGAGTTTTTGGAACAGCAAGAACATCAATATGATGCTGCTGGAAAACTCGCTAAAGTGATTACGTCAAACGCCAATGGTGTTGACGAAACCATGTATGAATACAATACCTACAAAAACGAAACTACTGCTAGCCAGTATACTAACGAAATTATCCAAAAATCGGTTCGTACCTCACAAAGGAAAATGCACAGCGGTACACAAACCGTTGTTTTGACCAAGGATTTCGTTGACGGCACCCCACAAACTGCGGTAGAAGAAATCAAAAACGAAAATGGACGTTTGTTAAGTAAACAATACTTTTTGTTCGATACGGAAACCAAACAGTTCGCCCCGGACCGTAAAATGTCTTTTTTGTATGATGCGGAGGGAATGCTAACCAAAGAAATCACCCAAACGGAGAACTCAAAATCAGTGCGGGAGTACATCTATCAATTTGACAATGGCTCCCCCAAAAACTGGATTAAACAGATTATTACACCCGATAATAGTTACACAACACGTAAAATCACCTACTACCCAGAGGAAACCGAATAGCGGTTGGAAGATGTAACAGAGTATAGGTATGGATAAAGCGAAAGTATTAGCAGTTTGTAACGGTATTTGTAAAAACACGCTGATGGAAACCCTGAACATTGAATATATAGATGTGGGAGAGGATTTCTTGACTGCTCGTATGCCGGTGACTTCCAGAGTGCATCAACCTGATGGTGTACTGCATGGCGGAGCTTCAGTGGCTTTAGCTGAGAGTGTGGGCAGCGCTGCCTCACATATTTTTTTGGATGGTGAAAAGTTCTTTGTGCGTGGTTTGGAAATTGCGGCCAATCATGTAAAGTCCATTAAGGAAGGCTTTGTATATGCGAAAGCTAGTTTCATACACAAAGGAAGAACCACCCAACTTTGGGAAATAAAGATTACCAATGAACAGGGCGATTTGATATCGAACTGTAAACTCACCACCATTGCCTTACCCCGAAAGTAGTTCGTCATCCACGTTTTTTGAAAAACTGAAACACAGTTTAGAGAAAGGGCTGCCCTTTTGTGGGTATCGTAAGCCCGGGGATACTTTGGTTCGAGCCATATTTCAATCCAATACTACCGTCTGCCACACTAAAGGGTTTCAAGATAGCGGATTTGTTTTTGCACCTTATCATCTAAACAACAATACCGTTTTCATACCGGAGGATAGCGTTTTGGTTACCAATTTTGAAGGCGTCTTTAAGGAACCCATTTTACAAACAAAGTTTTTTGAAGAAGACTACGAATCGTATTTGAACTTGGTAAACACCGCAATATCAGATATTAGGGAAACACCCTTGGAAAAAGTAGTCGTATCTCGAAAGATAAGTTCCGAGTTACGCAAGAGTCCGTTGACGTTATTTACCACAATTTTGGAGTCATATCCCAATGCTTTTTGTTATCTGTGGCATCATCCAAAAATTGGAACATGGTGTGGAGCCACTCCTGAGAGCTTTCTGAAGTTGGATAAGAACAGCGTTCAGACTATGGCTTTAGCGGGAACCCTTTGGGCAGAGGAAGATGATACTCCAAATTGGACTCAAAAAGAGATATATGAACAGCAACTGGTAACTGATTTTATTTCAGATTCGTTGGGTCCGTTTTTAAAAGGAATTGTGACAGGTCAGGTAACTACCATGAATGCAGGAGGCGTTTTCCATTTGAAAACACCGGTCTCGGGAACTTTAAGAGTTCCAGACCAACTGAATGCGCTTATAGAAGTGTTGCATCCTACACCGGCCGTTTGTGGCACGCCTACGGAACTGGCGAATAGCTTTATTGCGCAAAACGAGAAACATAACCGTAAATATTACTGTGGTTTCTTGGGTGAATTAAACCCAGAAGGTCAATCCAAAGCAGATTTGTACGTGAACCTACGCTGTATGGAATTGGAAGAAAAAACAGCACATATTTATGTGGGTGGTGGGATTACAGGTGATTCAAAACCTGAACAAGAATGGCAAGAAACCCAATTCAAAAGCAAAACCATGTTTTCCCTTTTGCAATAGTGCCATTTGGGTAGTGGCAGTTTATGCGTTGCGCCGTATTTTTGTAGTGATGAAATATTCCGATATTCCTTCCGCCCAAACCGTAGTGTTCTACTTGAAAGCGGTGGGCATCAAACATATCGTTATCTCTCCTGGATCTCGAAATGCACCCCTAATTTTAAGCTTCACCAAAGATGATTGGTTTTCTTGCTACAGCATTGTTGACGAGAGGGTAGGAGGCTTTTTTGCATTAGGTATGGCCAAGAACCTCAAAGAGCCTGTTGCGGTATTATGTACATCGGGTAGCGCTTTGTTGAATTATCACCCAGCCATTTCAGAAGCGTATTACTCCGAGATACCTTTGGTTGTCATTTCTGCAGATAGACCATCCTACAAAATTGACATCGGTGATGGACAAACCATTCTGCAGGAAAATGTTTTCACCAAACATATCGGATATGCCGCCAACCTCAAGCAAGATGTTAGCCATGCTACCGAAACTGTTCAACGTTTTGGACCAAATCTGCTCCATGATACCCAGCAACAAATCCAAGTGCATAACGAAACGGAACTTGAAAAGGCATTGTCAAGTTGCCTCATAGAAAAGCTGCCAATCCATATCAATTTGCCATTTGAAGAACCTTTATACGGAACTACTACCGAACCTTTGATTGCGATTCCAAGAGTAGAGGCTTACTCTGGAAATAAGGAGGTATCCCATATTGACTACGGTACATTTGCGGAGCAATGGAAAAAGAGCAAACGAAAAATGATTCTCGTTGGGGTAGCGCAACCCAATTTATTGGAATCTGAAATTTTGGAAGCTTTGGGCACCGATCCATCGGTTGTGGTTTTTACCGAGACCACTTCGAATTTGCAACATCCTAATTTCTTTCCTAGTATTGATAGTATCATCGCCCCCATCGAAAAATCAAAAGATGCTACGGAGAAGTTCGAAAGCCTTCAACCAGAAATTTTGATAACCCTAGGAGGATTAATCGTTTCCAAGAAGGTCAAAGCTTTCCTTCGCAAATACCAACCTTTAGAACATTGGCATGTGAGCCAGGGCAAGGCTTATGACACTTTCTTTTGTTTAAAAAAACACTTTAAGACCAACCCGAATGCTTTCCTTAAGGCAATAATAAACTCAGGTCAGACCATTTCAACTTACCGGAAACCTTGGTTAAAGGTAAAAGCAGATTATGAGGTCCTTTTGCCCGAATATTTGGAGAAGATTCCATTTTCTGATTTTTCAGCTTTTGCTTTGGTGCAAAAAACCATTCCTGAGCACTATCAAGTGCATTTGGCGAACAGTTCAACTGTGCGGTATTCGCAGCTATTTGACATCAATCCATCCCTCGATATTTTTTGCAATCGTGGTACCAGCGGTAGTGATGGTAGTACCTCTACCGCTATCGGAGCAGCTGTGCACCATCCATCGCCTACTTTGTTGATTACTGGAGATTTGAGTTTCTTTTATGATAGCAATGCACTTTGGAATTCCTATACCCGAAGTGACTTTAGAATTGTGGTACTGAATAATGAAGGGGGTGGAATTTTTCGAATCCTTCCAGGAAAAGAAGAAACTGAGGATTTTAAAACCTATTTTGAAACCAGTCATGAGCTTGAAGCGAATCATCTAGCCCAAATGTTTGGCTTTTCCTACCAAAAAGTAGGTACCAAAGAAGAGCTCGAGCAAGCTTTGACAACCTTCTATGACAATGGGAAGCAGCCGAAAATACTGGAAATCATGACCCCTAGAACACTGAATAACAAAATTTTGTTGGATTACTTCGATTTTATATCTTAGAAGCAAGCTTATACACACTAATCTAAACTGAATACTAATTATCATGAGCAAAAGAGACGAATTGGTTGCTAAGTATGCTGAAGACATCAAGTCGAAGTTCGGTGAAACTCCAGACATGGATTTACTGAACAAAGTGGCGGTAGGTCTTGGACCAGCGATTTACAACCTCGATGCCTCAAAGGTTTCTGGTTCCGACGACAAGGAACTTGAGACGGTCAAGAAAAACTTCTTGATGAAAAAATTGGGGCTCGCAGAAAGTGACGATTTGATGGCAGCCATCAACACGGTCATCGAAAAATATGGAAAATCGGAAAAGAACAAACATAGAGCTGTGATTTATTACATGCTCGCCAAACATTTCAACAAAGAGTCTGTTTATAATTAATAATGTTTAATTGGGGAAAGGCCGCCTTCATGGCGGCTTTTTTTATGGCTTGATTTTTATCCAAACGGAATGATACAACTCGGGAGTTACAACACTCTTAGCATTTTGAGGTCAACCAGCGTGGGTCTTTTTTTAGGTGATGATGAGGGTACTGAAATTCTATTGCCCAACAAATACGTGCCTCATGATTTTCAGATTGACGATAGCATAGAAGTATTTTGCTATCTCGACCATAGTGAGCGTCCTGTAGCCACTACCTTAACACCGCTCGTCATTCGGAACAGCGTCGCGTCTTTGGAAGTAGTGGATTTGGGCCCCTACGGTGCTTTTATGGATTGGGGTTTGGAGAAAAATCTCTTAGTACCGTTTAGGGAACAGCGACAACCCATGGAGGTTGGCAAAAAGTATTTGGTACTTTGCTATCTGGATGAAACCACTTTTCGCTTGGTTGGAACCAGACGATTGGAAAGACATGCGAACAAAGAGCCATTGGATACCCCCCTGAATGAACCACTGGAAGCCTGGGTTTATCGAAAAACTCCTTTGGGTTGGGAACTATTTTTGGATTCAGGACATATTGGGCTCGTATTTCACAGTGACATTTTTCAACCTTTGCAAGAAGCGGAGCGTTTAACTTGCTATATAAAGCAAATCCGTCCTGATGGAAAAATAGACCTGACTTTAGTACCTATTGGCTCAAAAATGTTGGAACCCATGGCCGAATTGGTATTGCAAAAACTTCATGACAACAATGGCGTTTTGACCCTTCATGACAAAAGTGAACCTGAGGATATCAAACGAGAATTGCAGATGAGTAAAAAAGCCTTTAAGAAAGCTATTGGGACACTTTACAAGGCAGGCAAGATAAGCTTGGAAGCAGACCATATCAAATTGGTTTGAGCCTTCTTCATTACTAGGTTCACAACATTTTGCCCCAGTTGCTTTGTTGTGTTTACAAAAATTTTACATTTGTAGAAATTTCGAGTAACACTTTGGTGTTTATGTAGTTAACATGCACCTGCACTAACCCACCTAATATGCCTTTTATTGAAGAAAATGATCTATTGGACTTGCATAAGGACATTGACAAGGCACAAATCATAAATGAGCGATTGCTTGACCAAATCAAGTTCAAGAACAAAGATTTGTCCAAGTTGAAATTGCAGCGAAACGTGCTTTTGGGAATTACTTTGTTTTTTGTTGTGGGTACTTTGGCAATTACTTCCTTCACTGCTGGACTGAGCAGCAAAAATGCATTGGACAATCAAAATGTTTTGGTATCCATTGATAGTTTGGATGCTGTAAAAACACGATTGGACAATTTGAGGCTTCAAAACGAGGAGTTGAGTTTGGTCAAGGAGTTTTACTTGGCAAAGGAATTTTTGGAAAAAGACAAGATTTATTCCGTTCAAATAAAATCGTTTGTAGAAAATAATGTCACCTTGGCTTCCGAGGCATTAACGAACACTCTGTTCGTAAAAACCAATCCGTTCTACGCATATTCTTTAGGAAATTTTGAAACGCTTGACGAAGCAAGAGATTTCAGAGAGCAATTGGTGCAAATGGGATTCAATGATGCTTTCGTTGCCTCATATCAAGATGGCAAACGCGTTCAAATAGAAGACCCCTATTAGCCTTGCACACTTTTAAGTCGTGGGTGCTAGCCGCCCGCCTTCGCACGCTTCCGCTTTCACTTTCTGGAATTATTGCTGGTACCGCTTTTGCTCAACTCCAAAATCAGTTTGATTGGTCAATCTTCGTTTTAGCGCTTTTGACTACTATTGGGTTTCAAATCACTTCAAACTTCGCCAATGATTATGGTGATGGGGTTAAAGGAACCGATGCAGAGGGTAGGATAGGACCAAAACGCGCATTGCAAGAAGGTCTTTTAAGCAAAAAACAGTTGCTACGAGGTATCTGGGTCGCTGCAATTCTCAGTTTGTTATGTGCTATCGTGTTGCTTTATAAAGCCTTTTTCAATTCAAATAGCATCTTGTTTTGGGTTTTTATAGCCCTAGGGCTTTGTAGCATTTGGGCGGCCATTAGATACACTATGGGAGATAAACCTTATGGATATCAGGGTTTAGGAGATCTTTTTGTTTTTCTGTTTTTTGGTCTTTTGGCGGTAATGGGAACGAGCTTGCTTTATACAAAATCACTCTATCTAGAGACGATTCCGTTGGCTATTTGCTTTGGACTCCTTTGCGTGGGTGTGTTGAATTTGAACAACCTCCGCGACCATGTTTCGGACGCAAAACACGGTAAGCGAACCATGGTGGTGAAACTAGGATTCAACAAAGGGAAAGTGTATCATCTTACGCTTATTTTGAGTTCGTTTATCGCTTTATTGGTGTTTGTTTGGGTAGAAAACTTTCCTTTAAAAAACATATTTTTTTTGGCAGCTTACATTCCCATTTTTATTCATTTAAATAAAACCTGGCGTACAAAGGAACCCCAAAAATTAGACCCAGAACTCAAGAAATTGGCCTTAAGTACCTTTCTGCTAGCGGTTTTGTTGCAGATTTCGGTAAATTATTTTTTGTAAATTTGATGTATAACTCACTAAACATAATGTAATTGGAGCAACCTATAAAAATATTGATTGTAGAGGATAATGTGATTATTGCTGATGATATGCAATCAATGCTTGAAGAGATTGGTTATGAGATAGTTGACAACGTAATCGTATACGAACAAGCCGTTGATGTCCTCAAGAACAATGAAGTTGATTTGGTACTTATTGATATCATTTTAGCTTCCGACAAGACCGGAATTGACCTCGGAAAACACATCCGTCAACATTACAATATTCCGTTCATTTTTGTTACCTCCAATTCAGATAGGGCAACAGTTGAGAACGCAAAAACGGTTAAACCAGATGGTTATTTGGTAAAGCCTTTTGAGCAGCAAGATTTATATACTTCCATAGAAATTGCACTGAGCAACTTCAACTATTCACGCAAGGAAAATTCAAAAGAGATTACAGGAACGGAGGGAGATAGTTTTACTTCCAATTCCGTGTTGAAAGATTCAATTTTCGTGAAAAAGCAACACCTCTACTATCGTATTCAGTTCACAGATATTCAGTTTATCAAAGCGGATAACGTATACTTGGAAGTGAACACGGCGGATAAAAAATTTCTGGTAAGGTCTCCTTTGAAAGACTATTTGGAAAAACTTCCCAAAAATAAGTTTTATCGTGCCCACAAGTCCTACATTGTTAATGTGGACCATATCGATGCGATTAACTCCAAGGATATCGTAATCAATAACAACTTGATTCCGATTTCAAAAGATTTCAAGGAGTTTATCATCTCATCGATGAATAGCTAGATACTCTGCTTCTATAGTTTTCTAAATTGAATGACCTATTACGCGTAGGCCTTTTGTGGTTTGCCATAGTTCAACTTCTTTTTCCTGTTGTGGCATAGTTTCAACTCGGTTTTACGAGGCAAACTTCGTCTAATGTTCTTTTCGTATACAACATTGGACATTTCACAACATAAATCGGCACTTTCACAACAATGCAGGATATCTCACCTCGAATGGATTTAATTTTGTGGATAATCTGGCGTTGTAATAGGGAAACCAATGCTTTTTAGCGAAAGCGCGGATTAGGCGAACTTTATTAACCAAATACTCGTTGACCAAAACGAACGAAGACATAAATACAATACCCCTATTGCCATATACGCAAGAGAGTAAATACCGCTTGTGGTCATTTCTTTGTAGTGGCAAACAGTTGCTTTTTTGTTTGCTTTTTTCCCTAGGTTTTTGCCTTACCGTTTCAGCTCAAGAAACAGAACCCAAAGAAGAAGATGTTTTGCAAGAATTCCAGGATGCAGAACGTCCGGGTAACCGTTTTGACATCTTTTTCAATTCTCCAGACCGGTACAAAATTAATTCGGCGTATGACTGGCTTGATATTGTAAAGGTTTATCTGAGTAATTCCCAGAAAACAGATGATTCCATAGCCATCAGCCAGTATAAACTGATGCAAGCACAGATTTATAATGATTTGGGCGATTATGACAAAAGTATTGCCTTGGCCAATGAAATCTACGGCAATAAAGATTCCTTGGACATAACCTCCAAGAAAATTGTGCTGGAAGTGTTGGATAACAACTACGCGAATCTTCAATTATATGACAAGCAAATCGAAATCCGAAAGGAAAAGCGCGAAGTAGGTATAACTGACAATGTGGCCTTCTATGACATTTACAGTAATTTGGGATTGTATCGCAAAGCGAGAAACCAATACATCATGGAGGTTAAACCGACCATTGCGGATAATGACGCATTCGGGCTGGCAAAGTATCATAGCAAGGTTGGTAACTATTTGCGATTGGACAATTCTGCGCCAACAGCCATTAGCGAATTGAAAAAGGCAAAAGCCTATTTGGATGTATTTGAAAACGACATCTCCAAACAAAAGACCGAGCAGGAGCTCTTTGATAGCGAATTGCTAAAAGCAGAAATTGAAGGGAATATTGGAAAGTGTCACGTGCTTTTAGGAGAGTACGAAGAAGCCATCCCGCTTTTGGAAAATAGTATTGAGGTATTGAAGACTTCATCAAGAAATGCACACCGAAGTGAAATCGTGGAAAACACGCTTAATCTTGCTGATGCCAATATGCAACTGGAGCGTTTTCTTTCCGCGAAGCGCAGCTTAGACATTCAGTTTGATAATATCACTACTCTTCAAAACATAAAGCGAAACAGTTTGCTCGCGGAGTTTTATGATAAGGTGGAAAACTATAAAAACGCTGCCACCTTTTATAAGCGAAATGAACGCATCAAAGATTCTATGAATCAGAAGCAATCTTCGCTCATCAAACAACAGTTGGTCACCATTGTGGCCAATGAAGATTTGGAGAATTCACAGCGGTTGATTGACGAACAAAAGAAAATCAACGAGCAGGCGCGAAGTGAGATGCGCGAGAAAGATGAGCAAATCAATTTTGTGTTCATCTCCCTGATTTTCACTTTAATGGGTTTTGCTGGTCTGGTTTATGCGTATTTGAAGAGTATCAAAAACCAGAGACTGATTGCTGAGCAAAAACACATCATCGAAAACGCTTTGGTTGAAAAAGACTCCTTGCTCAAGGAGATTCACCACCGTGTGAAAAACAACCTGCAAATGGTGTCTAGCCTTTTGAGCCTTCAAACGAAAAACACACGAAGCAAGGCAGCTATTGTGGCTCTGGAAGAAGGAAAGAGTAGGGTGAAGGCCATGGCACTGATTCATCAAAAGCTGTATCAAAACGATGACCTTTCCGTGATTGAAATGCAAGGCTATATTGAAAGTCTTATTAATAGCGTGCAATCCGTTTATAAAAAAGGCGGGCACAACATCAGTATTACCATCGACGCGGAAGGTACCGAACTGGACATCGACCGAGCGATTCCTTTTGGTTTGATTCTAAATGAATTGGTTTCCAATTCGTTCAAATATGCCTTCCCAGAGAATGATGAGAATGGCAAGATCTACATCCACCTTAGTAAAAATGGGGAGCAAGGCTATTTTGAATACACGGATAACGGTGTAGGCCTACCCGAAGATGCCGAAGAACGCACGCATTCTTCCATGGGAATTCGCTTGATGAACCGTTTGGTGAACCAACTTCAATCCAAATTGAACATAGACCGTGAAAGTGAAGGTGTCCGTTTCTGGTTTAACTTTAGCTAATCCTTACGACCTAACGCACTTGACTTTTCAGCACAACTTTGTGCAATAGCTTGGGGAAAAAGCGCTTCAAATAAATCCCTTGAACTTCTTTTTGGCCTATATAAACCTCGAACCGCTTGGCTTGTATCGCTTTAATAATTTTTTGTGCGACTACATCTGCTGGCAAGCCATTTTGAGTAGCAGTGTCATTTTCATTTTGAGGTGTGCCATCAGCCGTTAAGGCATTTTTCGCTACCGCGGTCTGCACGAACCCAGGGCAAACCATGGTCACGTCAATATTGTTGGTTTCATGTTCCATTCGCAATACATCAAAAAAGCCATGTAATGCATGCTTGGCGCCACAGTAACCTGAACGATAGGGCGAGCCAAATTTTCCCATCAAACTAGTGACCGTCACAAAGTGTCCAGAGTTTTGAGTCATGAAATGGGGCAATAAGGCCTTTGTCAAGGCGACTGTACCCAGATAGTTGATGTCCATCATGGTTTTATAAACTGAAAAATCTGTTTCTGCGATGAGCGAACGCTGGCTTATCCCTGCATTGTTCACCAGCACGTCAACCGTACCGAATTTGGAGATCGCTTTGTTTGCAAGAGATTCCATATCAGCGTGCTTCGCTAAATCCAAGGGTAGGATTTCAACATCCTCAGGACACGTACATAATTGCTGGGTTTCTTCAAGTTTTTCAGCCCTTCGCGCGGATAGAATAAGCTTGCAATCCAATGGAGATAAGGCTACTGCTAGGGCTTTGCCAATTCCGGAGGATGCCCCAGTAATCCAAATTGTTTTCCCGTTGAAGGTCTTCATAACTGTGGTTTATCTCAAAATATAAGTAAATTTGAAGGAATGCATGAAAGCATCTTACAAACAACACATACTGCAATTTAAACGACCAAGTGGAACCTCAAGAGGAGTGCTTTTGGAGAAAGAAACTTGGTTTATCATTTTAGAAGAAGGTGGTCGCTATGGTATCGGAGAGTGTGGTCTGCTGCGAGGCTTGAGCATAGACGATACACCAGAGTACGAAGCCAGATTAAAGCAAGTTTGTGATGCTTTGAACCAGGGTCATTTAAACCTTGAAATGGACTTGCGGGATTTCCCTTCCATACGCTTTGGTTTGGAACAAGCTAAACTTTCGCTTGCGGCGGATGACCCCATGGAGCTGTTCCCTTCTGATTTTTTAAAACATGCTGACCCCATTTCCATCAATGGTTTGATTTGGATGGGAAAACCGGATTTCATGTTGGCACAGTTGGAAGAAAAATTGAAAGAAGGTTTTCAGTGTATCAAAATGAAGATTGGAGCCATCGCCTTTGAAAAAGAGCGGGAAATACTGGAATCTATCCGAAATCGGTTTAATAAAGATACCATTGAGTTAAGGGTAGATGCCAACGGTGCTTTTTCGCCGGAGGAAGCGTTGGACAAACTGCATACACTTGCCAAATATCATATTCATAGTATTGAACAACCGATTCGTCAAGGCCAATGGATGGCTATGCGCCAATTATGTGAGAAAACGCCAATTCCCATTGCACTTGATGAGGAACTTATTGGTGTTCATGACATGGATAACAAGGCTAAATTGCTGGAAACTATCAAGCCCCAGTACATCATCTTAAAACCTAGTTTGCTGGGTGGTTTTCAAGCCTCTAAAGAATGGATAACCCTCGCAGAACAGCAAGGCATTGATTGGTGGGCGACCAGCGCTTTGGAAAGCAACATCGGTTTGAATGCCATCGCGCAATGGACGTACACGCTTAAAAACCCAATGCCCCAAGGTTTGGGAACCGGCGGTTTATATACCAATAATTTTGACAGCCCACTGGAAATAGTCAATGGGCATTTACGATACAATCGGGACAAAGAATGGTCCCAAAACTTAATCACGGAATTATGTACATAGAACAAGGCTACAAAGGCACACCACCTTTGTGGAAATATCTTTTTTTACCACTTGGATTCATAGGCTTTATGGCATTCAACTACATCTTCACCGTTAACTCAGCAGTTAGCGTGGAAGATACCATGGAGATTATGATAAAACAGTTCGGGGCCAATCTTGTTCTGATAATGCTCTTGATACCGCTCGTTGCAGGTTTCTTTGTGGTATTGGGTTGGACCCGCTTGGTGCACCAACAATCCATAACGGCTTTGACCACCTCGCGCTCAAAAATTGATTGGGGTCGTATTTTTTTTGCGTTTGGATTATGGTCGCTTTTGACTATCGCCATCACGGGAATTGACATCTACTTTAGCCCAGAGGATTACATCTGGAATTTCGAGGTCAAAAAGTTTATTCCATTAGCCATCATCGCCGTCCTTTTGATACCGTTGCAAACAAGTTTTGAAGAATATTTGTTCCGAGGATATATGATGCAAGGTCTAGGATTGGCGGTTAAGAACCGTTGGGTGCCTTTGGTGGTCACCTCAGTACTTTTTGGACTGATGCACATTGCCAATCCTGAAGTAGAAAAATTGGGGCTGGGCATTATGGTGTACTACATTGGAACGGGATTCTTTTTGGGGATTCTCACGCTAATGGACGAAGGTTTGGAATTGGCTCTGGGTTTTCATGCCGCCAATAACTTGACCGCAGCTCTTTTGGTGACTGCGGACTGGACCGCTTTTAGTGTAGATTCCCTCTATCGCGATATTTCCGACCCAGTTTTAGGTTGGGATATATTGATTCCAGTCTTTGTGGTTTTCCCGCTCTTACTCCTCGTATTTGCCAAGAAATATCGTTGGACCAACTGGTCTGACCGGCTTTTTGGAAAGGTGATGGACCATGCGGAATTTACAAATCATGTCTCATCTAAAAGTCAGGATGCAAAAAGTTCATGAAGATTTCCAACTGAATGGAATAGCCTATCAGAAAGAAGAGCTGGATGAAGTGGGCTACAGTCTTGTAAAGGAAGGTTTGCCACATGAAATTCTTATTGGGGATTTTATTTTGGATTGGTTTTCGAATAGTGAGACGATTACGGTTCGTACATCGGGTTCTACGGGCGAACCAAAAACCATCACGCTATCCAAATTGGCAATGGTATACTCAGCAAAAGCGACCGCGGAACAGTTTCAATTGTCTACCAAGAACACCGCATTGCTCTGCCTGCCCATGACCGGTATCGCTGGGAAAATGATGTTAGTTCGGGCAATGGTTTTGGGTTTGCACTTAGACTATATAGCACCTGATAGCAATCCGCTTGCTGCTACCCAGGCATCCTACGATTTTGTGGCCATGGTTCCGCTACAGGCCAAGAATTCTTTTGAAGAACTGGGACGCGTTAATACCTTGATTCTTGGGGGTGCCCCGGTAAGCTATATGCTAGAGAAGGATTTATCAACCTTACCTGTAGAAGCGTTCGAAACCTATGGAATGACTGAGACCATAACCCATATAGCCTTACGATCGTTAAATGGACAAACTGAAAAAGTATTCCAAACCCTTCCTCAGGTTACGGTATCTGCCGACGCTAGAGGATGTTTGGTAATAAACGCTCCGCGAATTTCATCGGAACCTATTATTACCAATGATTTGGTCGAGTTGATTTCGGAAAATCAATTTAAATGGCTTGGACGGATAGATTCGGTTATCAATTCTGGTGGGGTTAAAATCATTCCAGAAAAAGTTGAATCTACTTTAGCGAACCATTTAACGCAACGGTTTTTTATCGCAGGGGTCCCAGATGCTATGCTTGGTCAAAAAGTAGTTTTAGTAATTGAAGGGGCCGAGTTAACTGAAAAGCAGACGGAAAGTTTGAAAAACAACTTCCAAAAGCTCGAAAAGTTTGAGCGGCCCAAGGATATTATTTCCATTTCTAAATTTTCAGAAACCCCAACGGGAAAAATACAACGTTCGGGTACTTTGGCTTCCGTAAAATAGTACTATTGAATGGTAAGGCGATTTCGCTCAGAGTACCGCTATTTCCGTTTACATAAAAGGAAATCAACTTTCATACATCACAGCATTGGAAATTTACATCGAACGCGGAATTGACTTTTTTGTCCGAAGAATTAAGGAATATTTAGCAAATTAAAATTGGTTAAAACGCTGCTGTGCAATAACTTGAGAAGGAGTTAATACGTAATTTCTTTAATTCATTGACAGCTATGAAAAAATATTTCCTTCTATTTATAATGTTATCTTCTGCGGTTGCTCTAGCAGACAGCCGTAAGGTTTTTGGAACAGTAACCGACGGTGTTGACCCTCTTGAAGAGGTAATTATCAAAGTATTGGATACAGACCAAAAAGTACTCACCACAACTACAGGAAAGTATGAAATTAAGGCTGCTGAAGGGCAAATCATTGAGTACACACACCCTGCCATGAAAACCATTCGCATTCGCGTCGAAGATGTTACGCGCATTTTGAACATTAAGATGTACTATGACGCCGAACAATTAGATGAAGTGGTATTGGAAGAACGGCTTAAAGAGAAAAATTACACTAAATATCTAGAGACGCAGTATTTCAAGAACCCAAATGTTATCTATACCATTAATGGATACATTGACGCTACGGTCTCAGCTGGATTTGTAAAAGTCTACTCAGGAGACAGGGTTGGACCAAGAGGTTTATGTATTTTAGCTTTGCTCGAGTCTCGATTTCCGAATCTTAATGTAACTGGAGATAGTGTAAGTGGTAATGCAAGTGTGACCAGCGGGCGCGCTGCCAGTTTGAGTAGTGTTAGACGCGCTGATGGCTTAGGGAGTGGCAGTGACTTTGCCTTTAACAATGGTAATGGTGTAATCTTTGATGTGGATGGTCAAGTATTTCAAGAACCACCAGTTTGGTTGTTGTCGTCCGACATTGAAAAAATAGCTTTGATAAATGGACGTTCCGGAGCTGCGTTTTACAGTAACTTTGGGGCAAGCGCAGTGGTTATTGTCAATACGGTGCAGTCCATTCCCTTATCTCTCAAGAATGGGAATATGGCGTATAAAAACACGAAAATGGTGTTTGCCGTTTTGGACAAAAAGGAAGTCGCCAAAAGTTGGCCCACTTATTTAAAGCAACTACACGAAGCTAATTCTTTAAAAGACGCCAAAGCAGTCTACGAAAAGTTTTATAAGACCCATGCTAGCTCACCTGATTTTCTTTTGGATAGCTACAGATTCTTCTATGACTCGTGGTTTAAGGATGATTTTGCTGATGAAATCATTGAAAAGAACTTATATCGCATACAGACTAACCCTGTTCAGTTAAAGGCTTTAGCATACGTGTACGACGCGCAGAAACGTTTTGATAAATCCAACGAACTATATCGCGAGGTCTTCCAACTGCGTCCAAATTACGTCCAGAGTTATCACGACCTAGCCCATAGCTATGTCAACATCAATCAGCCGAAAAAAGCATTATCCATTTATGAAAGGTTCAACTACCTCATTGAAGAAGGTTTTATTCGAACGGATAATCTGGGCTTTACCCCAATCATTAAAAAAGACTACGAAAATCTTCTATTGTCTATTAATGATGATGCGATTGCCTTGGATGAAGAGCAGGCCAGTTTAATTGGCAAAACACGAATGACTTTTGAGTGGAGTGATAGTGAAACGGAATTTGAAATGAGTTTCATAAATGCAAACAAGCACTTCAGCAAATTGAATTACAGTCTTGAAGAAAACACGGATAAGGTTTCACGTGCCAAAGACCATGGTTACAGCATTTTTGAACGTTTTGTAGATGCGAATCAAACAGACAATTGGACGATTTATACCAAATACATGGGAAACAAAAGGTTGACCCCAAGCTATTTGAAAATTACGGTATACCACAACTACGGTACTAAAAACCAAAGAAAAGATATTAGCACCTTCAAACTATTCCTTGAGGATAGGACTAAAGAGCTTTTGAATATTAAGGAAAGTGAGACTTTAGTGCTCCAATAATATGAGATGGATGAAGAATGCTGTTTTTGTCGCGTTCTTGTTGTGGTCATTCGTCATTGTTGGCCAGACGGAAGCTGAACCGCAAGAAACAATTGAGGTAGAGTATACGGGTGAAGTCCTTGACCGTGCTACAGGAGAACCCATTCCTTATGTCAACATCGGCATCATGGAAGCTCGCATTGGTACGGTAAGCAATGCCAAAGGAGTTTTCAGTCTTATTGTGGAAAATCCCTCTAAATATGAAGACAAAAATCTGCTGATTTCATGTTTGGGATATGAACCAAAAGAGATTCCCGTTAATGCGCTTGCCAAGGTTTTTGATGGTTTCCCCAGAATTTTATTGGAACCCAAAGTATACGAACTAGACGAGATTACGGTTTCCAATTTGGATGGAGATTTTATCAATCAGCGTTTGGGCTACCGCAATAGTGGGGAACAAATATTTGGATATTGGATTGGGGATACCGGGCTGGGTGCAGAACTCGCTACACGTATCATCGCTCGCAAAGGCAAACGAAAGCTCAAAACATTGGAATTCGAGGTGTGGCATATCACCGCAGATAGTGTCCAGGTCAGGGTTAATATTTACGCTTCCAACAATAAAAAGGGCGGAATCCCTGGGGAAAATCTAAATACTTCTAAAAAAAACATTTTGTACACCATTACTAAAGACACCAAAATTGGGCGGGTAGATTTATCGGACTACAACATTTTTGTAGAGAACGATTTCTTTGTCTCGCTAGAGCTTTTGGGAATGTTTGGAGGTGACGAAATCGAGTTGATTCTGGCTGGAACCTTATCACGTCCAGGTTCATTTCGAAAATACGTCAGTATGGACCGCTGGCAGCGGTTGAGCTATTCCATGGCATATCGTGTACAAACGGAGTACTGGGCAGAAGGTCGTGCCTTGCGCAGGGCGGAACGAAAAGTGGCCCGCTTGGAAAAAACGAATCGCTATGTTTCCGGTTTTGTATTGGATATGGGGCGACCTTTGTCAAACGTCAAAGTGAGCAATACCCAAAGTAAGGAAGTTACCGTCACTGATGAAAATGGCAAATACCGCATTCTAGCGAAAACTGATGATGTGTTGCACTACACTCGGGCGGGTTTCACTGAACGCTACAAACGTGTGGAAGAGAAACCCACTGTCAATGTCAGTCTCGTAAGGGTAGCGCGATAAAACTATACCTGTAAAACCCCCATATTAAAGGCTTTTTGAATAGGAGCATGATTTGCAGCTTCTATTCCCAGAGAAATCCAGGTACGCGTGTTTTTTGGATCAATAATTGCATCAGTCCATAAGCGCGCTGCGGCGTAATAAGGTGAAACCTGTTGGTCATAGCGCTGTTTGACCTTCTCGAACAATTCTTTTTCTTGGTTGGCATCCAAAGCCTCTCCGTTTTTTTCTAACGCTGCTTTTTCAATTTGCAAAAGCACCTTAGCGGCTGAATTCCCGCTCATTACCGCTAGCTCCGCGCTAGGCCAAGCCACAATGAGCCTAGGGTCATAGGCTTTACCACACATGGCATAGTTTCCTGCGCCATAACTATTACCAATAACTATGGTAAACTTTGGAACTACGGAATTGCTTACGGCGTTGACCATTTTGGCGCCATCTTTTATTATGCCCCCGTGTTCACTTTTACTACCAACCATGAAACCAGTGACATCTTGTAAAAACACCAAGGGTATTTTTTTTTGGTTGCAATTGGCAATAAAACGTGTGGCTTTATCTGCAGAATCAGAATAAATCACCCCACCAAATTGCATTTCACCCTTTTTGGTTTTGACCACTTTGCGTTGATTGGCCACGATACCCACGGCCCAGCCATCAATTCGGGCATACCCAGTTAGGATACTTTTCCCGTAGCCTTCTTTATAAGGCTCAAACTCCGAATTGTCCACTAATCTATTGATGATTTCCAGCATGTCATATTGGTCACTTCTAGATTTCGGTAGAATACCATAAAGCTCTTCTGGATTCTCCTTAGGTGGTGAGGTATCAATCCGATTGAATCCCGCTTTTTCAAAATCTCCAATTTTGGACATGATGTTCCGAATGGTCGTTAGAGCATCTTTGTCATCCTTCGACTTATAATCCGTTACACCACTAATTTCCGAATGGGTGGTGGCCCCTCCTAAAGTCTCATTATCTATGCTTTCACCAATAGCAGCCTTGACGAGATAACTTCCCGCTAGAAAAATACTTCCAGTTTTATCTACGATAAGGGCTTCGTCACTCATGATGGGCAAATACGCACCACCTGCTACACAACTTCCCATCACAGCAGAAATTTGTATAATGCCCATGCTGCTCATTTGTGCGTTGTTCCGAAAAATTCTTCCGAAGTGTTCTTTATCAGGAAAGATTTCATCCTGCATGGGAAGATACACCCCTGCGCTATCCACCAAATAAATAATAGGTAAGCGGTTTTCCATGGCAATTTCCTGCGCGCGAAGGTTTTTCTTTCCGGTAATGGGGAACCAGGCCCCTGCCTTCACCGTAGCATCGTTAGCAACAATTACAGCGAGTTTACCAGAAACATAGCCTATTTTCACCACTACGCCAGCAGAAGGACAACCTCCGTGTTCTTGGTACATTCCATCTCCTGCCAAGGCGCCAATTTCGATGCGGTCCGTGTTTTCATCCAACAAAAAATCAATGCGTTCCCTGGCAGTCATCTTCCCTTTGGCGCGGTGTTTTTCCATTTTTGCCTTGCCTCCGCCAAGTGCTACTTGCCCTAATTTTTTCCGTAATTCTGAGAGTTGCAGTTTGTTGTGGTCTTCGTTTTTATTGAAGGTAAGGTCCATAGATTAGTGTTGAATTATCTCGAGGTTTAAAGATAAGGAGTATTAATGAGTACCTTTGATAGATATGAATGCAAAGATTCGCTGGGGTATCGTAGGCCCAGGTAAAATTGCCCGAAAATTCTGTGAAGATTTGGCTACCCATCCAGATGCAGAAATGGTAGCTGTTGGTTCTCGAAACCTCGCCAGGGCACAAAAGTTTGCTACGGAGTTTAATATCTCTAAATCCTATGATTCCTACGACGCCTTGTTTTCCGATTCAAATGTGGAGGTCGTTTACATTGCTACTCCGCATCGGTTTCACCACGAGTTATCCTTAAAAGCCATGGCGCACGGAAAACATGTCCTCTGTGAAAAACCATTGGGTGTAAATACCAAGGAGGTACAAGAACTCATAGAATCAGCTCGAAAAAACAAAGTGTTTTTAATGGAAGGACTCTGGACCCGCTTCAATCCTTCTATCGAAAAAATCATAAATGATTTGAAGCAACAGCGAATCGGAACAGTGCATTATGTGCGTGCGGATTTTGCTTTCAACGGGATGGACAGGGATTTGGATTCTAGGCTTTGGAACCCAGAATTGGCGTCGGGCTCTCTTTTGGATATCGGTATTTATCCCATTTTTTTGAGCTACCTGGTTTTGGGCATGCCGGAAAAGATTCAAGCCATGTCTACTTTTCATGAAAATGCTACAGAAATCCAAACCGCAATGCAGTTTCAATACCCGAATGCTATGGCGTGTTTGTATTCAGGTTTTAGTAGCACATCCAAAATGGAAGCCGAGATTTCAGGAAGTAAAGGGCAAATATTGATTCAACCGCGATGGCATGAAACCTCTAGTTATCGTATTGAGGAGGATGGTCTTGAAACGCTAGTGGAGACACCTCCTAAAGGCGGTGGATTCACCGAAGAAATTGAAGAGGTACATTCCTGCCTGAGACGACAAGCCAAAGAGAGCGAAAAATGGAGTTTACAACATAGTCTGGATTTGGTGACTTTGTTGGATTCCGTAAGGGAAAAGGTAGGTTTGCGTTTCCCTTTTGAAGTATAGCTTGCTTTTGGCTGCCTTTTTTCCTTTTTTTACGATATTTGATTTTCATTGAAACCTTGAATATGGGAATGAATAAGAACACCGTGCTAGCTTGGGCCACTTGGATTATGATTTTTGTTGGTATGGGAATGATAGCGCTTGGCGCTTTTAAATATGATGAAGTTGCAGGATACGGATTTGCTGCCGTAGGGATTGGTTTTTTCGCGGTAGCTTGGGTGTTCAACGCACTTAAAGGACGGGTTTAGTTCGTAACATAATTACCAAAAACATTTAGGATGTCAGACGATAAAAAAGTCATTTTCTCCATGTCTGGAGTGACTAAGACTTTCAAGACCGCCAATACGCCGGTCCTTAAAAATATTTACCTCAGCTTTTTCTACGGCGCCAAGATTGGAATTCTAGGGCTTAACGGTTCTGGGAAATCAACCTTACTGAAAATTATTGCAGGTGTTGACAAAAACTACCAAGGCGATGTCGTTTTTTCGCCAGGATATTCTGTAGGTTATTTGGAACAGGAACCTGAGCTTAACCCGAACAAAACGGTTCTGGAAGTCGTGAAAGAGGGTGTTGCAGAAACCGTTGCCGTACTCGATGAGTATAATAAAATAAATGACATGTTTGCTTTGCCAGAAGTGTATGAGGACGCAGATAAAATGCAAAAGCTCATGGATAAGCAAGCAACACTCCAAGATAAAATTGACGCTTCAAACGCCTGGGAGTTGGATACGAAATTGGAAATAGCAATGGATGCCTTGCGAACCCCAGAATCCGATAAGAAAATTGAGGTGCTTTCCGGTGGAGAGAAACGTAGGGTAGCGCTTTGCCGCTTATTGCTTCAAGAACCTGATGTGTTATTACTGGATGAGCCCACCAACCACTTGGATGCGGAATCTGTGCATTGGTTGGAGCATCACTTGGCACAATATAAAGGCACGGTGATTGCCGTTACACACGACCGTTACTTTTTGGATAATGTAGCGGGATGGATTTTGGAATTGGATAGAGGAGAGGGTATTCCTTGGAAAGGCAACTACTCCAGCTGGTTGGACCAAAAATCCAAGCGATTAGCTCAGGAAACCAAACAAGCTTCTAAAAGACAAAAAACACTCGAACGAGAGTTGGAATGGGTTCGACAAGGCGCGAAAGGACGTCAAACCAAACAAAAGGCAAGGCTTAAAAACTACGACAAGCTATTGAGCCAAGACCAAAAGCAATTAGAGGAAAAGCTGGAAATCTATATTCCAAACGGTCCTCGATTGGGAACCAATGTGATTGAAGCGCAGGGTGTAAGCAAAGCTTTCGGAGATAAATTGCTTTATGAAGATTTGAATTTCAATCTTCCTCAAGCAGGAATCGTGGGGATTATTGGTCCTAACGGGGCGGGTAAAACCACCATTTTCAGAATGATAATGGGTGAAGAAACGCCAGACAAAGGTTCGTTTTCTGTAGGGGAGACTGCGAAATTGGCTTATGTGGACCAGGGTCATTCCAATATTGATGTGAATAAAACCATTTGGGAAAACTTCAGTGACGGGCAAGAGCTTATCAATATGGGTGGAAAGCAAGTCAATTCCAGAGCCTATTTGAGCAGGTTTAATTTCTCAGGAAGTGAACAGAACAAAAAGGTAAATATGCTTTCGGGTGGAGAGCGAAACCGTCTGCATTTGGCCATGACCTTGAAAGAGGAGGGCAATGTGTTGCTTCTGGATGAACCCACGAACGATTTGGACGTAAATACCCTTAGAGCCCTTGAAGAAGGTTTGGAGAATTTTGCTGGCTGTGCGGTCATCATTTCGCACGATAGATGGTTCTTGGATAGGATTTGTACCCACATCCTCGCTTTTGAAGGCGATTCACAAGTGTATTTCTTTGAAGGTTCCTTTTCGGATTATGAGGAAAATAAGAAGAAACGTTTGGGAACGGACTTGATGCCACAGCGTATCAAATACAAAAAGCTTATTCGATAAGGATTTTGGTTGTGGGATAGGCGTTTTTCCAGAAGCTCAGAAATCGCGTACGATTTTCTTTAGAATTGTAAGGAAACAAATAGGTCACTTCGGTGACCTTATTTGATTTTGAATTTACATTATCAATTCCCACGCCACTGACAATAGCCAAATCGATTTTTTGAATTCCTTTAGGTAAAAAGGTTTTGCCACCATTTGAACCAATAAAAAGGATATGGTTTTTGGTTTTTAAGATATAGCCCATCATTTCATCCACTTCGTAATGCGCTGTTACAACTAGGCCGAATCGCTCTTTCTCATCCAAATGTTTCAAGGGGTCCAGTTGTGTAGTGAACTCTAAGGGAAGCTTTTGGGCCAGTGCCCAGGGCACAAAGATTTTGGCATTTTGAGTATTCAATTGTCGAAGTGTACTTAGTTCGAAACTATTTTTCGAGTCATCTGTAATCAATATCAAATCCAATGTTTCTCCAGTAAGTGTTTTAGGTAGTTTCCCCTTTGGATTAATCAAAATTTGTAATTCCTCTACTTGTAGGAGCAATGTCGTAGTGTTCAATCGATGAATTTGTAAGCTATCTGTTTCAAAAGGGACATTTGTAGGGACTTTTTCTTGTGATTTTAAGGACAATCCCAATCCTAAAAAAATAAAAAGCAATATCAAGTCGATTTTTTTTAAAAAACAATATTCCATCATAACAAATTGAAAAACAGCACTTAAAAAGACATCTGGATAGAACTTATATCGCTTTTCATCCAAGGAAAAATCCAAAAGAACAACCGAAGCGTATATAAACCAAACACGATTGATAGAATAACCTTAAACGAGGATCAATTAATTTACAAAGTTATGACTGAAACAAAAAGTAACAACGGATTGAAGGTAATAGCAGGACTACTTGGAGTAGTGCTTTTAGGTACCATCATTTATACGGTTAGTCTTTACCAAGACAAAAAGAAAACTACCATGGCTCTTGAGCAAGAGAAAGGTTTGGTTGTTGAAGATTTAAACAGCTTGAAATCTGAGTATGACAAAGCCATTTTAGAAAGCAACGCTACCAATGAAGAATTGGTTGCTGCTAGAGATAACATTGCGAAGTACATCGATTCTGTACAAGCTATGAAATCTGATATCGCTTCCCTATCAAGATACAGAAGACAAGTTAGCGTACTTAAAGCTGAGAGAGAAGAGCTTTTAAAGCAAGTTGACTCTTTAACACAATCCAACACCTTATTGGCTATGGAGCGTGACAGTACTTTTGTTGAGTTGGAAAAGCAAACTGTTTTCAACGATTCATTGGTTGTTCAAAACACCCAATTGGCTGACGCTGTTGAAAGAGGTTCTGCCCTTAGCTTGTCTACTTTCTCTGTAGATGCAGTAAAAGAAAGAAAGAACGGAAAACTAGTTTCTACTTCTAGAGCCAAGTCTACTGACAAATTCAAGGTATGTTTTACGGTTGCAGACAACGTAATTGCTGATGCAGGGGACCGTGAGTTCTTCATTGAAGTATTGGACCCTCAAGGAAACGTATTGGGTGACAGCTTCTCTAAGTCCAGCGAAGAAGGTGCTAGTATCACTTACAGTAAGGGAACCAACTTCTACTACGAAAACAGTTCTTTGGATGTTTGTGACTACATCAACAAGCCAGCCTCTGAGTTCCAGAAAGGAAACTACATGGTTAACGTTTACGACAACAAGTTGAAATTATTGGGTACTTCTAAATTCGCATTGAAATAAGATACCCATAACGATATACACTATCCATTTAATAGAAAAGCCCGCTCATTCGATTGAGCGGGCTTCTCTTTTTGGATTTTATTGTCATTCCTGCGGCCACGTGTCGTCATAGCTTTAGCGGCGGCTCAAAGCAGGAATCCAATTAATGGGATAGGATTCCGTGTCCCCGCCTGACCTGACGGGCAGTAAGCACGGAATAACATAACAGACATAGGAATCTAGTTAATGCTATTTCAAGCTACCTACCATATCCTCAGGTTTTACCCAAGCATCATACTCTTCCGGAGTTACATATCCTAAATTGATAGCTTCCTCTCTTAGTGTTGTACCATTTTGGTGTGCGGTATTTGCAATTTCGGCTGCCTTGTAGTACCCAATTTTGGTATTGAGTGCGGTAACCAGCATTAAGGAATTGTTCAATAAGGTTTTAATCACTTCATGATTGGGTTCAATGCCCGCAGCACAGTTTTCTTCAAAACTCATGCAAGCGTCTCCAATCAACTCGGCGGATTGCAAAATGTTCGCTGCCATCATCGGCTTGAACACGTTCAATTCGTAATGACCTTGTGTTCCACCAACGCTAATGGCTACATCGTTACCCATCACCTGGGCACAAACCATGGTCAGGGCTTCACACTGAGTAGGGTTCACTTTTCCAGGCATAATGGAACTCCCTGGCTCGTTGGCAGGAATAATAATTTCTCCAATTCCAGAACGTGGTCCAGAAGCCATCATCCGAATATCATTGGCGATTTTATTCAAGGAAACGGCGATTTGTTTCAGAGCGCCATGAGTTTCCACAATGGCATCATGTGCGGCTAAGGCTTCAAATTTATTAGCCGCCGTTTTAAAAGGTAGCCCGGTGAATTCCGCTATGTATTTTGCGACAAGCACATCATATCCTTTAGGCTTATTTAGTCCCGTTCCATCTGCTGGGCCTCCCTGAGCCAATTCACTAAGGTGGTCCAAGGTGTTTTCCAAGGCCTTCAGTCCGTGGTCTAGTTGTGAAACATAGCCTGAAAATTCTTGCCCTAAGGTCAATGGGGTGGCATCCATCAAGTGTGTTCGTCCTATTTTCACAACTTTTTCAAAAGCTTTCGCCTTTTGGTCTAGGGTATTTCTGAGTTGTTGTACCCCCGGGATAGTAACTTCGACCACTTTTTTATAGGCTGCGATGGGCTTTCCAGTGGGATAGGTATCGTTAGAAGATTGACTTTTGTTGACATCATCATTCGGCTGAATGGTTTTTTCACCCTCACCAATAGTTTTTCCGGCAATCTCATGTGCACGATTCGCAACCACCTCGTTCACGTTCATGTTGCTTTGCGTACCTGAACCCGTTTGCCAGATTACCAAGGGAAATTGGTCATCATGCTTACCTTCAAGAATTTCATCGCAAACTTGTGAAATCAAATCTCTTTTATTTTCTGCTAACACACCCAATTCATGATTGGTATGCGCCGCCGCTTTTTTCAAATAGGCAAAACCATACACCACATCCAAAGGCATGGAGGCAGCAGGACCAATTTTAAAATTGTTTCGGGACCGCTCGGTTTGCGCACCCCAATATTTGTCCGAGGGAACCTGTACTTCCCCCATGGTATCTTTTTCTATCCGAAAACTCATGGTATTATAATTTTTGTATTCTCGGGGCAAAGATACGGCTTGGGCTATCCTTCTAATAATTATCTCACCGAATAAGCTTTGATTTGAACGAAAAAAGGTTTTGACTTTTTTTTCTTACGTAAAAAAGCGGTTAATTCATGCCGAATTTACAACCTACTTATTATGAAAAACTTACCACGATTACTACTTCTCTATTGTGTTGGCCTTGCTTAAGGTCAAACGGATACCCTAACTGTTGAAATGCTTTC
>CALBPG010000148.1 GCA_937899065.1 uncultured Allomuricauda sp.
GGTTCGCTTCTCCAGTGAATACATTTCCGCTATTGTCGTATCCTTGAATTTTGAAAACCAAATCGCCCCACCGATTGAAAATACTGACTACATTTTCTGGATAGTTTTCAATACCATTGATTTCCCAATATTCATTGATGCCATCTCCATCCGGTGAAAACCCGAATAGCATTTCAGTATCGGGTTCGGCAGGTGGTTCTTCTGGAAGAGAAAGGGTGGTGAAGGATTCAGAGTTACATCCTAAAGCAATACCCTCCGTATTATATGGGGTAATGGTCACATAAATCGTCGTTTCATATTCAAATGCATTTTCTGGAGTGTATGAGGTTAGGAATGCAAGGTCCCCCTCAAATAGTTCGGCTCCTCCAGCTGTGGTTCCTATAGCAATACGATACCCTTCTGCACCCTCCGTTGGATTCCATTCAATACTGGAATCTATGGCAACATCGGTTGCGCCATTAATGGGGTTCAATAATGTTGTGCAACTAGGTAACAGAGGCATTGCTGAAATAATGGTAAAGCTTTCCATGGTACATCCTACGGCATCACCATCAGCGTTAAAAGGCACTATTGTAAGAGAGACCATTTCTCCATTCATAAAGTTGTTTGAAATTGGATGTGATGTTCCATTGACTACTAAGGCGTTTTCATCGTTGCCATCGCTTAAACTACCATCATTAGTCATTCTATACCCTTCGGCGTTGGCTACAGCTTCCCAAGAAATTAGCGCAAGGTCCATAGCGACGTCGGTAGTGCCGTTTACAGGTGCTACCAGGTTGGTACAACTTGGAGGCATTGCAGTGGTAGAAATAGTGGTAAAACTTTCTGGCACACATCCTGTTGCATCGCCATCGGCGTTAAAGGGCACAATGGTTACTGTTACAGTTTCTCCATTGATAAAATCATTGGCGAGGGGATGCGAAGTTCCAGTAACAACCAGAGCGGTTTCATCATTGAAATCACTCATGCTCCCATCTATGGTCAATCGGTATCCGTCAGCATTGGCTGCAGCGTCCCAAGAAATCTGAGCTAGGTCTATTGCCACGTCGGTAGCCCCATCTAGCGGTTCAGTCAAGTTGGTACAGTTTGGCGGCATAGAAGAATCGGAAACTATGGTAAAGCTTAGCGGAGAACATCCTATCGCACTACCGTCAGCATTAAAGGGCACAATGGTCACGGTGACGGTTTCGCCGTTAACAAAATTGTCTGTAAGGGGATGTGAGGTGCCAGTAACTACCAAGTCCGTTACTTCGTTCGCATTACTGATGCCAGTGTCAATGGTCAATCGATAACCAGTTGCACCTAAAGCAAGGTTCCAAGCAATCTGCGTCAAATCAACGGCTATATCAGTATCTCCATCCATAGGTGCCGCAAGATTGGTACAACCTGGCGGCATAGGTGTAGCAGCGATAATGGTAAAGCTCTCAGGTGTGCATCCGGTTGCATCTCCGTCGGCATTGAAGGGAACTATGGTAACAGTAACGGTTTCTCCATTGTCAAATTCGTTGGTAAAGGCATGTGACGTTCCGGTGACCACCAAGTTGGTTTCATCATTTGTGTCGCTTGAACTTCCGTTAAGGGTTAATCGATAACCGTCGGCGTTGGTAACAGCATCCCAAGAGATTTGTGCTAGGTCTACCGCCACATCGGTTGCCCCATCCATGGGTCCTGCGAGGTTGGTGCAGTTTGGTGGCATGGCTGTTGCAGCAACTATAGTAAAGCTCTCTGGTGTACACCCTGTAGCGTTGCCTAAAGTGTTTGCTGGAACAATACTAACGGTAACCGTTTCACCACCTGTAAAGTCATTGGTGAAATCCAAAAAGTTGTTGGTTATCGTGGTGGATATATCGTTCGCTCCGCTAGGGCTGCTTACCGTAATATAGTATTCATCTGCGCCGCTGGCGGGATTCCAAGTAATACGGGACAAGTCTACAGCAACATTGGTGTTTCCATCAGTTGGCGACAACAGAAGAGTACAATCTGGTATAGTGGATGAAGCATTGGTTCTGAAAGATTGTTCCGTGCAAGCAAAGTCTCCATCATCGTAATACGGAATAATTGTTACAAAGATGTCTTGGTTCGTAGCAAAATCTGTTGGATGGTTGTATACCGTGACTTCACCTACATCAGTAAGAGGTAATAGGTCATCACTACCACTAGCGGTGCCTAAGCTAATTCTATAGCCTCAAGCCCCTGGATTATTATCCTATTGAATATCCGTGTTTATAGGTACATTGTTCAGAGGCATATTCAAAGTCGCGCATGTTTTGGTAGCATTTACGGTAAGGGTAATATCGTTTCGAACCAATAGTAAGTTTTTACCGTTTGTACCTGGTGGATTGGCATTTTCAAAGGGTACTAAATCGCTAGTGATTTCGGTATAGTATACTCCTGCATCACAAGTGTTGAGGTTTTCCAAGACCAATTCAGGTGCGTCAGGTGCATCCGGAATTTCTACTCCATCTTTAAACCATCTATAATGATTTTGGGCGCCGCGGACGGTAGTGGTTAAAGTGATGCTTTCACCAGCGTTGCGTACTGGATTTTCGATTGCGTTTACTTTGGCTTGGGGCGCATAGTCATAATCACGCCAAAATGGTAGAAAGGGGCTGCTACTCCAAGTATCTGTCAATGCTGAAACCAATGCTGCATGTTGGTCTTCAAAGTCTCCAAATTCAAAATTGTTGTCGTTGAATTGAAATTCAAAATAATTGGTTCTCCGGTCAACAATCAAAGAGGCAAAATCAGGTATTTGTCCTGATAACTGATTAAAGCTGACATCGAGTCTGTCGGAAGCCCCCAAAGCACCTTGATTGCTCCAAATGGTATGGTATTGGTCAATGATGCTGGTGCCTGTGAACAAGTTGTTACTCAGAAGTAATGTTCCCATTCTTGGGTTTTGAGAGATATTCAGCGATTCAATTTGGTTGTTGGAAGCGTTCAAATTGTCCAAACGCGGATTTTGGGTCAAATCCAAACCAGTGGTTGTAAAAAGATTATCGCTAATGTTCAAACGAAACAATTCAGGATTATTAGTAACATCCAAGGTTGGCAACTCATTGAATCCTAGCAGTAAGTTTTCAAGAAGGATGTTTGTGGAAACATCCAAAGTAGGTAATTCGTTGCTTGTCAGGTTCAATTCTTCAAGAGCAACATTTTGCGATAAATCCAATGTGGTAATAAGATTCGATGAAGCATTTAAATCTGTAAGCAAGGTGTTTTGCGACAAATCGAAGGTGGGTAATTGGTTGTTAGACACATTGACATCTTCTAAAATAGTATTCTGAGTGATGTCTAAGGTGGTCATTTTATTGTTTTGCAGGTCCAGGTTTACTAAATCAGCAAGCGCAGTAATATTCACATTAAATGAAGTTGCTAGTTGATTTGACTCTATGGTGAGGTCCACAATATTCGGCACTGAACTTAAATCGTAAACACTGGGCAATCTATGGCCACTTATAAAGAGGTAAGTCAAGGTCCCGCTTGTCGGTAGATTTAATGTTTCGACTGAAGTACCTCGAAGGGAAACACGCTCCAAGGCATTATATCCGTCTAAATCAATATTGTTAACCCCCATATTTCTAATGTCTAAAAACATCAAGTTCGTTTTGTCAGCAGGAAGTAGTATAGAAGTGGTTGAAGTATTTTGATTTAGTCCTAAATCAACAAGACCGCTATGGTTGGTAAAGTCAAAAACATCTTCTTCTATGCCAATAACATCAATTTGGGTAATGGTGGCAGTCTGCGGGAAGGTTAAGTTTGCAAGGTTCAGAAAGGCATAGACATATATGGTTTCCAAGACCATGTTTTGAGATAAATCCAAATCTGTTATCGTGGATGCATTTGTGCCGGAGCCCGTAGTACCAATATTCAATATTCTGAGATTGACGTTTTGGGTCAAATCAAGATTGTCCAATATATCGTTGTCATCAAAAACCAACTCCTCCAATAAAGTAAGTGTTGTCATTGGAGCGGTTAAGAAATTGTTTTGCCCCAAATCCAAGGTAATCACATTTACAAAAGCCTCAAGTCCGGTAAAATCAGTTATATCATTTCGGGTAACGTTGAGGTTAGTAACTGCTGCGGCATCGGCGTTCAGGATGTCTCCGGTAATGCCATTGGTATCAATGCCTTGGTCGACTAAAAACTGTTCGAAATTCGCATCAGGGATAAGGGTTTGACCAAAAGTGTGGACAACGAAAAGAAACGCGCCGAGTAGGAGTAGCGGTCGTAACATACTTTAGTGTTTGAGGTTGGTTTGAAGGTATTTAGCGGTGCAATTAGGTCGCGATTCACCTTTCCAACAAATATTTGTTGCAAAATAGACCTAAGGCGTAGTGAAGCACCACCCTGAAAACAGTGAAATTTTATCTCCAGAGGAATGTCGCCCAAATGCTTGAAGCTGAAAACCTTGAGGCCGAGGAGGCCATAGAAAAGTTAGGTGAGTCTGCTAAAGTTAGAACCCACTTCTCTCTAAGTCTGCGCAGAACCCATCAATTCGAGAAGGGGTAATGTGCTGCATGACCACCACATGGGCCATGTCCCCTTGGGTTGCCAATTGGTATTTGCGAACCAATTCTGGAATGGGTTTTTTGAAGGTCACGATGATTTGATTCGGAAATTGGAAAACATCAGGATACCCCATATCCTTGAGTTTTTGGGTTAGATATTGTGCATTTTCAATGCATTCCATTCCTTCCTTTTTGAAGCCTTGGAGGCCTTTTTTCTGGAAAATGTACCAAAGATTTAAGGCCAAGAACCCGTTTCTTGAGCCACTAATGGTAGTGTCTTTTGAGCCTACGTAGGGAATCCAATTATCGCCAAAGGCAGCATCATGTTTGTCTTTTTTCGTCAAAACAATACCGCAAGGATGAATCGCCCCTGGAAATTTGTGTCCGGACATAGCAATACTATGGGCCCCATTTTTGAACAAAGGTTCTGCCGTTTCCAAAAAGGGATAAATGAACCCCATTAAGGCCGCATCGATATGCAGGAACAATTTTTCTCGTGGGAATTGCAACGTATCAATACAGTCGTTGATGGCTTTCAGACTGTCCATCGCGCCAGTCATGGTGGTGCCTAAGTTTATGTTGAGAATAACCCCTTCCGTTTCATCAAGTTGTTGCAAGGTAGATTCCAATTGGGTATAATCCATTTCGCCGGTGGATTGCGCTTTTAAAGGAATAGCTCGTATCCCTAAAAGATGTGCATTTTTAGGAATGGAATAATGACTGGAGTCTGAGAAAAGGAAAACGGGTTTTAGGTTTTGGTTGACCAAATAGTCCCGCCCGGTATACATGCCATAAAGGTTCCCTTCGGTACCGCCGCTGGTGATATAGCCCCAATAATCATCTTGAATTCCATATAAATGGGCAACAAAGTCCAACGCCTCTTGTTCAAAGGCCTTGGTGTGCATTTTCGCATTACCGTGAACCCATGGGTCTCCTGCATTGTTGAGGTGAAGCTTGGCCAAGCTACTAATCCCAAGAATAGATAGGTCATTGTTTTCGGGTACTTCGGGGTATCCGAAATAGGTAGTAGAGTTCTTGATTTGCTCGGCCAAAAAACACTCAGAGGGCTAAACGCCGAGTACTAGTCAACACTGGACGGGGG
>CALBPG010000149.1 GCA_937899065.1 uncultured Allomuricauda sp.
TGCTTTTAAAGCCCAACGACCCAGAAATCTTAAATAATCTGGGCTATGCCCAAAACATGCGGTTGGATGCAGTTGAACAAATGCCGCAAACAGAATTAAGAAAACTCTATGACGGACTGGTTAATGGACTTTCATTTGATCAATGGTCGTATTTGGCCATTGCTTTAATGATGTTTTGCGTGCTTTGCTACTTGGCCTATTACTTTTTGGGAATTGCAAGTCAAAAACGAGTAGCTTTTGTTACTAGCGTCATCAGTCTGGTTTTGGGGTGTACAGCCGTTCTATTGGCCTATCTGCAATATCGGGAGTTCGTATCAGATAACCCTGCCATCATCTTCGCGCGTGAGGTTAAAATCCAAGCCGAGCCCAATGCGAGTAGTGAATCTGTATTTACCCTCCATGAAGGGACCAAAGTCAACGTATTGGATAGTTTGGAAGCATGGCGAAAGATTAAGTTGGAAGATGGTCAGATTGGTTGGGTTAAAATTGAAAAAATCAAGCTTTTAAAGGATTTTTAGTCAAAATTTAACTAAAATCAATAGCTTTACTTTTATTTTTGTTTAAAAGTAGACGATTGATAAAATCCATCACTTTTCCCCTAATCGCACTAGTGCTCATATCCTCGATATTAGCCCCCTCATTGCTATCTATTCTTGACCTCGAAAAGGATATCGTGGTTTTGGTGGACACCTCTGAAGAGGAAAAAAATACCGAAAAAGAGTCTGAAAAAAAGAGTGATGAAAGTGATTTATTCTTCAACACTCTAGGTCATCTTACCGCTTTTTCAGAGCTAAATCCAGTATTGAAAATGCAAGACGCTTTCCATACTGGGCTCGATTTTATAGGAGAGGTCAATGTGCCTCCTCCGCGAAACTTCGCATAAATAACACGACACAACCTTTTTTAATCAAACAACCTCTTTTTATCGAAGAGGTTATCGCATCTAATCTATTCGCAAAACTATGTTCAAGTATATCAAAAACGATCTACCCGCTAGTATCGTAGTATTTTTTGTAGCACTCCCGCTCTGTCTGGGTATCGCACTAGCCAGTGGTGCCCCCTTGTTCTCTGGCCTTATTGCTGGAATTGTTGGAGGTATCATCGTAGGAACCCTGAGTGGTTCCCAAATTGGAGTAAGTGGTCCCGCAGCTGGATTGGCAGCCATTGTATTGACCGCCATTGGCACTTTGGGAGGTTTTGAAAACTTCCTTGTCGCTGTGGTCCTAGGTGGACTTATCCAGATTGTTTTTAGTATTCTGAAAGCAGGGGTGATTGCCTATTACTTTCCTTCCTCCGTCATCAAAGGTATGTTGACAGGGATTGGTATTATTATCATCCTAAAGCAAATCCCCCATTTCTTTGGCTACGATGCCGACCCTGAAGGGGATTTTGCCTTCTTTCAAGTGGATGGAGAAAACACCTTCAGTGAAATTCTAAACGCCATCAACTCCATTAGTTTGGGAGCAACTTTAATTGCTTTGATCGGATTGGGCATATTGATATTATGGGATCGGGTTTTGACCCAAAAGTCAAAAGTATTCAAGCTCATCCAAGGGCCTTTGGTAGCAGTAATTATGGGTATACTATATTTTGCTTTGACAAAAGGTAATGCGGTTTGGGGCATCTCAGCAGAGCACTTGGTAAAAGTTCCTGTCCCTGATAGTTTGGATTCTCTAGGGGGGCTACTAAGCTTTCCAAACTTTGAGGTCGTTGGAAATCCTGAAATATGGATTACGGCTTTCACCATTGCATTGGTAGCCAGTTTGGAAACCTTGCTTTGCGTAGAGGCAACCGACAAACTTGACCCATACAAACGCACTACGCCTACTAACAAAGAACTTATGGCGCAAGGCGTTGGAAACACCATATCTGGTTTTCTAGGAGGACTGCCGGTTACTCAGGTAATCGTTCGTAGTTCGGCAAACATACAGTCCGGCGGGCGAACCAAAGCTTCCGCTATCATTCATGGTTTCTTTTTGTTGATTTCGGTACTGCTTATTCCGAAGTTGTTGAACATGATTCCGTTGTCTGTTTTAGCCGCGATACTATTTATTGTGGGTTATAAATTGGCCAAGCCCAAATTGTTCAAGACCATGTATCAATTGGGTTGGAAACAGTTTATTCCTTTTGTGGTGACTGTGTTGGGTATCGTTTTCACGGATTTATTAGTTGGTATCGGTCTAGGATTAGCCGTTGGTATTGTGGTAATTCTTATCAAAAGCTATCAAAACTCCCACTTTCTTCACATTGAAGATAAAAGCAACGGGGTTCACAAAATAAAAATGACCTTGGCCGAAGAGGTAACGTTCTTTAATAAAGGTGCCATCCTAAAAGAATTGGACAGCCTTCCTGAAGATTCTTATTTGGAACTGGATGTTCGTAAGACCCGTTATTTGGATAACGACATTATTGAGATTCTCGAAGACTTTTCTGAAAAGGCAAAGAACAAGAATATCCACATTAAGCTCATTTCAGAACGGGGTATCGTAGAAAACCCAGATAGCTACATCAAATTTTTTAAGCTAGATAAAAAAGAAAATCAAAGCATATCAAATGATAACACAGACTAAAGCAACACAGGCAGCGCTAACTCCTGAGTCAGCGTTGAAGCTTCTAAAAGAAGGTAACCAACGATTTGTACAACAAAACCAAACCGCGCGCGATTTAATCGAGCAAGTCAAACAAACCACCTCTGGCCAGTATCCTTTTGCAACCATTTTGAGTTGTATTGATTCTAGGGTTTCGGCAGAGTTGGTTTTTGACCAAGGTGTTGGGGACATTTTCAGCGCTCGCGTTGCGGGAAATATCGTGAACGAGGATATTTTGGGCAGCATCGAATTTGCCTGCAAACTGGCAGGCACCAAGATTATCGTGGTTTTGGGGCATACTGCTTGTGGAGCCGTTAAAGGGGCTTGTGATGATGCAAAAATGGGAAATTTAACCATCCTTTTGAGCAAAATCAAACCCGCTGTGGAAGCGATTACTGAACCAGAAGACCCGAATCTACGGAATTCTAAGAATGCCGATTTTGTAAATGCGGTAGCAGAAAAAAATGTTTATTTGACCATTGACAATCTGAGGGAAAAGAGCCCGGTTCTTGCCGAAATGGAAGAAAATGGTGAAATTATGGTTGTTGGCGCCATGTACGATATTGCGGACGGTAAAGTCCACTTTTTGTAAAATTTCAAAACACAGCGTTATAAAAGGCCTTTGCAATACGCTCGGGCCTTTTTTCATGGGTCAAATTTACTATCTTGGCCCAAGCATGTAATCGTTTTATCCAACGCCATGTTCAAACACATTCGAGGGGACCTATTTGGAGGAATCACCGCTGGTATTGTTGCATTGCCCTTAGCCCTCGCCTTTGGTGTAAGTTCAGGACTGGGCCCAAGCGCGGGTTTGTATGGCGCTATTTTCATAAGTTTTTTCGCAGCGCTCTTCGGTGGAACCAATACGCAGATATCTGGTCCTACCGCCCCTATGACCGCGGTAAGCATGGTGGTTATCGCCGGGATTATTGCTGTAAATGATGGCGATGTAGAAAAAGCACTTCCTGCCATCCTGACCATCTTTCTTGTTGCAGGTATTCTTCAGATAGGGTTGGGACTTCTTGGACTTGGTAAGTACATCAAATATATTCCTTACCCCGTAGTCTCAGGTTTTATGACGGCTATCGGTGTCATCATTTTAGTAACGCAGATTTTGCCCGCTGTAGGCTATTATCCTAAAGAAGACAAAGCTTATGTAGACCGTTACATGGCTTTGGCGGAAGAAGAAATCCTTGAAAACATCTTAAAAGATGAGGCGGGAGAAGGTATTCTGGTTTTGGAAGATTTTGAAGAAACCCTTAAACGAGCAGCACAAATCACCCCGGCGGATAGGGATAAAGAAGCCAAAACCTTGGCAGCCAAAGACGCCTCTGGTGTATTGGGAACCTTCAGGGTTTTGCCCAGGGCACTTTCCAATATCAATTGGCTGGAATTGACTTTAGCCTTGGTCACAATCCTAATCATCTATGGGTTCAAAAGAATTACGAAAACCATACCCAGTACCTTGGTCGCTTTGGTGGTTGTTTCCGGAGTGGCATACGGTTTCGGTTTGGAATATCGTCCCATAGAACAAATTCCAAGCGGGTTGCCGCTGCCCAGAATGGAGATATTCACTTCCTTTTCATTTGGCTCTGTATCTCCGTATATTTTCACGGCGCTCACCCTAGCGCTTTTGGGTGCCATTGATTCATTGTTGACTTCGGTGGTAGCGGACAATATGACCCAAACCAAGCACAAGCCCAATAAAGAATTGGTAGGCCAAGGTATCGGAAATAGTATAGCCGCTATTTTTGGTGGAATCCCTGGAGCTGGTGCCACGATTCGAACAGTAGTCAACATCAATTCAGGAGGGAAAACTCGTCTTTCCGGAATGATTGCCGGAGTATTGCTTTTGGTGATTCTATTGGCTATGGGGCCCATAGCCTCGCAAATTCCCGCGGCGGTGTTAGCAGGGATTTTGGTCACCGTTGGTATTGGGGTAATGGATTACAAAGGGCTGCGCGCCATTCCGCATATGCCCAAAGACATTGCTATAGGACCCATAAAATTAAGTTCCGAAGTCATCATTATGCTTACTGTAATGGTCTTGTCTTCCATTTGGAACTTGGTATATGCCGTAGGTGTGGGCTTGGTTTTTGCATCACTGATGTTCATGAAGAAAATGGGGGATTTAACCGCCAAACGTTCTGATGTCACTACGCTAAGCGAAGAAAAAGCCTGGTCCGGTGAAAAGGATTTTCCTAAAAGTCTAAAAGAAGAGGTTTTC
>CALBPG010000150.1 GCA_937899065.1 uncultured Allomuricauda sp.
TTGGGAGAAGGCATCGAAAAAGGAACCGTCATCGCTTTGCATGTCAAAAGTGGTGATGTTATCGAAAAAGAGCAGACGCTAATGGAGGTGGAAACGGACAAAGTAGTCGTCGAGGTACCCTCTGATGCAGCGGGAACCATTCTTGAGGTTATCGTGAACGTTGGGGATGAAATTGGCGTGGATGCCCCTATCCTATCCATTCGTTCCAATACTGCCATTCCTATTGAAAAGACGGTTCCTATCGCACAGCCGGTGGCGGAAACCAATGGCACAGCAAAAACTCCTGCAGCAAAACCGCAAAATCCGTCGCCAATACCAGCAGAACCAGCTCCAAAGCCTAAGGCAAATGGCTCAAAATATAGAAGTACGCCTATAGCGCGTAGACTTGCCCGCGAAATTGGTGTGGACATTACCCAAGTACAACCGCAATTCGCAAGTAATCGCATCGGCGTTAAAGACGTAAAACACTTCGCCAAAACCCAAAACACCCAAAAAAGTGCAGGTAATACAGTGATGTTGCCAGCATTGCCTGATTTCTCTAAATGGGGTGATGTTGAAGTAAAAGACATGTCGGGCATCATGCAAGCAACGAGTCGTAACATGACCACGGCCTGGTCTATCATTCCCCATGCTTGGCTACAGGAAAAAGTCGATATCACCCAGCTCGAAGCCAAACGGCAAGAACACAAACTACAAGTCAAAGAAATGGGTGGTGCATTGACCTTGACCTGCATATTGGTAAAAGTCTTAGCCCAAGCGCTGGAAAAATTTCCCATTTTCAACGCGAGTCTGGATGCTGAGAAGCAACAAATTGTGTTTAAAGACTATGTAAATATTGGCATTGCAGTGGACTCGGACAGGGGTTTGATGGTCCCTGTCGTAAAAAACGCGAATGACAAAAAACTAACAGAAATCGCTCTGGAACTTTCGCAACTTTCCGCAAAAGTTCGAGACAAAAAAATCACACCTGAGGCTTTGGAAGGGGCAACTTTTACGATATCGAATCTTGGAGGTATAGGCACATCTGCCATTTTTCCATTGGTATCGCATCCTCAGGCCGCCATTTTAGGGGTAGCGGCCAGTACAATCGAACCTGTTTTTATAAAAGATGCTTTTGAACCTAGGTTGATGATGCCGCTTACCATCGGTTTTGACCATCGGATTATCAATGGAGCGGATGCAGCACGCTTTCTCCAACACATAAAACACCTATTGCAAGATTGGTTCCTTTGGAACTTGTAAAACCGACCTATAACCCATGAATTTATTTCTTCTCCTAAAGTTTTTCCACATACTGCTCTTCGTTTTTTGGCTGGGGACAGATATGGGTACTTACTACGCAAGTCGTTTTGTAATTGACCCTAAACTCTCTGGACCGCAACGCGCAACCGCACTCCAAATCTTATTGGGATGCGATTTGGGTCCACGCATAGCAATGCCATTGATTATGCCCACCGGTATTCATATGGGGAAATACTTAGGTCTGGTTAAAATAGATTCATCCGGACTAATTATCGTTTGGCTTCTAGGTTTGCTTTGGCTCACGCTGGTCTTGTCCTTACACTTTAGTAAAAGTGAAACCTTAAAAGGCAAATTGACGCGATTGGATTTTTGGGTCAGACCCATAATTGTTTCCGTCGTAGGCGGACTTGCGGTGTACAATTTGATAAACCCTACCCATATTATTGCTGATTATATTAGTTGGAAACTCCTTACCGTATGTGCCTTGATTCTTTGCGGATTGGGCATTCGATATCACTTGAATATTTTTAAACCTGCATTTCGCCAAATGATGATGGGAGAAAACCTGGAAGAAGCGAATCATGTCATCAAGAAAAAAATGGACGACTGCCTTCCCTACGTGTACGGGATTTGGATAGGATTGTTGGTCAGTGCAGCTTTGGGCTTACATTTGATTGGATGAAACACAAAACCATTCGCGGATACATTCGCTACACTAGCAAAAAGGAGGAATCCTTTGATAAAGAAAGGGGAAGGGAATTCTTTACCCTTACCCAGCAAAGCGACCAGAATCTGGTACTTCATGCCCATTGCGAAATTGATGATGCACCGAATGTAATTCGTGATGTAGTATTGGCCATGCGTCCGAATGGAGAGCCCTTGGATTGCAGTGTTCGCCTTTCGGTGGGGGACCAATATGAAGGTTCAGGTTGGTTTCGCTTTGGAGAAGATTTTGCGGAATGCGAAATGCACAATCACAAAGATGGAAGAATTAGCCAAAAACTTCCTACGCAGGGTTGGGTTCCATGGTTGCAAGCGCATCCGATTGTGGGAGACGGTTTGTTGATGAAATGCTATGATCTCTCCAAAGGAACGGGAAAACAGCTCCTTGAAAATTTCATACTTACCTCACCGGACCATAGGGGCGCTACCGGACCCATGCTTTTTGAAATGAAAAAAATGAGCATTACATTCCATGGTGAAGAAGAAGTAACCGTAGGAGCAGGCACCTTTCAGGCGAGACATTTTTCAGTGGGAGATACTGCAGGTAGTCTATTGGAAGAACATCCTCCCTATCATGTTTGGGTGACAGCAGATGATGACTATCTTTTTCTTAAAGCAGGTGCTGCTGGCTACATGCAAACGCATTATGAATTGGAATCTCTTGAGTTCCTGGGGTAAAATTCAAAAAAGCAGCCAAACCTGATAAAAGTCATGTTTCACGGAAACCTATTTAGTTAATTTTATTAATAATTAATTATGTTAACTAAATAAGGAAATTTAGTATCTTAAACCCATAAAGAAATAGACTCATGAAAGAATTACGCTTATTTCCGAAGCATGCTGGAATTTGGGAAGGGACCTATAGACGAATCGGTTCTGACGGAAAACTTATTGATGAATGGAAAAGCCGTTTGACCTGTGCCATGTTACCAGGACGAAAATACCATCAGGTTAATGAATACATGTGGGATGATGGTTTCAAGGAATGTTTGGATTTTGGAGTATGTCCCTTTGATGATGATGGAAACTTGATTTTCGAAAATCCTAGACTTAGCGGTAAGGCGTGGGAAACAGGGAACAGTGTTGTGCTCATTTGGGAATACAAGCATCGTCCTGGTATGAAGCTTTTTGAGCAAATAGACCTTATCGGCAATGATGACCATCGCATTCGCGTATGGAAATGGTCTGACGGCGATACTTTTAACGGAGTGACCATGATTGAAGAACGTAAAGTCTGTGGACAAGACGGAATTGACCCCCAATTTTGGGAAGACCTTCCCAAAAATCGAACCAATGGTCAGGAGTCAAGATCAGATAACTAGACCATAAAAAATGTCCTTTTTAAGTATATATAAGACCGTTATTGCAGCGGTCTTTATTGTTTTCTGTAGTTTCCCTTTTGTTCTTTTTGGTCAGAATGAGGTAGCTGGTGAAACTTTTGAAACAAGCTCAAAAGATGGGGTTTCAATCACCTATACTGTCTACGGAAACCAAGAAGACGTTCTACTCTTTGTTCATGGTTGGACCTGCGACCAAACCTATTGGAGAGCACAAATACCTTTCTTTTCTAAACAGTACAGGGTAGTAACTTTAGACCTTGGCGGGCATGGAAATTCCTCAATCGGCAACCGAAAGGAATGGACTATGGAACGTTTTGCGGAAGATGTATTGTCGGTTATTGCTGATTTGGAATATAGCTCCCTTACGCTCGTAGGCCATTCGATGGGCGCGATAGTCGTTTTGAAAACAGCTGCCGAACAGCCTCCGAATCTAGAACAGATGGTTTGTGTTGACTATCTTATTTCCCCTCTAAAAGCCAAAAATAAAGCAGAAGTGGAAGCAGGGCTCGACCCGTTTAGAACAGATTTTTATGGCATGACGAAACGTTTTGTCCCGAACATGTTCAACGCTTCAGCAGATGTTAATCTCAAAAAACGAATCGCTGAGGATATGGCCAAAAACAATCCAGACGTTGCCATCTCTGCGGCCGCATATCTGGCCGCAACAGATTATACCGAGACTTTTGAAGCCTTACAAAAAAATAGTCCCCTTAAAAAAGCTATTATCAATGCAGATAAAAGACCGACTGATATTGCGCATTACTCCAATCTGGGTTTTACAGTAGACATTATCGATAATAGTCATCACTTTATGATGTTGGACAAAGCGGAAGTCTTCAATACTACCTTGCAAAAAATCTTGAAAGACGAGTAATATCAAGGAAATGCTTCCTCGAGATAGGTTTCATAATCGGCAAGGATTTGTTCCCGTGTTTCTTGCGTAATTCTTGAAACACCAAAAGCAGCAAAACTAGGCAATACCTCGTACCCAACCAGTGCCAATATTCCTTGTTTGATATTCTTCAAGATTTCGTCCACTGTTCTACCATGCACCCCATCCTTACTATAAAATTCCGCAGGACTACCTGTTGTTACGCACAAAAAAGCCTTTTTACCTTTAAACCTGCCGTTAGGACCCATACCGTACTCTCCACCATAAGCAAACCCATAGGCCAACACCCTATCAACCCACCCCTTTAAGATGGCAGGCATGCCAAACCACCATAACGGAAAATTGAAAATAAGTACGTCTGCTTCGACCAAAAGTTTCATTTCAGCTTTCAAATCTGCCGCAAAAGCATCTGCTTCTTGAGCTTTCAATTGCTCCACGGCATATTTGTAATAGGGCGCGTCGGATAAAACTTCGAAATCATGTTTTCCACCAGTGGGATTGAATCCTTTTAGATACAAATCAGATATGGTAACCTCATCTCCTTTGGAATTGAAAAAGAACTTCGCCTTTTCTGCAAGGGCGCTACAAAAGGAGTCAGGATTCTCATGCGCGTGAACAACTAAAACCTTCATACTAAGCACTGGTTTCAGAAGTAGTTGTATCGCTGAAATCACGATACTTTCCTAAGAACAATAGGGGTATGGAACCCACCAAGAACGCTACAAAAGCATACCCTAAAATAGAGTCGTAGCTTCCTGTTGCCGTAAAAAACTTCCCGAATATCACCGGTCCGAAACCAGCACCCAACGCAAAGAAACCATATAAGAATCCATAAATCGCGGCATAGTTTTTCATGCCGAAGTAGCGTGAAACAAAGTATGCCAGTAAATCATATTCCACTCCCGCACCAAAACCTAAAATCATCACGGCAATAAGGGCTGTAGAATAGCTGAGTTCAGCAGATTGCAGTAATAAACACGATATTGCCGGTATACTCAGGAGTACGAAAGCTACTGCAGGGGCCCAGAATCTATCTATCAAATATCCGCCAATAAGTCTTCCTATGATGACGGCATAACCCAATGCGCTGGCCAAAACTACGGCATCAACCGTTTCAAATCCTTTAGCGCCTAATAATTTCTCCAAATTGGGGATGGGTCCGCCAATCGCAAATGAAATCAAAACGAAACAGAACGAAAGCAACCAGAACCTCCAATCCCTGAGGGCCTCTTTAACAGTCAAACCATTGGAATTCCCTTTTCGATAGGCAGGTACTTCAGCCCTTAATCGGGCAACCTTGTCTGCTACTTTCGGGTCATCCGTGTCACGAAAAAAGAAATAAGCAACGGGTAATGCAATTAAAATAGGTAGCAGTCCAACACCTAAGTAAGCGAATTTCCATCCATAATTTTCAATAATATTGAACGCGTATAGTTTGGCCATGGAGCCAAACAAGCCCGTACCCAAAAGGGAAAGTCCCAATGCCAATCCCCTGTTCTCATTAAACCAATTGTTAATGGCTCTGGTCCACGTCATGGGCAATGTACCAGCTCCAACAAAAGCCAACAACGCCCACAGCGTCAGGTACAAGGGAACATTTCCGGTGTTCAGCGAAAAAGCGATAAAGGTGATTCCAAAGAGAAAAACAGACCAAAGGGCCGTCTTACGTGCTCCAAATCGGTCAGCAAAATAACCAACCATCGGGCTTGCGAAAAGCGCCGCAAAGGTAAAAACCGGCAAAGCAAACATAACCGTGTCAATTTGCCAACCGAAGTTTTTCATCAATGGAATGGCAAATACGCCAATAGTATAAAAAGGTAGGGGCGACATTCCTAGCCCTATCCCCAAAGTTGAGGACAACACCACTGGCCATCCGAATTTAAATTCCTTAAGATTAAGTTTTCCCACGGTCGTATAATTTAATTAGTTAGTTGTGTATGATAAGAAGAACCTGTCCATTGTATTTGAAATAAAATCTTTTTGCACCCCTTTGTTTCCATCTCTTGAACGATGATATCCCAAACCGAATATTGCCTTTACTTTTCTAGATAGTTCAAAAAAAAATAATTAATATTGTTAATAATTAATATTGTTAACTAAAATAAAATAAATATATTAGACAAGGTAACATTAGTTTAAAAAATCTATACCATGGGAATGACGATAACCGAAAAGATTATGGCACGAAACAGCGGCAGAGAACATGTAGTTCCTGGAGAACTGGTTTGGACCGATATCAATACCGTTATGACCATGGACTATTTGGGGAAGACCTGTTTTGATAAGTTCAGGCAGCTGGGCAAAACCGAGGTATTTGATAAAGACCGGGTCATTTGTGTATCCGATCACTTGGTACCACCCCCCAATCAAAAATTTGCCACAATGCTCAATGAATGGCGTGAAGTGGTTAAAAACCATGATATTACGCATTTTTATGACTTAGGTCGCCAAGGTATTGCGCATCAAATCATGGTGGAGCAAGGGCATGTGTTACCGGGAACTATCAGTATTGGAACCGATTCCCATGCGAATACTTATGGTGCGGTTGGGGCAGTTGGATATGCCATTGGCGTAACTGATGCTGCCGTGGCCATGGCCACAGGAAAAGCCTGGTTCAGGGTTCCGTCCTCCGTGAAATTCCATATTACCGGTCAATGGCAACCTTGGGTCATGGCAAAAGACCTTAGTCTGCACATTATGGGAATGATGCATTGGAATGGCCACCTCATATATAAAACTCTTGAATTCACAGGCCCTGCTATCCAGTCTTTGGATATGGCTGGGCGCATGACCCTTTGTAACATGACGGTGGATTTGGGCGCTAAAAACGGTATAGTAGCCCCGGATAAAATCACACAAAGATATCTTGATGGTGTTGCCAAAGGCGACTGGGATATGATTGCCAGTGATGAGGATGCCGAATACGAAGCGGTCTACGAAATCAACATAAACGATTTAGCACCCACCGTGGCGCTACCCGATAAATTAGACGATACCGTACCAGTAGAAAAGGTAATTGGAACCAAATTTAACAAAGCCTTTGTCGGAACCTGTACCAACGGCCGACTTGAAGATTTAGCCATAATGGCCGAAATACTGGAAGACCAGCAAATTCATCGCGATGTGAATATGATTGTGGTACCTGCAAGTCAAACCGTCTATTTGGATGCTCTTAAAGCCGGATATCTAGAAACTTTAGTAAAAGCAGGCGCTGCTATTGACACACCGAGTTGTGCGGCCTGTGCTGGAATCCATACCGGTGTTGCCGGTGATGGAGATATCGTTTTGAGTGCAGGAAACCGAAATATGAAAGGTCGTATGGGCAGTAAGAACGCTCAAATCTATCTAACATCGCCTGCGGTTGTTGCCGCTTCGGCCATCCGAGGTGAAATTACCGACCCAAGAGTAGCATCTTAAACCTCAACCCTAACCATGCGAAGAAGAATCTTTATACGAAATGGAGCCCTAGCCAGTGTGGCGTTAGGCACCTTACCGTTAGGGTGCAGCCCTAAACTAGATACTGATATCCTCATTTTAGGTGGGGGCATGGCTGGACTCAAGCTTGCTTATGAATTGGAACAAGCTGGTCGAGACTATATTATTTTGGAAGGAAGTCCTCGCATGGGTGGAAGACTGTTTAGCCATCCAACATTGGGAAGAGATGTTGGCGGAAGAGGTATCGGAGACCGCTACGATGAAGTCATGAAAGTGGTTAAAGCGCTAGATGTAGAGTTAGTGGATATCACAGAGAACATGTCTTCGCCATCTGCCATCTATCTCAAAGGAGAATTACACAATCCTTGGGAGGGAGATATGGCCAAACCCAGTTTCTTGGAATTTTCAAAATTGCGAAATGCCAAATCCTTGGAAAGTCTGGATGCATGGTATCAATCTCCACAGCTAGATAAACCCTATAGCGAGTTTTTGAAAGACCTTGGGCATACCGATGAAGAAATTGCACTCATCAATATTTCCACCAATTATAATGATGTATTCAAAACATCAGCCCTCAACAGCTTGCATAGCCGAGCATTTCGAAAATACAACGGCTCTAAAAAAGTCTTCAACTTTAAAGGTGGCGCAAAGAATTTAGTGAATAAGATTGTTGACGCTTTGCAGCATCCTGTCTATACGGACAAGATGGTTACCGAAATAGACGACCAGCAAACCCGAGTTACGGTACGTTGTGAAGACGGTTCAAGCTATTCTGCCAAAAAGGTGGTTTGTACCATACCCTTTTCTACGCTGCGGGATGTAAAACTCAATGCCGAACTAACGTCCAACCAGGAAAAGGCCATCAAAGAACTACAATACACCAGAATCACCCAAATCCATTTCGATGCCGAGCCCTTTTGGGAAGAAGATGGCATCCCGCCCAGTATGTGGACGGACACCCCGCTTGAGCGCATCATGGATGTGAATGCAGCCTCGGAAGAAGTAAAACTGGCCTGTTGGGTCAACGGTACTGGAGCGGACTATTTCAAAGAGATGAGTGATGCGGAAATTGCTGATTTTACGATGAAAACCATGGCCAAAATAAGACCTGCTTCGGAAGGAAAAATATCCTATTTGGGCACCCATAAATGGGGAAGTTATCGCTACAACAAAGGCGCGTATTGCGAATTTGGTGTCGGGCAAGCAGCGCTCTTTGAAGATATGATACGCCCTTCTGGAAATCTCCATTTTGCCGGAGAACATGCTGCAAAAGAATCAAGGGGTATTGAAGCAGCCGCGGAATCTGCGGTACGTGTTTTTAATGAATTGAACCAATCAAATAGTTGATTATGATAAAAGGAAAATGTTGGGTCGCCGATGACTACGTTATGGCCTACGACATCATCATTCAAGAGTATTGGACTTCCCCAATTGATGCTGAGGAAAACAGTAAATGGGTGATGGCAGGTGTAAAAGAAGAATTCAACAAAGAAAATGGATTCAAGGACCAAGGATTCACTTTTATCGTAGCCGCACACAATTTTGCTGGTGGCGGAAAATCCATTGAGCACGTAATCACAGGACTTATGGGGGCTGGAATTCAAGCAGTTTTTGCAACTAGTTTTGCCCGATTGCAATTTCGAAACGCTATCAATTACGGATTACCTTTCGTGACCTGCGATGGAATAGCTGATGGTTGTTCCACAGGAGATGAATTGGAGTATTATCCTGACGAAGGCGAGATACGAAACATCACCAACGGAACTGTCTTCAAAACAGTTCCCGCAGCGCCTTTTATCGCTGAGGTTGGAAAAGCAGGAGGGCTAATGAACTACGTTCGCGATAAAATCGCCAAGGGAGAACCTATCGAATAACTATGAAGGAAAACAAACTCAAAAAAAGAATTGAAAACGGCGAAGCTGGGTTTGGTGTGATTTCACCCACAACGGACCCTATCCTTTGCGAATATATGGGCTTGCTGGGCATGGATTATTACATGATTGATGCCGAACACGGAGCCATTACAGCTTCTGATGTGACCAATATGGTTCGCGCCTGTGAACTAAGGGATATTACACCTTTAGCTCGTATCCGTAGCGTAGACCCAAAACTCATTTTACAATATATGGATGCTGGTATTATGGGGGTTATGATGCCCAGTATTGATACCGTCAATGACGTTAAACGTTTAGTGGAGGCCATAAAATACCCTCCAATGGGTAATCGGGGTCTAGGCCCTGTACGTGCAGCAGACTACATGCAAGGTCCGATGGCGCAGGCAGACTATGTTACATTCGCGAACGCCCAAACCTTGGTCATGCCGCAAATCGAAACCTTGGAGTGTGTCAAAAACCTTCCCGAAATGTGCAAAATCGAAGGCGTTGATGGCTTTATCATCGGTCCACGGGATCTGGCCATGAGTATGGGCTATTACGATGGCCCCGCCCATGACGAAGTAAAAAAAGTATTGGCAGAGATATTTTCTATCATCAGCGAAAGCGATAAATGGTATGGCACCGTGGCTGGTACTGCCGAACAGGCAGAAGGCTTGATCAAAAACGGAGCAAGTATGGTCATGAACTCCATTCAAGGGTTATTAAAACAAAGTGGAAATGCTTTTTTAAAGGCACGATAAAAACATAACAAACATCCAATGGCAGCACTTGTTGTTCTATTCAATCTCAAAGACGATTCCGCCAAAGAAGCCTATGAAGCTTGGGCAAAAAATACGGATGTCCCAACGGCATCAAGTTTGAAATCAGTAGATGATTTCAAAGTATTCCGCTTAGGCAACATCATGGGAACAGAAAACCCTTCACCCTATCAATATTGCGAAGTTTTGCACATTAACGATATGGGGCTACTTGGAGAAGAAGTAGGTTCAGAAACGATGCAAAAAGTTGCAGCAGAGTTTCAAGGTTTTGCGGACAATCCAATGTTTATCGTTTCAGAGCAAATCGCTTAGTTATGTATGACTTAAAAGGAAAAACGGCGATTGTAACCGGTTCAGGGAGAACCAAGGGCATCGGAGAAGCCATTGTCATGAAATTAGCTGAAGAAGGTTGTAATGTGGTCATTACCGACATCGGAACTACCAAAGGAGAACAATTCAGCGAAGAGCATGTTGGCACCACGGATGAAATGGAGGCCATTGTAGCCGAAGCCAAAAAGAAGGGAGGAGATGCCATAGCGATTCCATGTGATGTTCGCTTTGAAGCTCAGGTAAAAAATTTAGTGCAAAAGGCCAAGGAACATTTTGGCCGAGTAGATATTATGGTGAACAACGCAGGAGTGGGTTATATTATGGAGCCCTTCACCGAATTCAAAGAAGAAAGCTGGGATGCCGTTCTGGACGTGAATCTAAAAGGCGCATTTCTATGTTCGAAACATGCGGCCATTCATATGATTGAACAAGGCACGGGTGGTGCCATTGTCAACATTGCCAGCCAAGCAGCGAAATCCGGATTTCCATTCGCTGCGGCCTATACTTCATCGAAACATGGTATGGTGGGGCTTACGCGGTCCAACGCTGTAGAATTGGGAAAGTTTAAAATCCGCGTCAACGCGGTTTGTCCAAATCATATTACTACCGGTTTGGGACACTGGCAAAACAAGTTCTTTAGTGAAAAGATGGGACTAGATTATGAAGACTATCTACAAGGCATCGTTGACCGAAATCCCATGGGAAGAACCGGTCAGGTAAATGACATTGCCAACGCTGTTGCCTTTTTGGTTTCGGACAAGGCAAGTTACATCACGGGCGAAGCCATGAATGTATCTGGTGGGGAAGAATACCATTAGACCCCTCGCAGCAAACACACAAATTTTGAAAAATGAAGTTAGGAATTGATATAGGGGGCACGTTTACGGATTTTGTCCTGTTCAACACGAACAACAAACAGCTTTTCTTCACCAAAACCCTTACCACCTACCCTGACCCAACGGTTGGGATTTTCAACGGTATACAGGAAATACGCGAAAAGTATGGGTTTAAGGTAGAAGAGTTATCTGATATAGTCCATGGAACCACTTTGGTGACCAATGCCGTCATTGAACGCAAAGGAGCAAAAACAGCGTTCATCACTACCGCCGGTTTTGAAGATGTTCTGGAAATCGGCAGGGAAATGCGTTATGACATCTATGATATTTTCCTCTCCATGCCCAAGCCTTTGGTCCCTAGAAATCTAAGAATGGGCGTTCAGGAGCGTATTGATACCCACGGGAACGTTTTGGAACCATTAGAAACTAATACTTTGGATACGCTTGCTGAAGAACTTAACAAAAATGGCATTGAATCGGTAGGGATTTGCCTTTTGAATTCATTCGTCAATACTGCACATGAAAAAGCTATTGGTGAATTTCTTAAAGAGAAAGTGCCCAACGTATACTACAGCTTGTCTTCTGAAATCATGCCAGAAGTCCGGGAATATGAGCGCAGTTCGGCAACAGCTATGAACGCTTATGTACAACCCATCACCGACAAGTACTTAAAAGACTTTGAAGAACAACTCCGTCAATCCAACTACGAAGGAAACATCAACATCATGATTTCCAGTGGTAAGCTTACTACCATTGATGGTGCTCGAAAATCTCCCATTCATTTATTGGAGTCTGGCCCAGCAGGCGGGGCCATGGCTGGTGTTTTTTATGGCTCGCTTTTGAATGAAGAAAATTTGTTGTGTTTTGACATGGGCGGCACTACGGCCAAGGCCTGTGTCATTTATGAAGGAAAGCCCGAAATCACCAACCACTTTGAAGCGGCGCGCGTCAAGCGGTTCAAAAAAGGAAGTGGTCTTCCAGTGCGTATTCCGGTAATCGATTTAATTGAAATCGGTGCTGGAGGGGGTAGTATAGCCCGTGTCAATTCCATGGGGCTTTTAACCGTTGGACCTGACAGCGCATCTTCTACACCTGGCCCGGCATGCTACAACCTTGGCGGAACCCAACCCACAGTGACCGATGCGGATTTGGTGTTGGGTTATCTCAATCCCGATTATTTTCTAGGCGGGGAAATGACACTTAGTGTCGAAGCTGCAAGGAATGCAATTCAAAAAACCCTGGCGGAACCCTTAGGGATTTCCATCGAGGAAGCCGCCATGGGAATTCATAAAATCGTCAACGAAAATATGGCCAATGCCGCCCGAGTACATGTCTTGGAAAAAGGGATGGACCCTCGCCACTTCAATATGATTGGATTTGGTGGAGCCGGTCCCGTGCATGCATTTGGTGTTGCTAAATTGTTGAATGCCTCACGCTTAATCATTCCTGTTGGCGCTGGAGTTACCTCAGCATTGGGCTTTTTGGTTTCTCCTGTTGCAAGTGAAAAAATCCAAAGCCACATTGCCGAATTGGGTAATATCAACTGGTCAGAAGTAAACGCTTTTTTGAGCGAGATGGAAGAAGAAGGCATCCAGTTTTTGGAAAACTCGGGAATCTCGAAGGAAAACGCAACCGTCGAGCGTATCGTCGATATGCGATACACGGGCCAAGGACATGAAATTACAATCACCCTCCCCGAAGGCCCCTTAGGACTGGAACAGGTAGATGAAATTCGAGCACGATTCAAAAAAGAATATGAATTCCGGTACAACCGCTCTATAGAAGGTATTGATTTGGAGATGGTTACCTGGAGGGTCGTTGTGCAAGGACCAATTCCTGAAATGACAGTGCATCAGTTTACTGAAGTGAAATCGGATAAGGAAGCATTTAAAGGAAATCGACAAGTATATTTTGAAGAAACCGGCTACCTAGATTGCCCAGTTTATGACCGCTATCTCTTGAAAACCAACGAACCTTTTGATGGTCCCGCGATTATTGAAGAAACCGAAAGTACTACGGTCATTGGCATCAACACCACGGTACACCTAGACCGTAACAAAAACATCATTATCGATTTACGTGGCTAAGACGTATGATATTTTAATCGTCGGTGCTGGAACATCTGGCATGGCCTGCGCCATTACCGCTGCCGAGCGCGGTCTTTGCGTTGGAGTTATCGAAAAATCCGACATCATCGGAGGGGCATTGCATTGGGCAGGCGGACATATGAGTGCCGGAGGTACTAGACTTCAGAAAAGAAAAGGCATTGAAGATAGCGAGGAGAAACATCTTGAAGACATTTATCGTATCAACGGTAAGTCTGGAAATTTAGCTTTAACCGAAATCGCCGTGAAAGAGGCACCCAAAACCATCGATTGGTTAGAGGATATTGGATTTGAATTCGCTCCAGAATGCACGCGAATCATTTATGGCCATATTGCCTATGAAACAGCACGCCACCATTATGGCTCTGAAAAGGCCATGAGCAGCTACAAAGTGCTGGAACCGCTGTGGAAAAAATTTGAAGCTTCTGGTCATATCGAATGCCATCTCAACACCAAAATGAGCGGTTTGGGAAGAACAGGCAATCGTTTTGATTATGTGCTTTGCCAAAACGAACGGGGTACTCAAGAAATACATGGGAAACACATTGTCCTGACCACCGGAGGTTACGGCAGCAACCCTGAATTCTTTGGAAAGAAACATCCCGGGATTCCCCTAGTGAGTTCATGTTACCCTACGGCTACGGCCGATGCCCATCAAATATTGGAAGAAAATGGTGGGGTGTTCCATATGGGACAATACCATCTTCCGAGTTTGGGCGGTATCGAGAAAGAAGTTGGGGATGGTCTCTGTAATTTCAATGAAGCGTGGGCCATGGTCATGACCTCAGTATATCGTCAACCTCGGGAAATTTATGTCAATGCCAACGGGCATCGTTTTATGGCGGAAGATGAACCTGACGCAGAGGCCCGTGAACATGCCGTAATGCAACAACCCAATTGGTACTTTTGGGCCGTATACGAAGCAACCGCAAGAGTTCGAAAAGATGAAAATGGCAATCACAACCCGGTTATTATTGGCTGGAGCAATGAAGCCATCGCCGAAGAAGCAGAGCGAGGCCAATCTTTAGTCAAAGCAGATACTTTGGAAGGTTTATCCGAAAAAATCAATGTCCCGAAGGAAACCTTAACCGAAACCGTTGCTAGCTACAATACAATGGTGGATAAGGGAGAAGACCCTTCCTTCCATAGGAAATATTTAAAGGATTCCATTAGTACAGGTCCTTTTTATGCACTTAAAATCCACGCCTCCGTATTGGTGACCTTTGGCGGAATGAAAGTCAATGATAAATTACAATTGGTAGCTCAAAATGGTAACGTAATGGAAGGTTTGTATGCAGCCGGAGAAATTATTGGTCTGGGTGCTACTAGCGGAAGTTCATTTTGCAGTGGTATGGCCATTACACCTGCTTTAAGCTTTGGACGTATTCTAGGAAGAAGCCTTAGTTGACAATACCCAAGTTATTTTGAGGGATAAGAAGCTAACTTTTAAAGGAATAAATACTTTGCTAATCAAAAATTAGTTAACTTAGTTAACTAATTTGCTGAATGACGTTATTGATGAAAGAAACGACAACAAAATTTGATCCTATTGCACTCAGCATCTTGTGGTCCAGACTCATCAGTATTGTTGATGAAGCAGGAACCACACTTCAACGCACTTCCTTTTCTACGGTAACACGTGAATCCAATGATTTTGCAGTGGTACTTATGGATAGAAAAGGGCGTTCCATTGCGCAGTCCACTATTTCGGTACCCTCTTTTTTAGGGGTATTGCCGATGTTGACTAAAGCCTTGTTAGCGGACTACTTTCCTGAAGATTCTTGGGAAGAGGGTGATGTGGTCATTACCAATGACCCTTGGTTATGTGCAGGACACAAACCCGATATTGGAATTGTTTCCCCCATATTTCATCAAAACAAACTCATTGGATTTATAGGAACCATTGCACATTCCCCAGATATGGGCGGGGTGCTCTGGGGCGCAGGCTCTCGAGATTTATACGAAGAAGGCTTGATGATTCCACCAACGAAATTGTACACAGCCGGAAAGCCAAATGACACCATGTTCAACATTCTTTTTTCGAATGTTAGGGCAGCAGACCAAAGTGTTGGGGATATCAAAGCGCAGATTGCAGCAAACGACCAAGGGATTAAATCCTTATTGAAGTTGATGCAAGAAAATGATTTAGATGACCTTCAAGATTTGTCTGATGCAGTGATATCTGCTTCTGAAAAAGCCATGCGAAAAGCACTTCAAGAAGCGCCAAATGGCAGTTATCAATATAGTTATGATACCGACGGCGATGGAAAAGGGAATGGTTGTCATTTCGAAATTACCATCACCATTAAAGACGACGAAATCATAGCGGATTACACCGGAACTTCCGGTCCGCATCCCTTGAGCATCAATGCCGTACTCAACTATACCTATGCCTACACCGCGTATCCCATTAAATGTACCTTCAGTCCAGATGTGCCAAACAACGATGGGTCTTTCTACCCCATCAAGGTAACCGCACCGGACAATTGCTTGGTCAATGCCAAAAAACCTTCACCTTTAGGTGCTCGGAATATCACGGGCAACATGCTGCACTCGGTGGTGTTTGGTGCGTTGGCTAAAGCTGTTCCCGAACAGGTTCAAGCCGATTGTGGTAGTGCCTGTTGGTGTATTGTTTTAAACGGGGAACACAACGGTAAGGAATTCGTGGAATACTTCTTCCTTAATGGAGGGTATGGCGCAAGACCCAATATGGATGGCGAACATGTTTTGAGTTTCCCAACCAATGTGGCCAACGTTCCGATTGAAATCTTAGAATCAGATATCGCAGTGATGGTCACCGAAAAATCCTTAGTTCCTGACTCAGGTGGAAAGGGAAAATATCGAGGAGGTCTAGGGCAACGCTTTAGTTTTAAAAACGTCGGAGATAAGCCCCTGAACATTTCTTTGTTGACCGAAAAAACCCAAACGGTAGCCAAAGGAATTATCGAAGGACAAGATGGACAAAAAGGTTCGCTTCAAATTATTCCAGAGCGGGAGTTCCCGCCTAAAGGGCTGGACAAACTGCATCCTGGAGAGGAATTGATTTTGACCCTTCCCGGAGGAGGAGGCTATGGGTGCATAGAGGAAAGAGATGAGAACAGTATAGCAGAAGACAAAATATTAGGATACATTACATAAAACAGAAAGAATGAGCGCGAGAAACCTACCTCCAGTTTGGAGTAAAATAGCCAAACATGCTGTTTTTCCAGAAACCACGCATGATGAAAGAGCACGATACAATTTTTTGGCCAATTTGAACAAACACTTGGCCCATGTATCCCAAGGCAACAAAATCGCCTTTGATAAACGTGTAGAGCCTAAGTTCGAGAAAGAACACGGTCGAAAAATGAAAGATACATCCGAGCTCAAAAAAGCGATGGAGAAAGACCCACACTACCAAGTATGGTCGTCCTTGCGACGCAGTACTATGGAAATGCGACAACAAGCCGGTCGTTCTATCGTGTTACGCCAAGCAGACAACTTGAAGGAGAAGGCTGAAAAATTAAATGAAGGGAAAGCTTCTTTGGTATTAGACGCCGACTGTGAAGTCCCTAATTATCTACTGGCTTGTGATAATCATATTATGCCTGGTAGCTATCATACGGAATTAATTGACGGAGATGTTACACCAGCCGCCAACTATGACACAGGACTGTTTGTAACCACAGCAGGTTTGTTAGGTACCTACAGCGATGGCGGTGGAAAAGCCATTACCAGTTGGGTGAAGAAAACCTATCCTGATTTCAAACCCAAACGAATTCTGGATATCGGTTGTGGTATGGGACATAATGTACTTCCTATTGCAAAAGCTTTTCCTGATGCTGAAGTTATTGGTATTGATACGGCAGCGCCCATGCTGCGCTATGCACATGCCCGTGCTATGGATTTAGGCTACACCAATGTGAAATTCATGCAGATGGACGCCGCCAAAACTATTTTTGAAGACGAGTCTTTCGATTGGGTGCAATCCACGATGTTCTTTCATGAGACCGGAGGAAAATCCATTTACAAAATCATGGATGAAGTTTATCGGGTCTTAAAACCAGGCGGATTGACTTTGCACATTGAGCAGCCGCAATACACCGACGATATGAGTTTGTTCGAAAAGTTCATTCGCGATTGGGACGCTCTCAACAACAACGAACCGTACTGGTCCAAGATGCACGATATCGAACCTGTGGATTTAATGCATGCCTCGGGATTCAAAAAAGAAGATTTTATGCAGATTGGTGCTAAAGCTGAAAATGATTTGGATGATGGTTCCAACAAAGCGGAAGAGCCAGAAGATCACGGACGCTCACCTATCTGGAACGTATTCGGAGCCATTAAAAACTAAAGTCATGAGTGAACCATTGGATTATATAAAACTTGCCTCGAACAAGCCCAAGGGCAAACGCCCCTATTTCCATGATGACCCTGCGGTAGAACGGGTACTCAATATCACCATGGCCGTGGCAGGGGAATTAGCCGTCATGCGAGAGCGAATGGATAGCATTGAACGGCTTCTAGAAACGCGAGGGGTACTTACAAGAGAAGAGATTGAGAACTTCGTGCCCCAGGACAAAACACAAGAAGAACAACGGCAACTAAGGCACGCTGAGTACATAGGACGGATACTTCGTATCGTGCAACAAGAGATGGAAGAGCTTCAAAATCCTGATAAGACTTTGGAGGAAATCGCCAACGATATCAACCAAATGTAATGGGCGTACTGCATGATAGAATAACCCAGTTTTTCAATGCAATCATCGATGAAGATATTGAAGAAATCAAAAACGGGTATTGTCAAGACGAAAGAACGTATGTGGTGTTGGAAGGACCGCGTTTGGCTACTAAAGGCTTTGCCATGATTGCCAAAGGTTGGAACGACTTTACCACCTCTCCCATAGCCATGACCAAAATTGTTTGGACGGATGGTCCTTTTGAAGAATTCGTTGGGGATATGGGCTGGATAAGCGGTATTACTGAACTCCATTTGAAAGTAG
>CALBPG010000151.1 GCA_937899065.1 uncultured Allomuricauda sp.
CCCGCCAAAATTGCTGGTTGCGAACAAATCGTGCTTTGTACACCACCGGATAGCAATGGGGAAATTAACCCTGCTATCTTGTTTACAGCTCAGTTGTGTGCAGTGGATGCGATTTTTAAAGTAGGAGGAATTCAAGCGATTGGCGCAATGACTTTCGGAACCGAATCCATTCCCGCAGTGTATAAGATTTTTGGCCCAGGCAATCAGTACGTAACGGTTGCTAAACAAATGGCGACCAAGTCGGGGGTGTCAATAGACATGCCAGCAGGCCCCAGTGAACTTTTGGTCGTGGCAGACGATTCAGCAATTCCAGCTTTTGTAGCATCTGACCTGCTAAGCCAGGCAGAACACGGGATTGATAGTCAGGTGGTTCTGGTATCGACCTCAGAGAAGCTTTTGGAGGATGTAGAAAAAGAAATCCAAAAACAATTAGCGGTTTTGCCGCGTAAAGCTATTGCCACCCAAGCAATGTCCAATAGCAAGTCCATTTTGGTGAAATCAGATAAAGAGGCCCTTGAACTTATCAATTTTTATGGTCCGGAGCACTATATAGTCTGCGTTGAAAATGAGGAATTTTATGTGCAAAATACTCAAAATGCGGGCTCGGTTTTCATCGGGAATTATACCCCGGAAAGTGCAGGGGATTATGCTTCTGGTACTAATCACACCTTACCTACCAATGGGTATGCGAAGCAATACAGTGGTGTAAATCTTGACAGTTTTACCAAAAGCATGACGTTCCAAAAACTGACTAGAGCGGGAATTCAAAATTTGGGTGAAACCATTGAGCTTATGGCTGCCGCGGAAGGTTTAGCGGCACACAAGAATGCTGTATCACTACGTTTGAAATCGTTGGAAGACACATGATGGGCATGAAAAGAACGTTTGACATAGCAAGTCTTACCCGACCTTCAGTAAAAGTGCTGAAACCGTATTCTTCAGCAAGGGATGAATATGTTTCTGATGGGTCGGAAATGGTTTTTCTGGATGCTAATGAAAATCCATATCCCAATGGCGTAAACCGATATCCAGACCCCTATCAGCGCGGTTTAAAAGAGGTGCTTTCTTCAGTAAAAGGGGTGCCGCCACAAAATATGTTGTTGGGTAATGGTAGTGATGAAGTTTTGGATTTGCTGTTTCGAGCATTTTGCGAACCGAATGTTGACAATGTAATCACCTTGCCACCCACTTACGGAATGTATAAGGTTTTAGCCGGAATCAATGCTGTTGAAAATCGTGAAATACTGTTAACGGAAGAATTTCAACCCGATGTGAAGGGAATTCTCAAGATGGCTGACCCAAAGTCCAAAATGTTGTTTTTGTGCTCTCCTAACAATCCTACAGGAAAAGATTTTGGTACAATTTTGATAAAACAACTTTTGGAATAATTCAAAGGTTTGTTGGTTATAGATGAGGCCTATATCGATTTTGCAGAGACTGAAAGTTGGCTCAACGTACTGAACGACTATCCCAATTTGGTGGTCACACAAACACTTTCCAAAGCCTATGGAATGGCCGGAATTCGTTTGGGGATTTGTTATGCTTCCGAAGAAATCATAACCGTACTCAATCGAATAAAGCCCCCTTACAATGTCAACGAACTCACTCAACAACGCGCACTAGAGCGCTTACAAAAGAAGGAGGCCATTCGGGAGGAAATATCCGAAATACTAAGGCAAAAGCGCACATTGATGGAAACCTTGGAAACCTTGCCCTTTGTAAATAAGGTATACAACAGCGAGGCGAATTTTATTTTGGCCAGGGTAGATGATGCGAACAAAAGATATCAACAGTTGTTGGACCAAAAGGTTGTTGTTCGGAACCGGAGTAACCAACCTTTATGTGAGAATACCTTACGCTTTACAGTGGGCACACAAGGGGAAAACGCAATGCTGATTTCACTTTTAAAAAAGATGGACTAATGGCAAAGAAAGTATTATTTATAGACCGTGATGGTACCTTAATCAAAGAAACGGTAGACGAGCAAATCGATGCTTTTGACAAAATGATTTTTTATCCGAAAGTCTTCTCTTTTTTAAGTCTGATTGCGAAGGAATTGGATTTTGAGTTAGTGATGATTACCAATCAAGACGGTTTGGGTACTGAACTGTTTCCTGAAGATACCTTTTGGCCGGTGCACAACTTCATCATGAAGTCTTTTGAAAATGAGGGTATTGTATTTGATGCGGTGTATATCGACCGAACCTTTCCTGAGGATAAAAAGGATACCCGAAAGCCAGGTACCGGAATGCTTACTACTTACTTCTCCGAGGAATTTGACTTGGCCAATTCATTTGTGATTGGAGACCGTTTAACAGATATGGAACTGGCAAAAAACTTAGGCGCGAAAGGAATCTTCGTCAATGACGAAACCAATTTGGGAACAAAGGAAATTACGGTCAACCAATCAGAACTGCAGGATTTTATTGCGTTGGAAAGTAATGACTGGGAAAAGATTTACGAATTCCTGAAAGTTGAACGAAGAATTGCCAGCATCACTCGAAAAACCAACGAAACCGATATTGCCATTACTGTGAACTTAGATGGAACTGGAAAGAGTAAAATTCAAACAGGATTGGCGTTTTTCGACCATATGTTAGACCAGCTTTCTCGACATGGTCAAATGGACTTGGATATTACCGTGAAAGGCGATTTGGAAGTGGATGAACACCACACTATTGAAGACACAGCCATTGCACTAGGAGAGGTCTTCTCAAAAGCCTTAGGTTCCAAATTGGGAATGGAACGTTATGGTTTTGCCCTGCCCATGGATGATTGCTTGGCACAAGTAGCTTTAGATTTTGGCGGTAGAAATTGGCTAGTTTGGGAAGCAGAATTCAATCGCGAGAAAGTAGGGGATATGCCCACGGAAATGTTCATGCATTTTTTTAAATCCTTTAGCGATGGCGCCAAAGCCAATTTGAATATCAAAGCAGAAGGAACCAACGAGCATCACAAAATAGAAGCTATTTTCAAAGCCTTTGCCAAAGCCATTAAAATGGCAGTAAAGCGTGATGTGAACAAGATGGTACTCCCATCAACCAAAGGAATGCTCTGATGGATATACAAATTATCGATTACGGCGCAGGGAATATCCAAAGCATCAAATTTGCTATTCAACGGCTCGGGTATGAGGCACAATTGAGTAGTGATATCAACGAAATCCATAAAGCGGATAAGGTCATTTTTCCTGGTGTTGGAGAAGCGAGTTCCGCCATGCAAAAACTGAAAGAAAGTGGTCTCCAAGGCTATATTCCCGAGTTACAACAGCCGGTTTTGGGCATTTGTTTGGGCATGCAGCTTATGTGTAATTCTTCGGAAGAAGGAAAGACCAAAGGTTTGGGCATTTTTGATGTGGATGGCTTCAAATTCGGGGACGGCGAAATAGGTCCACAGATTGGTTGGAATAGTATTTCAAATTTGAAGTCGCCCTTGCTTCAAAATGTACCAGAAAAAAGCTTCATCTATTTGGTGCACAGTTTTTACGCACCACTTACTGAAGATACCATTGCCACATCAGAATATGGACTTGAGTATAGCACGGCCCTACACCGCGAAAATTTCTATGGAACGCAATTTCACCCTGAGAAAAGCAGCTATGTAGGAGAACAAATCTTGAAAAACTTTCTGATGTTATGAGTTCAGAAGCAATCATTATACAAACCGATATTTCACTCATGAATCTTGATTTGATTCACGATTACCTTTCCAACCAATCCTATTGGGCAAAGGGTCGGTCTAAGGCTGATGTGGAAAAATCCATGCGGAATTCCCTTTGTTTTGGCGCATTCACCAACGAAAATGAACAGATAGGTTTCGCGAGAGTAGCCACTGACTATGCAGTCTTCGGATGGATTATGGATGTTTTTGTACTACCTGAATTTCAAGGGCAAGGTGTTGGAAAACAACTTATGGAAGCCATCGTGCAGCACCCAGCCCTCGCAAAAATCCATGGGTTGGGCTTGCGGACCAACGATGCACACACGCTATATCAAAAGTTTGGTTTTGCTCCAATTCCAGATGTGAATACATGGATGTTTAAAAAGTATACGTCATGAGGATTATTCCAGCTATTGATATCATTGATGGGAAATGCGTTCGGCTTTCCAAAGGAGATTATGACACGAAAAAGGTGTATAACGAGCATCCGCTCGAAGTAGCAAAGCAGTTTGAGGATTGTGGAGTGAAATACCTGCATCTGGTAGATTTGGACGGGGCAAAGTCCAAACACATCGTTAACTATCGGGTTCTGGAAAAAATCGCTAGCAAAACGAATTTGAAAATTGACTTTGGGGGTGGTTTGAAAACCGATGAAGACCTCAAGATTGCCTTTGATTCTGGTGCCCAACAAATTACGGGAGGAAGTATTGCCGTTAAGAACCCTGAAGTTTTCTTGAGTTGGCTAAACCAATATGGACCAGAGAAAATTATTCTTGGTGCTGATGTCAAAAATGGGACGATTGCGATTTCTGGTTGGTTGGAAGAATCAGAGCAACAGTTGAATCCGTTCGTGAAACAGTATCAATCCAAAGGTATTCGCTATGTCATTTGCACCGATGTAAGCAAAGATGGGATGCTAGAAGGACCGTCATTTGAAGTATATAAAGACCTTTTAAGTCATACCCAAAAGACACAAACCCAAATTACCGATAGTGGTGTCATGGACGAAACCATAACCGGCATTCATTTGATTGCCAGCGGCGGTATCAGTGGAATTGGTGATTTGGAAGCGTTAGATGCCTTGGGTTGCGAAGGGGCTATTTTGGGGAAAGCTATTTATGAAGAAAGGATTTCTTTAAAAGCTTTGGAAAATTATATTTTGGAGCATGGAGCCTGAACGAAACTTTCAGATAGAGTTCGTGAACCAATGCCAATACCGCATGGATGAAAGTTTACGGATGGTACAACGGTCCTTTGAAAAGCTTTCTGAGGAAATGATTTGGAAAAAACCCAATGTGGTTACCAATAGTATCGGAAACCTGATATTGCATCTTTGTGGCAACATTACCCAATATGGGATTGCCTCGTTGACAAGAGCAGTTGACGAAAGGGATAGGGATTTGGAATTTAGCATGACAGCAGGATGGGACAAAAAAGCACTCATCACAAAACTGGAAAGCATCGTAAATGAAGCGAAAAGTGTTTTTGAACAACTACCTTCCAAAGCGTTTCTGGAAGAAAAGGGTGTTCAAGGATTTTACTTTTCAGGTATAGGACGCATGCTGCACGTGGTTGAACATTTTTCGTATCACACAGGGCAAATTGCGTTATGGACCAAAATACTAACCGAAAAAGATTTGGGCTTTTATGAAGATTTTGATTTGAACCAAAAAAATGAATCCTAAACCATGTTGACAAAACGAATCATCCCCTGCTTGGATATCAAAGACGGAAGGACCGTAAAAGGTGTGAACTTTGTCAATTTGCGAGATGCTGGCGACCCCGTGGAGCTTGCTGCGGCCTACGCGATAAAGGGTGCTGACGAATTGGTGTTCTTGGATATTTCCGCAACAGAAGAAAAACGAAAAACCCTAGCTGACCTGGTATACAGGGTAGCTGAAAAAATAAACATCCCGTTTACGGTTGGTGGCGGTATTCGCTCAAGCGAAGATGTAGATATTTTGCTCAAAAATGGAGCGGATAAAATTTCCATCAATTCCTCTGCGGTGAAGAACCCTGGACTCATCAATGAGCTGGTTGCTAAATTTGGCTCGCAATGTATTGTAGTAGCGATTGACGCCAAACAAATTGAAGGCCGATGGAAGGTGCACCTGGTTGGCGGAAAGGTCCCTACTGAATTGGATTTGTTTGATTGGGCAAAAGAAGTTGAAGAAAGAGGTGCGGGAGAGATATTGTTCACCTCAATGGACCATGACGGCACCAAAAATGGCTTTGCCAATGCTGCCTTGAAAAAACTATCCAGAATGTTGAAAATCCCGATTATCGCTTCGGGTGGAGCAGGGGAGATTTACCATTTCACTGAGACCTTTCAATTGGGTGAAGCAGATGCAGCTTTAGCTGCCAGCGTGTTTCACTTTGAAGAAATTGAGATTAACGACTTAAAACGAAGTCTAAAACAACAGGGCATTCCTGTAAGAGTATAAGATATGGAAGTAGATTTTGACAAATCACCCGATGGTTTGGTTCCTGCTATTGTTCAGGATGCCGTGACCAAAAACGTTTTAATGTTGGGCTACATGAACAAAGATGCTCTTCAAAAAACCTTGGACACCGAAAAAGTCACCTTTTTTAGTCGTTCAAAGCAACGTTTATGGACAAAGGGAGAGACTAGCGGAAACTTTTTGGATTTGGTTCGGATAAAAGCCGACTGTGATAAAGATGCCTTATTGGTTGAAGTAAACCCAAATGGTCCTACCTGTCATACTGGAACGGACACCTGTTGGGACGAGGAGAATTCAAGTTCATACGGATTTTTATCTCAGTTAGAAAAGGTAATCCAAGACCGAAAGGAAAATCAAGAAGTTCAAAAAAGTTATGTAGCATCGCTCTTCCAAAAAGGCATTAATAAAATCGCTCAGAAAGTAGGGGAGGAAGCGGTGGAAACTGTGATTGAGGCTAAGGATGACAATGATGAGTTGTTTTTGAATGAAAGTGCAGATTTACTATTCCATTATCTTATTCTTTTGAACGCGAAGGGCTTTCAACTTGACGATATTGCACAAGTTTTAAAGGACCGACATAAATAATCCCATTTACCACCAGACCACAAAACATTTGTCATAGTGCCCTTCGGAATGGCGTATCCATAGCATTGGAGCGTTTTTCTTGAGTAAACGAATATTTACTTCCATCAACATGTTAAAATGTGAAATCCAAGCGACGGATTCATTCGGCTGAATCACACATTCGTTATAAAAGATGATATAGTATTGAAAATGTGCTAATTATGTTTGTTATATGTATTCTATTAATCGGTGGTGCTCTCTTAAATCGATAATTGGTCTTTATAAATGGGGGGCGCTGCCGCAACGAATAATGGTCATGATAAAAAGAGGGGGCGCTGTCGCAACGAGAAATGGTCAGTAATTAAAGCG
>CALBPG010000152.1 GCA_937899065.1 uncultured Allomuricauda sp.
GGGCGTAACGACAACACAGTCGTACTTGCCTGCTGACAATGCCGATTACTTTCAAGATGACATCAATTTGGTAGATTGGTTACGTCAATGGGCCAAAACAGAAGAGGAGCGTGAAGAGGTGTACTTGCGTGGCTTTTTGGGCAAAATGTTGTTCAGTGGTGAAGAAGCCCTTAAAAAGAGTACCGTACTTTCTGGAGGAGAAAAAGTCCGATGCATGCTGAGCCGCATGATGATGATTCGCGCCAATGTACTTATGTTGGATGAACCTACAAACCACTTGGATTTGGAGAGCATCACGGCTTTCAACAACAGCCTAAAGAATTTTAAAGGAACGGTTTTGCTTACCACACATGACCATGAGTTTGTACATACTGTTGCAGACCGTATCATCGAATTGACGCCCAAAGGCATCATTGACCGCTACTTGAGCTTTGATGAATACATGTCCGATAAGAACATAAAAGAACAAAGGGCCAAACTCTATGAGATGGCCCCTGTTTAGTGTTTAGGTGGATTCTAGTTAAGCATTAAAGTATTTACTGTTCCAAATGGCTGGATTGAAATTTTTGCCCAGTGCAAATCCGTAGAAAATAACCACGGAAGCAATACATTTAAACATAAAGAAGTAGATAATCCAGAATTCGGCGGCAGAGCTTTGTTTGGTAAATAGTCCATCAGGAACCAGTAATGTGGCAAAGTAGCTAACCAATAAGGTGAGCAAAGTCAAATTCACGATTCCTTTGAAAGGCCAGACCAAAATCTTGCGCAAAGGATGTAAGTCATTCCCCCATTTGTGTATCAAATAAAAGTATTCGTTGCCAATGGGAGCGAACAACAAAGGGTCATCTTTGTCCTCCAATTTAAAAAGCTTTGAAGGTGCCATGATACGGAATCCTTTAAGTTCAGTTTCATGAACCTCTTCCAAATGTTTGACTTTGTCAATGGCGGAATTCGGAATCTTACCTTTGAAAAGGCGAGCATCCAAGAACCGAAGACGATAGTCAATACAAATATCCTTGATTTGGTCGATGTGATAAATCTTGGAAGTATCCAACTTATCGAAAACAAAATCATTTCGATTTTGATTCGACGGTTTTTCCAAATTCTCTTTGATTCGATTTTCTGGGTGTTTGTGAGTTTCTAAAATCTTCTGAACCTCGAGCAAAACGGTTTGCTCTTGGTGCCCACGTGTTTTGAGTTTTAAAAGTTCTCGTTCAATGTTAGTGTTACGCAGCATATCCAACTTTCTTAGCAATTTACTCAAAGTTAAGGCTTTGAGTAGGTGGGATGCAAGACTTGCTTTTCCATTTTATGTTAACATTATGTTAAAACAAAATTTGTAACAATGATTTCGGTCATTTGTAGTTCAAAAGGTGTATCTTACCGATGATTCTGGTAGTTAATCGTTGATTTCATCAATTTTTTGATTGCAAATCGTCCCAAATTAAACTGAACATGCGTGTACTAACCCCCAACCTCCTTGTTTTTTTTGTATTCCTATTCACCTATAACCTACACGCTCAAGACACTTTAGATACTACATTGGAAGCTGCCGAAGAACAAAAAGCTGAGGCGGGTCATGATATCATGTTGGCTGCAGTGAAGTCCACTGACATGGAACAACTCCTTGACAATTCAGGGCCTTTTACGTTTTTTGCGCCTTCTGATGCGGCTATACAGCGACTATCCCTCGACAAAATAAACCAGTTGCTACACTCTGGAGATAAGCAACAATTGAAATACTTGCTTTCGTACCACATTGTTGCTGGGCAATTGACTGCTTCCAAAATATTAAGGGCATTGTGCAAAGGCGAGGGTAAAGCATCCTTCACAACCATTCAAGGAAAGAAACTGGAAGCGAGACTACAAGGCACGGATATCGTTTTAACCGATTCCTTGGGCAATACTGCTCGAATCGTTAATGCTGACGTACGCGGTCGAAATGGAGTAGTGCATGAAATCGACTCCGTTTTCGTTCCTTCCAAAATGTAATTCGTAACACTTTATCTAAGCGATGCTGACAAATCGCGTTCAAAGGCAACTTGAAGTTTGCCCATAATCTTATCGATTTGCTTATCGGTCAATGTTTTGTTTTCGTCTTGAAGCGTGAAGCTCACCGCATAAGATTTTTTATTCTCAGGAAGATTTTTCCCGGTGTAGACATCGAACAAGGTTACCGATTTCAGTAATTTTCGCTCCGTTTTCCAAGAAATACTTTCAACAGCCTCAAAGGATACCGAATTGTCTAGAAGTAAAGCCAAGTCGCGTGTTACAGCAGGGTACTTTGGTATTTCCCTAAACAGTACTTCTCCAGAAGTCATCAACTTGGAAACATTATCCCAGTCAAAATCGGCAAAGAACACTTCAGTCTTTATACCAACTTCCTTAAGGATTGTTTTATCAACCAGGCCATAGCTCACTAAAGCTTTCTGCTGATGCTTTAGGGTAACGCCTTCTGAAATGCCCTTGTCATCCATTACGGACTCTGAGGTATAATTTGAAACTCCATTACGCTGCAAAATGCCTTCAACCAATCCCTTTACGAAAAAGAAATCCGTAGGTGCATTTTGCGTATTCCAGTTTTGCTGATTTTTTTGCCCGAATACAAACAAGGAAAGGTGCATTTTCTCATCATAGCCGTCACCGTTCTTCTGATAGGTTTTTCCAAATTCAAAAAACTTGCCACGTAGCTTTTGCCGATTCAAATTATATAGGACCGTATCTAAGCCTGAAATCAACATATTGGTACGAAGGATACCCATATCATTGCTCAACGGATTGAGCATGTGAACGGGTTTCGCCTTGTTATCCACTGCGTTTTGAAGTGTTTCAGCAACCAGACTATTGGTCATGATTTCATAAAACCCTTGCGCTACCAGTAAACTGGCAATTTGGTCTTGTACCCTATGTGGTTCCCGTTTTTGGGTTTTGGCGATGGATGCGTTAAGCTTTTCCTTAAAATCGATATTGTTGTATCCGTAAACTCGTAAAATTTCCTCGATTACATCTACTTCGCGCTCCACATCCACCCGGTAAAAGGGAATGGTCAATCCTAACCCAGACTCAGTGACGTTATTTACTTTGATTTCAAGTGCCGTTAATATTGACTTGATGGTATCTCTTGGTATCTCCTGACCTATTAAGGAATTGATTTTATCAAACGTCAAAAACACTTGACGTTCCTTTGGTTTTTTAGGATACAGGTCAACCACTTCGGAACTGATTTCCCCACCGGCAATTTCTTTGATGAGAACGGCAGCGCGTTTAAGGGCGTACTCTGACATTTCGATATCAACACCTCGCTCGAATCGAAACGATGCATCGGTATTTAATCCGTGACGTTTTGCAGTTTTTCGAACCGAGATTGGGTCAAAGTAGGCACTCTCCAAAAAGATGGACGAGGTATTTTCCGTTACTCCAGAATAGTCTCCCCCGAAAACACCTGCAATACACATGGGTTTTTCCGCGTCGCAAATCATAAGGTCTTCTTCGTGCAACTTTCGTTCAACGCCATCCAAGGTGGTAAAAAGAGTATCCTTGGGCAGACGTTTGACCTCAATTTTATTTCCCTTTATTTTTTGGGCATCAAAAGCATGTAAAGGTTGCCCCAATTCGTGAAGTACGTAGTTGGTTACATCCACAACATTGTTGATTGGAGATAGCCCAATGGCTTTCAATCGATTCTTTAACCAATCGGGAGATTCTTGAACAATTACATTGCTTATGGTAACCCCACAGTACCTTGGTGATAGTTCGGCATTTTCCACTTCTACATCCACCTTAAGTGAGCGGTTATCAACGATAAAATTGCTCGTGGAAGGCGTGACCAAAGTCTTCTGTATTTCGCGTTGTTCTAGGCCTGCTTTCAAGTCACGTGCCACTCCGTAGTGACTCATGGCGTCAGCGCGGTTGGGAGTCAAGCCTATCTCGAAAACGGTATCTTGTTCTATTTCAAAAACTGAGGCGCAGGCTGTTCCTGGTTTGAGGGTGTCACTCAAAACCATAATGCCATCATGACCCGTTCCTAGACCCAATTCGTCTTCAGCGCAAATCATACCATGACTTTCTTCACCTCTAATCTTCCCTTTTTTGATTTTCCAGGCCTCGCCTTCGGGGGTATACAAGGTTGTGCCAATTGTCGCTACCGGAACTTTTTGCCCTTCAGCAACATTTGGTGCTCCGCATACGATTTGAACCGGCTCATTATTCCCAATATCTACAGAGGTTATCTTCAACCGGTCAGCGTTTGGATGCTGATGACAAGACAACACATGCCCAACAACTACCCCTTGCAATCCGCCTGGAATCGACTCGAACGCTGAAATGCCTTCAACCTCCAATCCAAGGTCGGTGAGTAGCTCACCTGCCTTGGCGGGTTCCCAATCAATATCCAAAAACTGTTTGAGCCAGTTGTACGAGATTTTCATGCCTGATAAATAAAGTGGACAAAGATAAAACAATAGCAATCAGATTCAACTAAAATCACCCTAACCCTGTGGCCATATGTAAGTTTTAAGCCTTATTTTCGAACTTTTAGCCATGCGACAAATCTACTTTCTACAAATTCTTCTGTTTTCTTCCTTCGTCGGGTTAACCACTTCTTGTGAAAATGAGTTGCCAACACTACAAAACGGACAATGGAGAGGTGTGTTACAAGTTTCTGATACGGATGAACTGCCTTTTGTTTTTCAACTTTCCTCTGATTCGATTGAGGTCTACGAAATGGAAATCCAAAATGGAGAAGAAAGGGTAGTAGTGAATGATATTGTGGTTGAAGGAGACTCACTCTTCGTACAAATGCCCTTTTTTGAAGGATATATCAAAGGAAGTTTTACTGAAAATGAGATGAAGGGAGAATTTATAAAAGAGAGTTTATCCCGAATAGTACCATTTTCTGCAATTAGAACTGATTCACCGCGATTTGTCGATATACAAACCGCCACTATTGATGTGTCGGGTAATTGGAAAACTACATTTCAACCTGATATGGAAGATGAATATCCTGCAAAAGGGGTCTTTCAACAATCAGGAAATCAAGTTTTGGGCACCTTTATGACGACCACAGGAGACTACCGATACTTGGAGGGGGTTGTTAGTGGGGATTCCCTAAAACTTTCCACTTTTGATGGGGCCCATGCGTTTTTGTTTACGGCTAAAGTGAAGGATTCAGTGTTGGAAGGCATTTTTTATTCAGGAAATCATTCTGTGGAAACGTTTACCGCTGTCAAAGATGAAGCCTTTGAATTGCCGGATAGCAATACACTCACCTTTTTGAATCCTGGGTATGACCGTTTTTATTTCGATTTCCCGGATGCGTCTGGTCAACAGGTAACGCTGGATGACTCTCGTTTTGCGAATAAGCCAGTACTCGTTCAAATTATGGGGACTTGGTGTCCGAATTGTCTGGATGAAACGAAGTACTACACCAACTACATCAAAAATAACCCAGAATCCGATGTGGAATGGGTAGCGCTGGCTTTCGAGTATGCCCCGACAGAAGAAAAGGCATGGAAAGGTATTGAACGACTTCGAAAGCGCTTAGCTATTGAATATCCGATTTTGCTCGCCCAGTTTGGTACTTCAAACAAGGTTGAGGCGCAGAAAAAACTTCCTATGTTGAATCATGTACTATCCTATCCCACCACGATATATTTGAACAGAAATCATGAAGTAGTTAAGATTCACACAGGTTTTAATGGTCCTGCAACAGGTGAAAAATATGTGAAGTTTCAGCAGGAATTCGAAACAACCTTGGATAGTTTGACAGCTGTTCCCGGAATTGAGTAATGATTAGATAATGGTTGACTGACCCAAATCGATATTTTCATCATTGGGAATAAAACGCTCCTCCCAATCTAAAATATGTTCCGCAATACAATCGCCAACTTCTTCGGTACCAAAAGGAGAGGTAGCTTTCAAGTCTGGAGTGACAATGCCTTCTTGGAGTGATTTTTCTACTGCATCGAAAACGATATCCGCCTCTTCCTGCAATCCCGCCTTTTGGAACATAAGCGCTACTGATAGCACTGCTCCGATAGGATTTTCTACACCTGGGGTGTTTTCAGAAGGCGACGCGTTAACTAAAATAGTGTCTTCGCCAAATAAAATGTTAGGGGCAAATCCAGCTAGGCCAGCACTTTGATTTGCCACAATACCTCCGAACAAAGAGTCACATAGAACGACATCATAAGCACTCGAACGTTCCATAAGGTTTTTTGTAGTGACATGAACATGTTCTAGATTCAACTCCACTTCAGGGTAGCTTTCTCCCACCCGACAAACTACCTCACGCCATAGTTTTGTGCTTAACATATGATTATCATGGTGAACCATTGTCAAACGCTTGTTCCGTTTTTTCGATGCTTTAAAAGCGCTGTGGGCAATCCTTGTGATTTGCGCCTCGGTATATTCGTAAAAATCAGTAGCTCTTGTGTTGCCACTCTCCCAAGGCTCATCAATTTTCGGAATTCCACCTTCCAACTCTTGAAATAGTAAAAAGTCGATTTCTGTAATGGATTGATTGGTCGACCCTTTAAAAGAATTGGTAAATTTTCCCAGAAAGGCATGTGTGCTAGAGTGTAATTTCAATTGCTGCTGCAACATTTCTGACACAACCCGATTTGCGCTGTGCAAAACAACATCTGCCTCTTTGCACAAGTCCGTAACCGCTTGGGGTAGACCTGTCTGGGGCATCTCAATTTCTCTGTAAGCAAAATTATGGTCGAAGATTTCTTCCACAGCCTGTATGGCTTTCACCATTTGATGATTCAGTAGTGGACTGCTTCCTTTTTCGTTGAGAATGGCAATTTTAAGATGCATCGCAGGGTCGCTTTAGATAAGTTGGGACAGTTATTTTACGAGGGCACTGAACTAACAATGTCTACTGGACTTTTCTCAATAATTTGATGGATATCTGCGTCATGCACTTCTTTGTGCTTATCTGCGAATCCTAAAAACTCGTCATAGACTACATCCAATTGCACTTTAGTCAATTCGTAGCCAATATTCTTCGCGCGATACGCCAAAGCCGCTCTTCCGCTTCGAGCGGTCAAAACAATGCTCGATTGGTCAACCCCCACATCTTTCGGGTCGATAATTTCATAGGTTTCCCGTTGTTTGATAACCCCGTCCTGGTGTATGCCAGAACTGTGTGCAAAAGCGTTGGAACCTACAATTGCTTTATTGGGTTGCACGGGCATACCCATTTTTTGGGAAACCATTTGACTGGTGCTATACAACAATTGGCTGTTGATGTTCGTATCGATGTTCAAATTCGGATGTTGACGCAACACCATTACAACCTCTTCCAATGAAGTGTTTCCAGCACGCTCTCCAATTCCATTAATAGTGCATTCTATTTGTCTTGCACCGTTAATGGCACCTGAGATAGAATTGGCGGTTGCCAAACCTAAATCATTGTGGCAATGACACGACAAAATTGCTTTGTCGATACCTTTCACGTTCTCTTTAAGATATTTGATTTTTTGACCGTATTCTTCCGGCAAACAATATCCTGTGGTGTCTGGAATATTCAGTACGGTTGCTCCAGCCGCTATTACTGCTTCGCAAACCCTCGCCAAATATTCATTGTCTGTTCTTCCAGCATCTTCAGCAAAGAATTCAACATCTTCTACGAAAGTTTTGGCATATGCCACCGCATCTACGGCTCTTTCAATGATCTTCTCTTGTGTAGTATTGAATTTAAATTTGATATGAGATTCAGAGGTGCCAATTCCGGTATGGATTCTAGGTCTTTTGGCATGGACTAAAGCCTCTGCCGCCACTTTGATATCTTTTTTCACAGCTCGCGTTAAACCGCAAACGGTAACATCTTTCACCAACTTGGCAATTTCACTGACCGAATGAAAGTCCCCCGGACTAGAAATTGGGAACCCAGCTTCAATGATGTCAACCCCTAATTCTTCAAGGCGTTCTGCGATAATCAATTTTTGGGTGGTATCTAACTTGCAACCCGGTACTTGCTCCCCATCTCTCAGTGTCGTGTCAAAAATTTGTACCTTATCTTTACTCATTCGTAAATGCTGTTAAATTACTGTATTACGAATATAAAGTAGGTAGGTGCCGTGGGGTTTTCGCTAAGGGAACCATTACAATGTTAAATTGTATTTTAAAATCTTTAAGTTATTGAAATACAATATTTTAAATTCTATTTTTTACGATGACAAATGCCCATAAGGACGCTTTGTTCGTTTTAATCAAATCGCTTTCCAAATCCGAAAAAAGGCAGTTCAAACTGTATGTCGGGCGTTTGGGTGTGAATGCTGATGCCAAGTTTTTGGCACTGTTCAATTTATTGGATAAAATGCGGGCTTACGAAGAAAAGCAGATTTTGGATAGTGGTATTGTTAAAAAGGCTCAATTATCGAATCTCAAGGCACATTTATACAAACAGATTCTGGTTAGTTTACGCTTGAATCCGGTCAATCAGAATGTTCGGGTGCAAATACGGGAGCAGTTGGATTTTGCCACTATTCTTTATCAAAAAGGATTGTACAAGCAAAGCTTGAAAATTCTTGATAAAGCAAAGAATTATGCCATTGAACATGAGGAAAAAAATGTGGCGTACGAAATTGTTGAGCTCGAAAAAATCATAGAAACGCAATACATCACCCGAAGTATTCCTGATCGGGCGGATGAATTGGCGTTGCAGGCCAAAGAGCGTTCTACCCAAAATGTCATTGCCAGCAAACTGTCCAATTTGTCCTTGCAGCTCTACGGCATGATGCTCAAGGTCGGCTATGTTCGCAATGATGAGGATTTACAAAGCGTTCGGGATTATTTTGAAGCACACCTGCCAGCATACAAATCCAGTGATTTGGGTTTTCGCGAACGACTTTGGTTGTATAAAGCACATCTTTGGTATAGCCTGTTAACGCAAGATTTTCTTTCCTCTTACCGTTATGCCAGTAAGTGGGTGGATTTGTTTCACGACCACCCTGAAATGATTCGATTGAATCCTGTTTTTTACCTAAAAGGGAATCATTACTTATTGGAATCCTTGTTTTTTGTTAAATATGCTTCCCAATTTCGCGATACTCTCGAGCGTTTGGAGCATCATGTCAAGGAAGCCGGTTTTCCGCAAAACGATAACATCAGTTCGCTTTCGTTTTTGTACATCAACTCCAACCGCTTAAACCTTCATTTTTTGGAAGGCACCTTTGATAAGGGATTGTATTTGGTCAATATTATCGAATATGGTATCAAAAAGCACAAGGGCCGTATTGATGAACATCACATCATGTTATTGTACTACAAAATAGCGTGCTTGTATTTCGGAAATGGTGACCATAAAAACTGCATCCAATACTTGAAGCGTATCATAGCGAACAAGAATTTGAAAATGCGTGAAGACCTGATGTGCTTCGCTCGTGTTTTGAGTTTAGTGGCGCATTATGAAGCAGGAATGGATTACCATTTGGAGGTACAACTGAAAAGCACCTACAAGTTCTTGTTGAAAATGAACGATTTGCATGCGGTACAAAAGGAAATGATAAAGTTCCTACGGAGCCTAGGCGATATTTATCCGGGAGAACTGAAAAACGAATTCCGAAAGCTGCATACTGAGCTCAAGAAATATGAGAATCATCCGTATGAAAAGCGTGCTTTCTTGTATCTGGATATTTTGTCATGGTTGGAAAGTCACTTGGAGTCCAAACCCGTATCGCAAATCATTCGTGAAAAAGCCTTGGCAACCACGCGTTAACTATTCACAAGCCTGCCAAATCGTATTGGATGGAGTAGGAGCGGTAATGTCAACTTCTATTTGACTTACCGGATGTACAAAGGACAACCGCCGGGCATGCAAATGAATTCCCCCGTCAGGATTGCTCCGAGAAGCTCCATATTTGAGGTCCCCTTTGATATGAACTCCCAGAGCAGCCAGTTGCGCTCGTATTTGATGGTGCCGTCCGGTCTTCAATTGGATTTCAAGTAAAGTAAATGACTTTAAGTGCTTTATGATAGTATACTGCAATATCGCCTTTTTGGAAGCTGGGACTTCTTTGGGATACGCGTAGGATTTATTCTGTTTTGGATTTCGAACCAGCCAATGTGTCAAAGCAGCATTCTCGGGTTTGGGCGCAGGTTGGACCACGGCCCAGTATGTTTTCTGTGTGGCACCTGAAGCAAACAGTTTGTTCATACGTGTCAAAGCTTTTGAGGTCTTGGCAAAAACAATTACACCCGAGGTGGGTCGGTCTAGCCTGTGCACCGCCCCCAAAAAAACATTTCCAGGTGTGTCGTATTTCTGTTGTTAAAGGGTTTTGACTACTTCACTGAGCGGAATATCACCCGTTTTGTCACCTTGTACAATGTCACCACATCGCTTGTTCACCGCAATAAGGTGGTTGTCTTCATACAGAACTTCGAGTTGGGAATAGTTGCTAGAGGACTCCACAGGCAGACTTGGTTGGAGCGGAATTAATACTGCTCCCTATCGTTGGGAAAGTCTTTGCTTTTCACATCCTCTACGTATTGTGATATAGCGTTGCCCATTTCGTCGTAAAGATTCATGTACCGTCGCAAAAACCTAGGATTGAACTCGTGGGTCATACCTAGCAAGTCGTGTACCACTAGAACTTGACCGTCAACGCCACCACCTGCTCCAATCCCAATAATTGGGATGGATACGCTTTCAGCAACCTCTTGTGCCAATGCCGCTGGAATCTTTTCCAATACCAAACCAAAACACCCAAGTTCTTCAAGCATTTTTGCGTCTTCCTTTAACTTTTTTGCTTCTTGTTCTTCCTTGGCCCGAACGGTATAGGTTCCGAATTTGTAAATGGACTGTGGCGTTAGACCGAGGTGTCCCATCACGGGAATTCCTGCTTGCAGAATCCGTTTTACAGAATCCTTAATTTCAATACCTCCTTCTACTTTAACTGCGTGTCCGCCGCTTTCCTTCATAATACGAATCGCCGAACGTAAAGCTTCTTTTGAATCACTTTGATAGCTTCCAAAAGGAATATCAACAACGACCAACGCCCGTTTTGCAGCTCGAACCACAGAACTTGCGTGGTAAATCATTTGGTCCAAGGTGATAGGGAGGGTAGTTTCGTGCCCTGCAATTACATTACTCGCGGAGTCACCAACCAAAATTACATCCACTTGGGCGGCATCCACGATTTTTGCCATAGAATAATCATATGCGGTAAGCATGGATATTTTTTCACCATTCTGCTTCATTTCAATCAATGACTTTACCGTGACCCGTTTGTATTCTTTTTTGGCAGTGGACATATCGTGTTTTTTCTATCGGCTAAATGTAAGCAGATTTGTTTAATTTCATTGGGAATCCAAAACGAACAACATGAGATACAACATCACTATTCTTTTACTTTTTTCCATGGCGCTTACCGCAAGTGCGCAGATGGACGAAAAGACTTTAGTCCAAAAAACCATTGAAGGTTTTTTTGATGCCTTTCACAAGAAAGATTCAGTAGCGATGAAAAGCTTTGTTGCCGAGAATGTGGTTTTGCAAACTACAGGCCGAAATAGAGCAGGGGAAACTATTTTCGAGACTACGCCCATTTCTAAGTTGTACGAATCTATAGTCAGAATTTCAGATAGTATTCCATTTCAAGAAAAATTGATTTCATGGTCCATACAAGTGGATAGAACTATGGCTAATGCCTGGGTAGGGTATGAGTTTTGGCTAAACGATAATTTTAGTCATTGCGGCATAAATTCTTTTCAAATGGTCAATTTCGATGGGGAATGGAAAATCATTTACCTTATTGACACTCGGGGTAGGGCAGGTTGCCTTGAGGAGTAAACGCTCACGTCAAAATCGAATTCAATCATTTCACCAGGGGGTAATCCGTCCCAGTGGGAAAGAAGGTTCGTGAACTCTTTCCAAATGTGTTGCTGGGTATCTGAATTCAACTGTTTCGGATAGGGTAGTTTATGTTCCATCAAAATAGGGGCAAGGGCGGAAGCTAAATCAACGGTTTCCTCACCGGATTGCCACTTCACCATCAACAAATTGACCAGGTGTTCGGTAACCAAGGATTCTGGAGGTAGGTTTTGAGGCAATACCGCTTCAGGCCTTCGTTCTCGCGTTATCTCAAAATCTTCGATAGCAATTCCTTTGGCCACCATACCGTAGAAAGCATTTTCAAATTCTAAAATGGTTTCCACGACATAGTGCGCTAAATCATGCGCTTCCATTCCAGGATACAATTTCGCCCAAGAGGTTGAACCATCCTTTCGAATACAAATTAGGATGCTGGGCTTGCCATCACCCTTTTTGATTTGAATTTTCATTTTAGCAATCACTAAGGTTTACACCAACCGCCAAACCGCCTTCGGAAGTCTCTTTATACTTACTATTCATATCCTTAGCCGTTTCCCACATGGTTTTAATGACCTTATCCAGTGGTACTTTGGCATCCTCGGGATTGGTTTCCAATGCGAGTTCTGCTGCATTAATGGCTTTAATCGCCCCCATGGAATTTCGTTCGATACAAGGTACTTGCACCAATCCCCCAATAGGGTCGCAAGTAAGTCCCAGATGATGTTCCATGGCAATTTCGGCAGCTACGACCACTTGGTCTGGAGTACCGCCCAAAAGCTCACAAAGGGCTCCCGCGGCCATCGCGGAAGAAACGCCAATCTCTGCTTGACAGCCACCCATGGCCGCTGAAATAGTAGCTCCCTTTTTAAAGACGCTTCCTATTTCCCCTGCTACGAGCAAAAAGCGTTTGACGTGCTCAAAATTGCCTTCATGGTTTTCAATGACCAAATAGTACATCAAAACGGCAGGAATCACTCCGGCACTACCATTCGTGGGAGCGGTTACCACACGTCCCATGGCTGCATTTACTTCATTGACTGCCAAAGCGAAACAACTTACCCATTTAAAGATTTGACGAAACTTGACCTCGCTTTTGCGGATAGCGGAAACCCATTCTTCTGGGGTGTTAAAAGGCACATCTCCTTTAAGTTTTTCATGCATTTGAAAAGCTCTGCGCTTTACGTTCAGTCCTCCAGGAAGTATCCCTTCTGTATGACATCCTTCATACATGCAATGCAACATGGTTTGCCAAATTCGTTTGAGTTCAGCGTCAATTTCAATATCGTTTCGAAGTTGTCGCTCGTTGCCCAATACAATTTCCCAAATGGGTTTGTTTTCCGCGCCGCAATGGGTAAGAATATCTTCCCCTTTGGCAATAGGCCAAGGGAATTTCGACAATGATGAACCCCTTTGGGTTTGTGGCGATTCATTTTCCTTTACGATAAACCCACCACCCACGGAATAATAGGTCTCTTCCACTTTGGTTCCGTCGGTGAGTTCACCTAAAAAACGAAGGCCATTGGCATGAAAGGGTAAAAATGATTTTTTGAAAATGATATGGTCCAACACTGAAAACTTCACATCGTGTCTTCCACCCAAGGGTAAGGTTTGTGTCTGTTCTATCGCTTCTAGATAGGTTGGGATTTTTAAAGTCTCAACCGTTTCTGGATTAGTATCAAGTAATCCCATGACAATCGCTATGTCAGTCGCATGCCCTTTTCCGGTCAAGGATAGCGAACCATAGAGTTCGATAGTTAGTGTTTTCACCTTAACCAAAACTTGGGATACGCGGAGTTCCGAACCCCATACGCGTGCAGCGCGCCAAGGGCCCAAAGTATGTGAGCTTGAAGGGCCTACACATATTTT
>CALBPG010000153.1 GCA_937899065.1 uncultured Allomuricauda sp.
CCAGAATTTATCGTCTCTTTATTTAACCCTCCATGAACCGAATCTTCAATCGAATCTCATGTGGCGGTGTGCGCACCACCGTTGGTTACATCCACTTCAAAAACCACAGTATCTCCTACATCTGGACTGGTACTAGAAGCTCCACTGATTCCTTTGGAAAGGCTGATATCTGCGACATTGACCGTAACCTCAGCGGAATCTTGGTCATCCTCTCCCCCTATTCCATTCGCTGGAGTTGAATCAATATCAAAAATATCACTCGCGGTAATTTCAGCCATATTGATAAAATCTCCTGTGGCGTTTACCGTAACATCAAAAGTGAGGCTTAGTGTAGCTCCATTCAATACGGAAAGGTTGGACCAGGTAATAGAAAGGTCTCCCACATTGTAAACCCCACCATTGCTTACCGTTCCAGGTACCAAGGTGTAGCCGGAAGGAATCGCATCCCTAACGGATATTCCAGTAGCGTCAGAGGCTGTAGAAGCATCATTGTTGAATATATCAATGGTAAATGTGATGACATCCCCTGGGTTTGCTGTAGGTGAAGAAGTCGTTTTGGACAATTCCAAATCTACAGCGATTAAAGCTATTTCTACCGTATCTGAAGATATTGGACAGTTTCCATTGGATACCGTCCATTCAAAAACATAGGTTCCATCGTTTGCACCAAAAACCTCAGTGTTTGGATCATTTTCATTTACAAACCCAACGGTTGTTGGACCTGAAACTTGTGTCCATACCCCAGTTCCTGCAGCTGGTGCCGTAGCCCCAAGAACAACTGCGGAAAACTGGTCCAAAGTTTGATTCGGTCCAGCTTCGGCCGTTCCGGGATCTCCATAAATGATAACTTCAACAGCATCTGAAACGGTACAACCGCCACTCACCACACTCCAGGTGAACTCATATGTTCCGGGTTCCAAAGTGTCAATGGTTGTGGTTGGACTGCTTGGTGTAACGATATTGGCCAAAGTACCCGGTGTTCCTCCAAAACCTGGACCCGCGGTTTGAGACCAGCTTCCCGTTCCTACGGTTATAGGGTCAGCCGCCATGGTCGTTTGTGTAGCAGCACATAACTCTTGGTCTGGTCCTGCCACTGCATTGGAAGGTGGATTCGCTGTAAAGGTGATGTCCACATCTGAAAATGTAGGGTCACAAGCAGACGGGCTATCCGGAAAGGTTATCCCATCATAGCCTACGGTCCATCTCAGGGTATAGGTTCCAGGCGCCGTAACTCCCGATACGGTTGAAGTTGGTGAATTTGGACTATCAATCGTCAAAGTTTCCCCTGCTGGTGCATTGAACAAAGTCCAAGTTCCTACGCCGGCTGTCGGTGGAACCGCGGCTAGCGTGGCATCCAATTGGCAGGCAGTAGTTTGGTTAGTTCCCGCATCGGCAACCGACGGAGCATCAAATACTTCAATGCGTATCACATCGGAAGTATCCGAACAATTTCCGGTAGAAAAGTTCCACTCCAAAATATAGATTCCAGGTACGGATAATCCGGACAAAGTACTTGTTGGACTATTAGGGCTATCAATTACTGCAACACTTCCTGAAGGTTGTTCTGAAAACCGCCATGTAGCGGTATCCACATCTACTGGAGCTGTATTCCCTGCCAAGGTGGTTTGGTCGGCTACCAACAAATCCCCGCGACACAAAATCTGGTCTGGACCTGCATCAGGATCTACCGAAGGTGAAGTACTAGAGGAAACCAATACTTGGTCAGAAGTATTACCACATCCCGATGTTCCGGCATAATTCGTAGTAAATTCAAATTCATAATCGTTTCCAGGAATAATCGAAATTTGAGCAACGTTGCTATCAGCAGGGTTTTGAGTTATGGTAGCTGGGGTTCCAGGATTAGCATTTACCCCTGGCCCATCAATTTGCGTCCACGTTCCGGTGGAACCGAAAGTCGCTTCCAATAACAAATCGCTTACTTCACACAAAGACAAGTCACTGCCTGCATCAGCGGGAACAAAAACGTTTACGGTCTTATCAGCAAAATTGGGTGCGGTACAATTTGTATCGCCAGAAATCGTCCATCGAAAAACATAAGTTCCCGATACCAAATTACTCACGGTAGTGGTTGGGTCGTTTACATCTGCAAAAGTTGGGGTGTTGGGTGCTCCTGAAAGCAAAGTCCAAAATCCGTTTTCCGTGTTCGCATCAAAGGCGTTCCCATCAAGTGTTATGGTTGTACCCGTACAGATTTCCTCCACAGCTTGCACCACTGTTGCCGTGGTGGGTTCAATCCCAATATTCAAAGTAACTGTATCGGTGTCTGAAGAACAGCTTCCTTGCGTGGCGGTCCATTCAAAAATGTATTGTCCTGAATTCGTAAATGATACCGCAGTTGTTGGATTCGTATCATCTATAATGAACCCTCCAGGTCCTGATATTTTACGCCAAGAACCTCCACTGCCTACCGAAGCTGTTGCGTCAAGTGAAATGGCAGGAGTATTGGTCAAAGGATTGTAACAAACCGTTTGGTCAACTCCAGCATCTGCTACTGCTGTAGCACCGATACTGACCTCAACATCATCAGAAGTACTTTGACAACTTGGGTCACCCGAAATCGTCCACGTGAGGATATAACTTTGATTGGTTGACGGACTCGCAATGGTAATGTCGGTATCAAATTGAGTGGCATCCACAAAGCTGATTCCGGTTACTGGATTCGATGTCCAAACCCCGGTTTCACCAGGTTGAGGCGCATCAGCATCCAAAGTCACGGTATTTGTTCCTAAAGGAAGGCATTGGTCAGATCCCGCATTGGCTAAAGAGGGACCTTGAGTTGCATTCGTAGTAATGACTACATCTGAAAATCACGGTGCAGGACAAGGTATACCAGTTATGGCAGCACTTACTGGGTTTTCTACAGTCCAGCGTAAAGTATAGGCCGTATTGGGATCATCCAAACCGGATACTAATGTTTTTGGATCATTTTCATCTGCAAAGGTTACTACTCCTATAGCCGATGGCGGTGACACCACTGACCATGTACCTACTAAATTCGAAGCTGGTGCCGGGGTGGCATCCAATTGCGTAGGAGTACCAAAACAAATGGTTTGTGCACTTCCTGCGCTGGTGACCACTGGTGCATCAGTCGATACATTAATTTCTACTGTTGATTCAGCAGAAGGTGAACAAGCATTTCCTCCAGAAATGGCATACTGAAATACATAAATTCCTGGTACCAAATCTTGTACTGTTGTGGTACGTTCAAAAGGAGAAACCACAGTTGCCGTGCTTGGCCCACTAACTTGTGACCATAATGATGTCCCCACGCCAATTGCATTTCCGGTAATATCTGCAGTGGTTGTATTACAAGATAAAATCAAATCAGTTCCTGCATTAGCGCTTGTTGGATTTAAAGAAATCGTCACATTTACCGCATCAGTAGCCTCATCGCACCCTGTTTGAATAGAACCTGTCAATGCACGTCTAAAGACCACGGTATAGGTACCTTGAACGTCAAAATTGATGTTTAAGGGAGAGCTTCCGGTGTTGCTGAAGGTATTAGGGTCAATTAGTGTTGAACCTGTTGGTCCACTGATGATGCTGAAGGTATTGCTTCCGTTACCCGTAGTTGCAAAAGGAATGTCAACACTCGTAGCGCCGCAAGCCGCGAGTAAATCATTTCCGCCATTGGCCACCATCGTAATCGGATTGGTAGAATAGCGAATCACCACCTCTGCAGTATCATCACAGCCTGTTGTGCCGTTGGTTATCGTATAGGTAAAACGATACGTACTGCTTCCGTCCAAACCGGAGATTTGGGTTGTGCTACTAGTTGGATTCAAAATGGTGGCGGCTGGACCTTCCGTTTGATTCCATTGTACGGTTTCGCCTGCGAATTGTGGTTGTGACCCCACCAATGTTGTAGTGGTAATCGAGGCATCACAAAAACGGATGTTATCTTCTTGAACCGATGCAGTGGAAATATCTTGCGTCGCTTCTTGAACCGTTATCGTAACTGTATCTTCTCCATTAGCACAGGGGCCAGAAACAGACCATCTGAACTCATATGCTCCTTCAATAAGGTTGGAAACTCCTGTATTTCTGCTGTTGACATTTGATATGGTTGGTGTATTGGGCCCTGATACAAAAGACCAGGTACCGATTTGACCATTAATGCCATTTCCACCAAAGGTTCCGTTAAGGTTGGTCGATTGTGAAACGGTATAGCAGTTATTCAAGGTTTGGTTCGCGCCGGCATCAACTACAGCCACCCCTCCCGTATTGGTTACTGTAATGGTAGCAGTAGACTCACAAAAAACACCCGGTAGATAATCCGGTCCTCGAATGGTCCATTGTAAGGTGGTGGTTCCCGCGCTGGTATCAGCAAGATTTAAACCTGTAGTTGGTGAACTATCGTCCAATATAGTTACACCAGCATTGTTGGAACCCACAATACTCCAAGTCCCTACTTCGCCAGGATTGGCTGGGGCGTTGGCATTCGTTACCAAAGTCCCCGAACTATCAGGGCAAGAGGCTATATTGTCGCCTGCATCTGCAATTGTAATAGGTTGAACGGTTATCACCACATCTTGAAACTGCGTAGAACCATCTGTACAGACAGCGCTTAGTCTAAAGGTGTAATCATTTCCACCTACAAAACCGGTTACCGAAGTATTAACGTCGGAAGGATCGTTGATTAGCACTGATGGGCCACCTACCTGCGACCATATAGGTCCGCTCTGAATTAATCCAGCAGCGGAGCCTGACAAACTGAACCCCACTGTGTTTTCGCAAATTGTTTCTGGAACACCGGCGTTTACGGAACAGTTTTGTCCGAAACCCATTTGTGTACCTAAAAACAATAGAATTATAGCGACAAAAAGAAGCCTTTTTTTGAGGTTGGTTAATAAGAGGTTCATAATCAACAAAATGAGGTTATCTTAAATGTAAGAATATTCAAACATATTCTTGAATGATCGACGAATGGAAAAAATGTTGTATTTCATCGATCGTTTGTGGTGAATCGTCGATAAATCGATGAGTAGCACTCTAAAATTTTAACAATATTAGCATTTATTTAATCAGAATTTTCTGATTTTGTAATAAGTACCCTTTCAATATTGGAACCCCTTTTGCTTAAAAAGTCACATGAACCCAAAGAAATAGTTGGAAGAAATTGAGTACAAATCATTGATTGATTGCATATTGCTATAGGAAAGTTCTAGGCATAAAAAAAGCCAGAACAAACTGTTCTGGCTTTTGTACCTTGGGTGGGAATCGAACCCACACTCCCGAAAGAACTGGATTTTGAATCCAGCGCGTCTACCAATTCCGCCACCAAGGCAAAACGTCCATTTTTTTAATGGGACTGCAAAGCTAAAAAAATGTTCCTATACTCAAAACTAAATTTTCATATTTATCCTTTAGTAAGCGGAATAAATTTTTAAATTTGCACCTCTTTTGAAAAAGCGATTCAAAATCCTTATTAACAAACGTTTGTAGTGCCGTATCAAGTTCCAGAACCAAAAATTTTTGCCTGTACGCAAAGCCAAGTCTTGGGTAAAGCTATTGCCGAGTATTATGGTGCGGACATAGGCAAGGTTCATTTTAGTAGATACAGCGACGGTGAATTTCAACCTTCTTTTGAAGAATCCATTCGAGGTGCGCGCATCTTTATTATTGGTTCTACACATCCGGGACCGGAACATTTAATGGAAATGCTCTTGATGTTGGATGCTGCAAAACGTGCTTCTGCCCGCCATATCACAGCTGTGATGCCTTACTTTGGTTGGGCCAGACAGGATAGAAAAGATAAGCCCAGAGTTCCTATTGCAGCTAAACTAATCGCCAAAATGTTGGAAACGGCTGGAGCCACTCGCATTATTACCATGGATTTGCATGCAGACCAAATTCAGGGCTTTTTCGAAAAACCGGTAGATCATCTTTTTGCTTCGACCTTATTTTTGCCCTATTTGAAAAGTCTCAATCTGGATAACTTGTGTATTGCCTCACCTGATATGGGGGGGTCTAAACGAGCATATGCCTATTCCAAAGCATTGGAAAGCGATGTGGTCATTTGTTACAAGCAGCGCGCCAAAGCCAATGTGATTTCCCATATGGAACTGATTGGGGATGTAACGGGTAAAAATGTAGTGTTGGTAGATGATATGGTCGATACCGCCGGCACGTTAACCAAAGCTGCCGATTTTGTTATAGAAAGGGGCGCTCTTAGTGTTCGGGCCATCACCACGCATGGGCTTTTATCCGGAGACGCTTTCGACAAAATAGAAAACTCACAACTTTCGGAATTGATTATCACGGATTCGATTCCCGTGAAAAATTTACACCCGAAGGTAAAGGTATTGAGTTGTGCAGAACTTTTTTCAGATGTGATGCATCGAGTTCACCACAACACCTCGATATCTTCAAAATTTTTAATGTAGCCTTCGACTACGCACTGGAATTGCTCCGGAGCCATCGAAACAGTATACAAATACAATTAAATAGTTTATAGATAACAGAAGTTATGAAGTCAATTACAATCAAAGGATCCCAAAGAGAAAGCGTGGGCAAGGTTTCGACCAAAGCCTTACGTAATGCTGGAAAGGTCCCTTGCGTGCTGTACGGAGGGGAAAAACCAATACACTTTTCAGCTGATGAACTAGCGTTCAAAAACTTAGTGTACACTCCCAATGCCCATACCGCGGTAATTGAATTGGAAAGTGGAGAAAAATTGGAAGCAGTTTTGCAAGACATTCAATTTCACCCGGTAACGGATAAAATCTTGCACATTGATTTTTACCAGCTTTTCAAAGACAAGCCTGTAACCATGAACATTCCCGTTCGTTTGGAAGGAAACTCTCCAGGGGTACGAAATGGTGGGCGCTTGTTGTTTAGAAAGCGTAAGTTATCCGTTAAGGCATTACCGGATTTATTGCCTGACGAAATTACCGTGGATATTTCCAAACTAAGAATAGGTGGCACCATCGCGGTAGAAACCTTGTTGAATGATGATTACAACATTCTTCACCCAGAAAGCACTGCCGTTGTACAGGTGAAAGCCTCTAGAACTTCAGTTGCTGACGATGAAGAGGAAGAAGAAGAGGAAACAACTGCAGAAGGTGGTGGTGAAGCTGCACCAGAAGCTGCCGCAGCAGAATAACTTTTCAAATAGAACGCACAAAGCATCCCCTAATGGTTTCATTGGCGGGATGCTTTTTATTTTTGTAGCAAACAAATTCCCATGTGGAGACGAATCAAAGCGTGGTTTGAAGAAAAACCACTTTTGTTTGAACAGGATGTAATGAAAAAATACTTGGTTGTAGGACTTGGCAATATTGGAACGGAATATGAAAATACCCGGCATAATATTGGATTCAACATATTGGATTTCATGGCCTCCAAAGAATCCTTTTCATTTTCTACGGAGAAGTTAGGAGATATTGCCACATTCAAATACAAGGGAAGAAGCATTCTGTTTTTGAAGCCTTCCACCTATATGAATCTTAGTGGTAAAGCCGTAAAGTATTGGATGGATAAAGAAAAGGTTCCGCTCGAAAATGTGCTTATTATTACCGATGACATCAATATCCCTTTTGGTACGCTACGGCTAAAAGGAAAAGGAAGTGATGGTGGACACAATGGGCTTAAAAACATCCAAACGCTGCTGGGAACTACTTCTTATCCAAGGTTTCGTTTTGGCGTCGGTGCCGAATTTGGTAAGGGCCGCCAGATTGATTATGTCCTTGGACAATGGAATTCTGAGGAGCAATCCCTATTACCAGAACGCTTGGAGCAATCTAAAAATCTGGTGTTATCTTTTGTATTCGCCGGTGCTAAAAACACCATGAACCAGTTCAACGGCACCTAATTACAGTGCTTTAAACTCAAAGACCGAAGAAGTAGAACTATTCCCTTCTGCGTCAGTGGTGATAACCCGCCAATAATATACCGTATCAGCATCTACCTCTACAAAAAGGTCTGAAATCAAATTGCTTTGTGTTCCCACATTGTCGGTTGGAGGGTTCGTAGTGGACAATTGAATATCATACGAAGCAATATCGTTTTCAACATCTGCTCCTTGCCAAATAAGTCTTACCTGTCCTGTATCCGTTCGAATTACAGTAGATCCTGAGACCGGTTCTACTAATTGAGCAGGAAAGGGCGCATAAGTGGTTTGCGAACCTTCGTTGTAAAACAACCATGATTCACTAGTAGAAACGTCACTTGACTGAGAGTTGGTTGCGGTGACAATCCACGAAAAAGGAGTGCCCCTATCAATTGCCAAAGTCCCAGAGGTAGCCTGTGTTGGCAAGGTCTGTCTTGTATTGGTATTCAAATTTGTTACAATCAAAATATAGCCTTCTGCATTGCTTGCAGATTGCCATTCAAAAGTGACTTCGCTTTGGCTGTCACTGATTACCGTACCCGTGGTGCACTCCGAGTTTTGGTCAGGAAAAACCAAAGTCACCGTCCCTGGAGCTGGAGGTGGACCGTCACTACTATCTCCTCCACACGACATGACCATCAATCCCAAAAACAATATGTAGATTTTAGCGTACTTCATTTCTTAAGAATTTTGAAAACTTTGTCCAAGTTGCTTCCCGTCACTTTCACCACATAAGTTCCTGTGGACAGGCCGGATACATCCAACACCAATTCATTTCCTTCAACGATTGGATTGGGAAAATCAACTCCTGCTCCACTTAAATCAAATACGGAAACAGAAAGGTTTGTCGGAATCTCTTCCAGCCATATTCGCGTAGCGTCAGTTGTCGGATTCGGATAAAGCGTACCATTGAACGGAATCATCAATTGTTCAGAGAATTCACCCTGACATGGAAGATTGGTAAATACGCGAACGGTATTTCGACCTCCTGTAAGGTTTAAATCCACTTTCGATTCCCTGGTTTGTGATACCCATCCATTCAGCTCAATATTGTACAACTCCGAACCTTGGAGTTCCAAGGTCAATACCCCACCCTGTAAGGAAGTTAGTACGGACAACGGCTCGGGTTCAACCAGTTCCGCATTGAAACAAACTTCTTGGTAAATATTGGTACCATCTGTAGCCGTAAAACAAAGCGTATAGGTTTCCGCAGAAAGGTCAGAGAAAACCAGCTCATCTGTAAAATCTTGGGTTAACTCACCACCTGAACTTGTTAAAGTAGCGGTGTACGTCAAGTTCGTATCCACCGCAGTGACCGTAATAGTGCCATTATTGCTTGACCTACAGGATTCACTTTGAATTTCAATTAGGAAATTATCTGCTGGCAACCTGAATACTGGACATCCCGTAGCGTCCACTTCGGTATCTGGAGGTGTTCCCAAGCAAAGGTCATCTCCATCATCGAATACACCATCCTCATCAGCATCAGGCCTAAACTCACCTTGTGCGCAAAAGCTCAATCCAAAATTGACCAGCGAACCCCCATCACCGGGTTGACTGTCGAATACTTCCAACCTCCAAACACCAAATGAAGATTCACCATCAAAACTGCTTAGTTTTCCTAAAGGACGCGTAGGCCCTGTAATCGCCGTCCCGCTTCCATCACATTGCAGCTCGGAGCCTTCATCATCAAATCGGGCTTCAATATCCTGCAAATCGCCACAAAGACCGTTGATGAGATTTATGCGGGTTCCGGAAGGCGAAATCAAATCAATGCTCAAATCTGAAACGAAAGTATGCTCCACGACCAAGTCCACATCCAAATCTGCAATGGGAATGTCATCAAGCACCTGAATTTCTGCCGTGATAAGCACGTTGCCCGTAATCGCAATAGTCTGCGGCACGTTTAATGTTTCAAAACTTTTACAATCTATAATTTCAGTAGTGAAACTAAAGGGGGTTCCAAAAGTTCCTGTTCCACACGCATTGATGGGTCTCACCCTCCAAAAATATTCGGTTTGTGAAATCAAATCTTGTACAACATATTCAGTAGCAAAAAGGGTTGCGGAATCAACCACATTGGTGAAGCCAACATCGGTAGCGATTTCGACTTCATATTGCTCATAAATTGGATTCGCATCCCATTTCAGGGTGGGTGCCAAACTCACCTCCGTAGCAGCATTCAACGGTTCAGTCAATACCACCGCGGGGAAAGTACCATCATGAATAACAACATCAATGGTAATTTCAGTAGTTTGGGAAGCAGAGGTCGCACGTACGATAACCTCATATTCTCCTGGAGTCACATTAGCCGTATTCGATAGCGTTAAGGTTACCGGAGTATCATTTGCTGATGCCGTTGCCGGAACAAAGACCCCGTTAAGGTTTGCAGGACCTACAATAGAAAAAGTGGAAGTTTCGCTAAACCCAGAAAAGGTTTCATAGGTAAAAGGGACATCGATATCTGCCGGAGGGCAGGCCGTAAATGACAAGTCATTTACATTAAGAGCCACATTCGCCGCAGAAATGGTGAAATTATCCGCATTTACCGCGTAGAATACATTTCCTTCTGCGCGTACCATAATTCTAGCTTCAGTGGTCAAATCGTTGGGCAGCTGAATGCGCTCTTCTCCATCGTTTGGGGTATCCTCAGCCAAAACGATGGAAAAAGTGTTACCGCCATCGATGCTCAAAAGGATATCAACATTTTCGGTGTTGATAGGTGCTGCGTTCGTATTCGCCACATCCCAAAGCACATCTTGAACCGATCCAGCCGCATAATCTTCACCACTACCTTGCGATAGCACAGTAAAAGGACCGGCACTTTCAAAGACGCTTACGTCTACTAAATCCGCTACCACTTGTCCCCCTCCCAGAGCGTTGTCTCGCACGGTTAGCGCAAAGCGTAAATCGCGTCTTACATTGGAAATGGTTTCCCAAGCGCCGTTGGTGATAGGATTTTCCTGTTCTAAATTACCGTCCAAAACACGGCTTAACCTTGGAAAATAGCGAATCGGTTCTGTTGTAGGTGGCAAGGACCTAAAATTTGAGCCCAAGGCTTGTTCAGGACCAAATGTACTACTGGTGACCACTCCATCATTTATGGATTCCCAAGTATAGGTCAACACATCGCCAGCATCACTATCAGAAGCAGAACCTTCCAAGAAAAAGGCAGTTCCAATAGGAATGTTGAAATTGTCAGAAGGGACTACTACAGGAGGTGTATTCGTTATGGCCTGGCTTTGGCCGCATCCTATGGTTCCCAAATAGCCTTGCACTTGGAAAATACTATTGTAATGAAAGTAGTCGTCACTATTGAGCTGGACGTTATCTCCTGGCACTATTCCTGCATATCCCATAATCGT
>CALBPG010000154.1 GCA_937899065.1 uncultured Allomuricauda sp.
CTAAACAGAAAAACATTGGAACCACCCATTTCTAAATAGGGAACCATTGGCACCTAAAGTTCCTAAACAAGAAAAAAATGGCAACAACCATATATTCAAAGGGAAGATACGCCCTAAAGTATCGGGGAACTGAATGCCTTAATTGCGGGCATCCACTCGATATGAGCGATAAGTTCTGCCCGAACTGCGGACAAGCGAACAGCACCAAAAAGTTGGTGTTAAAAGATTTTTTTGATGAGTTCTTTCACAACCTCATCAATTACGACTCCAAGCTACTCAAAACTCTTTATTCCCTGCTCATAAAACCGGGCACCATTACCAAAGATTACATTGCGGGCAAACGCATGTCGTATACCAACCCAATCCGGTTTTTGTTGAGTTTGGCTTTTCTCTATTTTCTACTGTTCAACTACAACAGTTCCTTTTTAAAACTCGACAGGAAATATGCCGATTTGGATAAAAAAATAGATAATTCCCGAGTATTCGATTTTGATTTGAATTTAGAGGATTCGGATACTCTTGATATAGGTAATCAAGAGGCAATCCCGTTAAAAGGTTTGGATTCCTTGCGGAACGTCAATCCCAAGTTTCTGGAAGGTCTGAAAATCCCGGACACCCTAAAAACCAATAGCCTTGGAAGTTTAAAAGCCTCCAGGGACTCATTAATCCTCAGCAATCCAAAAAGCTTTTTGGATTCCATCGAAAGTGGTTCTTCGGGCTTTTCCAAAATCCTCAAAAAAGTGGACTTCTTTATCGTTTTAATCCGAAAAGATTCCGTTATGGCATACGAAGATGCAGTTGAGCGCCACAAACTACCCTCCACAAGGATGAACCGTGCTACCTTTAATATTGGTGATAGTGTTTTGCGTGCTTTATCGAGGCCCGGGAGCTATTTAAATACCACTATTGCCAAAGTCCCTTTTGTGATTTTCTTCTTTCTTCCTGTCTTTACCGGATTCATTTGGTTGGTGTATATCAGAAAAAATTACACCTACACCGATCATCTCATCTTTAGCTTCCACAACCAATCCTTATTGTTTATCTTGCTGCTTCTTAGCTTGTTGATAGACACTTTGATTGGAACGCAAAGTTCCTTTTGGTTTTTATTGATTTTCGGAATTTACCTGTACAAGGCAATGCGAAAATTTTACGGGCAAGGAAGATTTAAAACCATTTTGAAATACATTTTTCTCAACACAATATTCGCCTTTTTGGCTTTTTTCACGGTGATATTGATGTTTGCGGGAAGTGCTTTTACCTACTAGCCGTATGTTCACTCAAATTACCAAAGGAATCAAAGTTTCGGTACAAACTACTTTTGAAGGAACCTTCTTCAAAAATTACAAGGTACACTACGCCTTTGGGTATACGGTTACCATTGAAAACCAAAGTAAGCATACCGTACAACTCACTGCACGTCACTGGGACATTTACGATGCCTTGAAGGAAATGGAAATGGTAGATGGCGAAGGCGTTATCGGCAAAAAACCAGTACTCAAGCCAGGGAAGTCCCATACGTATAGTTCAGGATGTCTGTTGACTTCTCCCATGGGAGCCATGAAAGGCTATTACCAAATGGTGAATTTGGCCAATGCCGAAGATTTTGATGTTGAAATACCTACCTTCAAATTCGCTGCACCTTTCGCAATAAACTAAGTCCGATTCATTTTAAAGACCGCACTCCTTTTACTACTTTTGGCGATAATCTAAACAACTAAAATCGCTAAAATGGGAAAAGGTTTCTTTCAAGTTCCAACCGCTATAAATGAGCCAGTAAAAAGCTATGCGCCAGGGTCTCCGGAACGTGAAACAGTACTGCAACAATACCAGTCATATTATAACGGAAAAGTAACCGTGCCGCTCTACATTGGCAGCGAAGAAGTCCATACAGACGATACGCGTGATATGTCACCTCCACACGAACATCAACACATTGTGGGACAGTACCATTTGGCACAAAAAAAACATGTTGAGCAAGCCATAGCCTCGGGTTTGGAGGCCAAAACAAAATGGGAAACCCTTAACTGGGAACAACGTGCCGCCATCTTTTTAAAAGCAGCGGACTTGATAGCGGGTCCATACCGAGCTAAAATCAACGCAGCCACGATGATGGCACAATCCAAGACCATTCACCAAGCGGAGATTGATGCGGCCTGTGAATTGATTGATTTCTTGCGCTTCAATGTGGAATACATGTCGCAAATTTATGCGGAACAACCAGAATCTTCTGAAGGTATCTGGAACCGAGTGGAATATCGGCCATTAGAAGGTTTCGTCTACGCCATTACTCCATTCAATTTCACCGCCATTGCGGGTAACCTTCCTGCCAGTGCTGCAATGATGGGTAACGTGGTGCTTTGGAAACCCAGTGACAGCCAAGTATTCTCAGCAAAAGTCGTTATGGATGTTTTCAAAGAAGCAGGACTTCCTGACGGCGTTATTAACATGGTGATGGGCGACCCCGTTATGGTTACGGAAACCGTGCTTTCACATGCTGATTTTTCAGGATTGCACTTTACCGGTTCCACCCACGTGTTCAAAGAATTATGGAAGCAAATCGGAACAAACATCCATACCTATAAAACCTATCCCCGAATTGTTGGGGAAACGGGTGGGAAAGATTTCATCTTGGCACACCCAACTGCTAAACCAAAGGTAGTGGCCACAGCAATCACTAGGGGTGCTTTTGAATTCCAAGGTCAGAAGTGTAGTGCCGCTTCTCGGGTCTACTTACCTAAATCCATTTCGGATGAAGTGCTTGATTACGTCAAAAAAGATTTGGATTCAATGAACAAACCCGGTTCACCTGAGGATATGTCAAATTTCATCACAGCAGTGATTCATGAAGGTTCTTTTGACAAATTGGCGAAATACATTGACCAAGCGAAATCAGACACTGCATCTGAAATCATTGCAGGAGGTAATTACGACAAATCTGTCGGATATTTTATTGAGCCAACGGTTATACTTACCACCGACCCAAAATACACCACCATGGAAACGGAACTGTTCGGTCCAGTGGTGACCATATATGTGTATGATGATGCCGATTGGAAAGAAACCTTGAAGTTGGTCGATTCCACTTCGGAATATGCCTTGACTGGCGCAGTCCTAAGCCAAGACCGTTATGCTATTGAAGAAGCCACCACTGCGTTACGGAATGCGGCCGGGAACTTCTACATCAATGACAAACCTACGGGAGCAGTAGTGGGCCAACAACCTTTTGGAGGGGCCCGTGCTTCAGGAACTAATGACAAAGCAGGTTCAGCACAAAACCTTTTACGATGGGTATCTCCACGTTTGATTAAGGAAACCTTTGTTGGTCCTGAAGATTATCGCTATCCCTTTTTAGGATAACCAAGTATGCGCGCCTTCTTCCTCATTCCCGATGAAGTCCAGTTACTGGATATTACGGGACCCGCTCATCTCTTTTATGAGGCTAGGGAGTACGGCGCTGACATTGAAATATTTTATCTGGCCATGGATGGGAACACCCAACTCATGTCCAGTGCGTGATTGGCCGTGGCCCAATTGAAGAATTTTGCTGATTTCTCATTGGGCCCGGGCGATTTCCTTTTTGTTCCTGGTCAAGAATCGTATTTGTTTTATGAAGCCGATTATATCAAGAAATATGGGACTTTCTTCCAATGGCTAAAGCAACAATATGAACAAGACGCTAAGATTTGTTCTGTCTGCACCGGGGCCTACCTTTTAGGTTTTGCTGGATTATTGAACGAAAAAGAGTGCACAACCCATTGGAAGTACTTCGATGATTTTCAAAAACGCTTCCCAAAAACCGAACTACTCACAGACCGCTTGTTGGTAAAGGATGGGAACTTGTATTCCAGCGCCGGAGTAGCTTCGGGCATTGATTTGTCCCTATTCATTTTGGAAGAATTGTTTGGGTCGGTATTCGCTGCCAAAGTAGCTAAAGAAGTAGTCATTTATTTGAGACGCTCTCCGAAGGACCCACAACTGAGCGTCTTTTTGCAGTACCGGAACCATATTGAAACAAGAATTCATCAAGTCCAAGATATACTGGCCCAAAACTTGGAAACCAAAATTGCCATCGAAGATTTGGCAGAAAAAGTATACATGAGCCCACGAAACCTGACGCGGCTCTTCAAAAAAACCACAGGAACAACAATCGGCCATTATTTAGAAAAACTCCGGGTTGAAAAGGCGGTTCAACTACTATCCAAGGGTGAAAAAGTGCACGCCGTTTCCGCTGCTTGTGGATTGAAAAGTACTAACCAATTGCGCTCCTTATTAAAGAAGTACACCTCTGCCCTGCCCTCTGAACTCTCTCTATAGCTTGTCCTGATTCTGCGCTGTATTGTCCTTCATTCAAATGGAAAGTGATGGTATGTTTGTAGCATTAAAACCATCAAAAAATGAACAGAGTAATCATAATTTTTCTCAGCTTTTTTCTTATCAATTCCAGTATTGGACAAAGCAACATCGTTCCAGAAGCGTCAAAATATACCTGTCCGCCCTGCAACAATGCCTGCGATGAGATAGAATACAACCATCCTGGCGTTTGTAGCCATTGCAACATGGTATTAGTCAAAAAAAATGACTCCAAAACCATTGCTTTCTATTTACAAGATGGCGTGGAGGTGTTGGATTTTGCGGGTCCCATGGAAGTGTTTTCATATGCAGGCTACAAAGTTTTCACCGTTTCGGCAACCAAATCGCCCATTACCTCACAGGGTATACTCAAAGTGGTGCCAGATTACAGTATTGAGGACGCGCCGAAAGCGGATATCTTGGCTTTTTTTGGCGGAAATTCCAATCAAGCCACCAACAATCCAAAGGTTATCGAATGGGTAAAAAGCCAAGAGGATATTCAGTATCACTTTTCGGTATGCACCGGAGCATTTATATTGGCTGAAGCAGACATCCTGGATGGAAAAACCGCAACAACTTTCCACAACGCGTTGGACAATTTGGAGGATTCCTACCCCGAAATAGACGTTCGCAAAAACGTACGATTTGTCGATAATGGGAAAGTTATCACCACGGCAGGTATCTCCGCGGGAATTGACGGTGCCTTGCATTTGGTTGCCAAGTTACAAGGCCTAAATGCTGCAAAACGGACAGCGTATTATATGGAATACGACAACTGGAACATAGGCGATGGTCTAGTGCTTTCTGATGATAACCCCTATGATAACCAAATATCCACCAAGGAATTACAGGCTTATATGGGAAAGTATGAATTCGGAGAGGGCATGCAAATTGAAGTAACTGTTGATGCAGAAGCGAAAACCCTTTATGCTATGTTTGAAGGAATAGCACACCCGCTGTATCATGAAAATAAGGATATTTTCTCGGACGAAACCAATAGTCCTGTATACTTTAAAAGAAATGACAACGGAAACATTTTAGGATACGCAAGAAGCGAAAATGGAAAGCTTTTCAAAAAGCTGTAACCTTGACATCCCTTACACAAATACACAAGAAGACCCCATTATTTGCTATATTTAGGTCGAGTCCGAAAGCCGGGCAAGAACAACCTAAGCACTGTATCGCAATGAAAAAACTTTTAACGCTGGCATTCATTTTGCCATGCTTTCTTGCCTTTGCGCAAGAAGACACTATGGTTCAACAAACCATAAAAGGTATCCTAAGTCAAAACCAAGGTCAGGTCATGCAATTGGCTGAAGCCTTTTCTGAAGAACAATACGATTGGCGTCCAATGGAAGGAGTCAATTCTGTAGGGGAGGCACTCTTGCACGTTGCGGGAGGAAACTATTTTATCGCTTCCAAAATGGGATTTGCACCACCAGAAGACGTTGACATGATGAACCTAGGAAAAATCACTGGAAAAGATAATGTGATTGCTGCTCTCAAGAAGTCCAACGAATTCGTATTGGGTAAAATTGAGATGGTAGAATCTTCAAAATTATCCGAAGAGGTTGATTTTGGTTTCGCCAAAATGAGCAGATTGGCAGGTCTTTTGGTCATTATGGAACACAACGGAGAGCACAAAGGACAGCTGATAGCCTATGCACGTTCGAACGGAGTGGTTCCACCTTGGAGTCAACAGCAATAGAAAAGAAAAGGGGTGTTACAGCACCCCTTATTTTTTTTGTGGCAAATACACCACCTTTTTCGTTTCGTAGAAAGGGGCATCAAAATAGTCTTCCAAGGAAAAAATCTCTGCGGTTTGAAAAGGGGCCAATTCCTCAGTCAAATCCCCACCCTTCAAATATAGAATTCCGTTTCTACGCTCATGCAGCGATTTCTTTTTGATTTTCCCTTTAGTCCATCTCACAAAGGTGGGCATAGCTGCAACGGCTCGACTCACAATAAAATCAAACTCTCCGTCCAAATCCTCCACCCGAGAATGAAAGGCTTTGACATTGGTTAGCCCCAATCCTTCCACCACTTCGTTGACCACTTTAATCTTTTTTCCGATGGCATCCACCAAAGTAAATTCCGTTTCAGGAAATAAGATGGCCAATGGAATCCCTGGAAACCCTCCTCCGGTGCCAACGTCCAATACCGAAGTGCCTGGTAAAAACGATTGTATTTTGGCAATGCCCAAAGAATGCAATACATGGCGTTGGTACAACTCGTCAATGTCCTTTCGCGAGACCACATTGATTTTTTGTTTCCTATCTTGATATAGCTACTCTAACGCTTCAAAATGGCGTTTTAGCGTTTCGGTAAGCGCTGTAAAGTGAGCAATTTGCAACTCTGTACCCATCATAAATACAATGTTAATGTGGGCTAAAATAATACTTTTGGAAAGGCTAGTTCGTTTTTATTATACCGGAACATATTTACTTACCTTTGTAAAAAACAGTACATGGAAAAGGAAATTGTACGATTCTCCCGAAAAGATTCTGCGAACTTTTTTCGCACCCTCAACAAAAGAGTCAACCAATACTTCGCCGAAAACGATATTAAAAAAACTGGAAACTGGAAGCTCCACCTCAAAACGGTGGTAATGTTTGCCGTTTTTCTTACCCCCTATTTTTTGATGCTTACTTTAAATCTTCCTTTTTGGGGATATTTATTGTTATCCATCACCATGGGCGTAGGTATGGCAGGTGTCGGCATGAATGTAATGCACGACGGAAACCACGGTTCTTATTCCAATAAAAAATGGGTTAATAAATTGATGGGGAGTTCCATCTACATCCTTGCCGGAAATGTATACAATTGGCAGGTGCAACATAATGTGCTACATCATACGTACACCAATATTCACGAGCATGATGAAGATATGGAAGCGGGGAGAGTCCTTCGTTTTTCAAAACATGCCGAGTGGCAAAAGCATCATCGTTTTCAGCATTTCTATTCCATTCTCTTGTATGGTCTTTTGACTTTTAATTGGGCAATCACTACCGATTTTCAACAAATGTACCGTTACATGAAGCGAAAACTCGCCTATGGAAAACTTCCTAATCCAGTAATCAATTGGAGTACTTTGGTGATCACCAAAGTCATATATATCACCGTTTGGATTGTGCTTCCCTTGATTTTCGTGAACATTCCTTGGTGGCAGATATTATTAGGCTTTTTCATCATGCACTACGTAGCGGGCGTGATTTTAAGTGTGATTTTCCAATTGGCACATATTGTTGAAGACGCAGAAACTCCGCTTCCTGACGACACTGGAACGATGAAGAATACCTGGGCCATTCACCAACTATTTACCACAGTGAATTTTGGCACCAAAAACAAAATCATGAATTGGTTTACTGGCGGATTGAACCATCAAGTAGAGCATCATATTTTTCCGAATATCAGCCACGTTCACTACACAAAAATTTCGAAAATTGTGAAACAGACGGCCAAGGAGTTCAATTTGCCCTACAATGAATATAAAACTACCAGAAAAGCTATAATTTCGCACTTCAAACATTTGAAGGAGCTCGGTAAAAACCCGGCGCTTCAGTATCAATAAAAGACCACTATTTCATGAGCGTTCACTTGTCCGATAGGATTACCAATATGTCCACTTCGGCCACATTGGCTATGGCCGCAAAAGCGAGAGAATTACGAAACGAAGGGAAGGATATCATCGGATTGAGCTTGGGAGAACCCGACTTCAACATCCCTGATTTTATCAAAGAAGCTGCCAAAGAGGCGATTGACCAAAACTACCGTAGTTATACCCCCGTAGATGGTTACGCCGATTTGAAGAAAGCGATTAGTCTAAAGTTTGAACGCGATAACGGTCTAACGTACGGAGCTAATCAAATCGTAGTGTCTACTGGTGCCAAGCAGTCCCTTTTTAATGTGGCGATGGTAGCTTTGAATCCTGGAGATGAAGTGATTCTGCCTGCACCCTATTGGGTAAGTTATAGCGATATCGTAAAATTGGCGGAAGGTGTGCCGGTTGAAGTATCTACCTCTATTGAAACCGATTTCAAAATGACGGCAGCGCAATTGGAAGCCGCCATTACGCCCAAAACCAAAATGCTTTGGTTTAGTTCACCATGCAACCCGAGTGGTTCGGTGTATAGTGCTGAAGAGCTGGAATCACTAGCAGGTGTCTTGAGAAAGCATCCAGAAATTATTGTGGTCTCTGATGAAATCTACGAGCATATCAACTTTGCTGGTGGTCATGTAAGTATTGCCAACATTGAGGGCATGTATGACCGAACCGTTACCGTAAATGGGGTTTCCAAAGCCTTTGCGATGACGGGGTGGCGAATCGGATACATAGGGGCCCCAGAATGGATTGCGAAGGGCTGTACCAAACTGCAAGGTCAAGTGACCAGTGGCGCCAATGCCATTGCACAGCGCGCCGTAATTGCCGCCTTGGAAGCACCAAAGAGCAAAATCCAATACATGATTGACGAATTCCAACAACGTCGGGAATTGGTTTTGCAGCTTTTAGGTGAGATTGAAGGGTTTAAGTTGAATGTCCCTGAAGGCGCGTTCTACGTCTTCCCAGATATATCCACCTTTTTTGGAAAGACGTTTCGCGGCGTGACCATCAACAACGCTTCGGACTTTGCACTCTACCTTTTGGAACATGCCAATGTAGCTACCGTAACTGGAGAGGCCTTCGGGAATCCAGATTGTATTCGCATTTCGTATGCAGCTTCTGAAGAATCCCTGAAAGAAGCCATTTCGAGAATTTCAGCTGCACTTTCGTAAAAGAACTTTTCTAAATAATCAATATTCAATCCTCTATTCGTTGATAGGGGATTTTTTTATCGCTTCCTCCAGAAATATGGGGTAAGAATGATTAAGACGGTAAACAATTCCAATCGGCCCAACAACATTAAAAACCCACACCACCACTTTCCAGCATTGGGTAGGCTGTTGTAATTGCTTACTGGATTTAAACTACCAAGCGCGGGACCAACGTTACCCAAAGAAGAGGCAGCACCTCCTATAGCGGAAACGAAATCCATTCCCAAGAAACCTAGTACCAAAGACCCAATGATAAAGAGCAACATGTATAATACAAAAAAACCAATGATGTTGTAAACGATGTGTTCAGAAACCGTCTTTTCATTATAGCGAACTGGAATAATCGCGTTGGCAAGCAGCGTTCGCTTGAACTCCAATAATCCGTTTTTGATAATCAACAAATGGCGCATCACCTTGATACCCCCAGCAGTTGAACCTGCAGAACCACCCAAGAACATCAAGCCAAAAAAGAAGACGGTGAGAAAAGGCGTCCAAGCCGTAAAATCCGCAGTAACAAAACCTGTAGTGGTCACGACAGCTATTACTTGAAACAAGGCGTGTCGAAAAGCACTTTCGCCTGCGCCCCATACCATTGGATGATATGTAGAACTAGGAACCTCAGCCTTTAAATAAATCACCAAAGCTGCGACTAGGGTAAAAGCACAAATGAACCCCAAATAATATCGAAACTCTTCGTCCCGTAAAATGCGTTGCACTTTACCTGTAAACGCGAAATAACTCAATACGAAATTAGACCCCGCCAAAAACATGAATACCATCACAATGTATTGGATGATAGGTTCATTGTTCCAATAGGCCAAACTCAAATTTTTAGTGGAAAACCCTCCAGTAGAAAGCGTTGCCAAACTGTGGTTCAATGCATCAAAAAAGGACATGCCCGCGACGCTGAGCAACAAGGTTTCGGCAAGGGTGTATCCCACGTAAATTAACCATAAACGCTTTGCAGTATCCGTAATTCTGGGGTGTAACTTATCTCCTCCAGGCCCAGGTGCTTCCGCGGCAAACAACTGCATTCCTCCAATACCCAGTAGTGGTAGAATGGCAATAGCCAATACGATAATTCCCATCCCGCCAATCCAATGGGTTAGGCTACGCCAAAGTAAAATTCCCTTGGGCAAAGCCTCGATGTCATCAAGAATGGAAGCTCCTGTGGTGGTATATCCTGAAATCGTTTCAAAAAAAGCGTTGGTTACGGTAGGAATTGCTCCGGAAAATAAATAGGGTAAGGCACCAGAAATGGACATAACAATCCAGCCAAAGGCCACAACGATATACCCCTCCTTTCGTTTGACTTCCTTTTTATGCCCTCGCGTGTAGAACATGGCCATTACACCAAAAAGCATGGTCACAATGGCGGCAAGGGTAATATCCAAAGTAGCGCCATCTTGATAGATGCCACTCGCTAGGGCCGCTAAAAGCATAAAAGAACCATTGCACAACAGCAATAGTCCCATAATGTGAATAATTATTCTTGAATTCAATCCCATTACAGGAAGAGCTTTTCTATTCTTGGAATGGCTTTGGGCAAACAGCAGACCACTACTCTATCCCCTTCCAAAATTTTAAAATCCCCGAGCGCTATAATGCCTTTCCCATCTCGAATCACCCCTCCAATACTGGCTTCTCGTGGAAAGTCTAATTCACGGATAATTTCGCCATTAACTAGAGAAGTCGCTTTGACCTCAAACTCCAAAATTTCCGCATTTAGATTGTTCAAACGCGTTACGGCCAGTACTTCTCCTCTACGGATATAGCGGAAAATGTTGTTCGCAGCCAGTAGTTTTTTATTAATGAGGGTATCTACGCCAATGGAATGGGAAAGCTGGAAGTAATCCATATTTTCCACCAAAGCGATTGTCTTTTTAATGCTTTTCGATTTGGCCACCAAACAAGACATGATGTTGGTTTCGGAGTTTCCTGTAACGGCGATAAAAGCATCCATGGATTCCAGACTTTCTTCATCCAGAAATTATACATTTCGTCAGTCGCCATAGATGAAAAAAGCATGTGGTAGTTCGAAAGCGATATCAATAGATTT
>CALBPG010000155.1 GCA_937899065.1 uncultured Allomuricauda sp.
CCCGACGCTTATGAAAGCGAAAATTGATGAATTTCAGAGTTGTGCAACAGCCACGTTCGTTATATAGAACCAATTAAATTTACTTTCATCACTTTAATTATTTTTCTTAAAGTATATAATTTACTTGGTTCCCTTAGGAGTGGTCAATGTATCCATCATCAGATTGTTTTCAGTAGTTAAAACTCTCTCTCGTTCTAAAATCCTCTTGTTTTTAGATGGATTCACTTGCTATCTATATTTATGAAAGTAAAACATAGATCAGAACGGTAGCCACTACAAGTATAGTGCCCATAATATTGACCAAAGGCCATTTTTTGTCTGAAGTGTCTTCGTACGTTTTTTCTATGTAAACGGTATCTCCATACATTTTAGAAACAACAAACATGATAATAAAATTTAATACGAACTCTATACCCCAAAGATGTACAAAATGGATATTTACATCAAAAACAAATGTGGTTAGAATGTAAAAGGTGAACCCAAAAAAAAGTCCTGCTTTGGCACCAATAGCATTGATTTGTTTTACAAAAATTCCGGCGATAATTACCGAAGAAATAGGGATAAAGAAAATACCATTTAATTCCTGTAAAAGAAAATAAAGCCCATCAGGAGCATAAGCCACTAGGGGGGCAACAGTTATTGATATGATGGCCAATAGTACCGACACCAATTTTCCATTGCGAACCAGTTTTGCATCCGAAACGTTTTTATCAATAGTTTTTTTATAGATATCATAGCAGAATACGGTGCTTGCCGAATTCAATACACTATTGAATGTACTAAGGACTGCACCAAGAATAACCGCTGCGAAAAAACCAAACAAATACGTTGGCAATACTTTTTTCACCAGCATGGGGTAAATCAAATCTGGTGTTTCGTAGTATGAGTCCTGAAAGTAGTAGAAGGCAATCAAGCCGGGCAAAACAATAATCAGGGGAACCAAGAGTTTAAGAACACCTGTGTAAATAAGACCTTTCTGTGCTTCAATCAAGTTCTTTGCGCCAAATGCCCTTTGAATGATAGCTTGATTCATTCCCCAAAAATAAATTTGATTGATCATCAACCCCGTAAACAATACCGAGAAGGGCAAAACGGAATCAGGCTTTCCAATAATATCAAATTTATCCGGGGCAAAATCATATACGGTAGAGAGTCCTTCAAGTATATTACCGCTACCAATTTCATACAATGCAATTCCAGGTATCAACAAGCCTCCTAACATAAGCCCCACTCCATTTAGAGTATCCGAATAGGCCACTGCTTTTAATCCGCCAAAAATGGCATACAAGGAGCCTATCACGCCGATTATCAAGACCATATAAATCATAGCTACACTCTTAGGCACACTAAAAAGTGTAGAAAAATCGAAAACACTTTCAATATTGATGGCACCTGAGTACAGTACAATAGGCAACAAGGTGACCACAAAGGACAGCATTAATAAAAAAGCCACGATAGAACGGGTTAATCCGTCAAAACGTTTTTCCAAAAACTCGGGGATAGTGGTCAGCCCCATCCGAATGAACCGCGGCAAAAAGAAAATTGCAGCAATGACAAGCGCAATCGCAGAAGTAACTTCCCATGCAATGACTATAATCCCGTTTTTATAGGAACTCCCGTTCATTCCTATTAAATGCTCGGTAGAAATATTGGTCAAGATCATTGACCCTGCAATTATGGGTCCTGTTAGACTTTTTCCAGCTAGAAAATAACCTTTTGCTGTGCTGAAGTTATCTTTTCTAAGTTTATAAACCGTGTAGACGATAACGAACAGCGTAAATCCAAAAAACCCAATATATGCGGAAATCATTATGGCAGTTACCTAATTAGAACTTCAATGTTGCTGGTAAATATTTGGCAACCAAATCTTCATAATAAGGCTTTAATGCTTTAGCATCTGGCGGCGTGGGTGCTTTTGAATATAAATCATAGGGATTGAATTTTTTGACCCATTCGAACATTTCATGATCTTTTTTGTCCATTAAATGATTGTATGCTCCCTCACGGTGCTGGGCATAGAACGAATGGTAGCGAATCATGTAAAGCGCTGGCTCGGGCAAATAATCTTTCATAATTTGATAGAGATATTCATCATGCCCCCAACTCATTTTTACTTGGTCCAACCCACAATTTTCCTTGTACACCCCAAGTTTACTTGTATATCTTTCGTCTTTAGAATCTGGATTCTCCTCAAAAAAATCGGGGTACACTATCTTCTCCGAAAAGGCACATCCCACGGGGAAAGTATCGCCCACACCGGCCCACTGCGGTTCGCCAAAAAGGCAAAGTACTTTGCCCACATCATGCAAGAAACCGGTCAATACAAACCAATCAGGATGTCCATCGGTACGAATCGCCTCGGATGTTTGCAGCAAATGCTGCAATTGATCTAAATCGATATCTGGGTCGCTATCATCCACAAGCGTATTAAGGAAATCGACAGCTTCCCAGAGTGTCATGGTCCGTTTATCAAATTTTAGAAATTCGGCTTCCTTTTTTTGTACGAAATCATAGGTTTGAAACGTATGGTTTAACCGATAGAATTCACGCACGCCATCCACCCTTTCAGAATCCACATAATTTCTAAAGTCTTCTTTCTCTTTTACCGTTTCGTCAGGGTCGGGGTAGCGTCGTAACAAATCATCTTCCCAATCATCCACGTCGTTCATTGGCTGTCGAAGATTTTTATTTTCAGATGGTTTCATAGACACTGTATTTGGTTAACGTAGAAAAACGAAAGTACTGTTTCAGAAACTAGAGAACATGGAATATCATTTCAAAAATATGGATACTTTCAAGTCTACTGATTTATATTGATTTCGCTTGTATATTTTTTTTGATCAATTGGCTGGGCGGATAACCAAATTGCTTCTTAAAGCAACGACTGAAATATAAAGGGTCATTGAATCCCACTAGAACGGAGACCTCAGAAACGTTGTATCGCCTGCTTTTCAGTAAACCTGCTGCCTGTTTTAAGCGTATGGTGCGAATGAATTCGTTAGGTGCCAAATCGGTTAACTCTTTAATTTTCCTATATAATTTGGAAGAGCTCATATTTAGTTCTTGGCACAACAAGGAAGTAGTTAAATCGGCTTCACCAATTTTTTTATCGATCAGTTCAGTTATTTTCTTCATGAATTCTTCGTCGATGGGCGAGTGTGTCAAAAGGGATATCTCACTGTCGACTTCACCTGAAAATTTAGCCTTCAGTTCTTTCCGTGAATTGATGATATTTACGATTCTGGTCTTTAGCAATGCTGGGTCAAAAGGTTTTACCATATAGTCATCGGCACCCACATTGTATCCTTGTACTTTATCCTCATTTTCAGACCGTGCGGTCAGTAAAATAACGGGAATATGGCTTATGGCCTCATCCTTTTTTAATTCTTCGCAGAATCGAAGTCCATCCATAACGGGCATCATAATGTCCGCAACACACAGTATGGGCAATATTTTACGACAAATAAGCAGGCCTTCCTGTCCATTCTCAGCACAATATACCTTGTAGTACTCTGAAAGATATTCCTCAACATAGTTCCGCAATTCAATATTGTCTTCTATGATTAGAATTTTTTCTTTGATATGGGTTGATTGTACAATCCTCTTTTTAAGGGCGGTTTTTCCCAATGCTTTTATACCCGATGATTTTATTGATACGTTTCGTATCTCATTTTCATCAAAGTACTTTCGTCCTATCGGTATCTTCACCGTAAAAATCGACCCCTTGTTTGGTTCACTTTGGAGTACTATGGTTCCCTTATGTACTTCTACAAGAGACTTTACCAGTGAGAGTCCTATACCTGAGCCTGTTGTACTTTCTTTACCGTTTCTTGCTTGGTAAAAGCGAGAAAAGATGTTTTTTTGGGCTGATTGTGGTATCCCAATACCGTCGTCACTGATTTCGAGTAACAGGTGTTTTTCTGAGTCGTTGGTGAATCCTACAAAAAGGTCCACGCTACCATTGCTATTGGTAAATTTTATAGCATTGGATAAAAGATTGTATAGTATTTTATCCAATTTATCCTTATCCATCCAGCCCGTTATGGTTTCATACTCACAATTAAAGTTAAAGGATATGTTCTTGCCAGTGGCCCAGTCTTTAAAGGAGTCAAAAATATTCTGGCATTGCTGTAAGATATCGATTTCACCGACTTTTAGGCTCAACTCTCCAGTTTGTGCCTTTCTAAAGTCTAGTATTTGGTTGACGAGATTGAGCAATAGATTCGCATTTTGATGTATAAGCTGGGAACGTGACTCCAAAAAATGATTCTGTATTTCGGTCGATTTTTTAACAAGGTCTTTGGCTGGACCTAAAATTAAAGTCAAAGGTGTTCTAAGTTCATGTGAAATGTTGGTAAAAAATCGAAATTTTTCATTGTTCAATTTTTCAATACGCTCTTGTTTTATTTTTTCAAAAAGCAAAGCTTGACGCAGACGGGATTTGTTTTTTAATTCTCTTCGGACAATGAAAAAACTGATTAATAATACAGCCAGTGTAATAAACAAAGCTTCTGGAGTTAGCCAAAATGGTGATTTTATGGTGATGTCATAAGAAGCAAAATCACTCCAATATCCATTGCTATTGCTGGAACGTAGCTTAAAGGTATACTTGTCGGGATAGAGGTTTGTATACTGTACGGTTCTGGAATTGCTCCCGACGGTAATCCAATCCTTGTCAAAACCTTCTAGCATGTACTCATATTTGTTCAAACGTTCATTGGAGAAAGAAGGGTTGGAAAACTGTAGTGAAAAATTACGATTGTTATAATTGAGGACCACCTTTTTTCCATAATTGAGGTCTTGCATGTCAAACTTTTGTTTATTGATTTTAACCCCTGGATAGACCAATTTATTTTGAACTTTAAACTCCGTGATAAAAGGTTTCGGTGACCACTGGTTTTCCTTTAAACTGTAGGGTGAAAAATAAATGACACCATTCTTGCCCCCAAGGAAGATATTTGAGCCCGCTATGTGATAAAATCCACTTGAACTGAACACGTCTAATCGATTGCCACTATTCGTATTGTAAACACTGACCTCATTGTTTTCTGTATCCAATTTGGCAATACTGTTGTTCATGTTTAACCAAATCATACCGTTGCCGTCGATAAGCATATCGGTTATCCATTTACCAGATAGTTCTACAGGGCCATCAAACCTTTCAAAAGCATCCTTTTTCGAATTGTAATAACTGAGACCTAGTCTTGTTGCGGCCCATAAATTATTATGGGCGTCAATGATGATATCGCTCACGTTATCATGTGGCAGACCACTTGGATAATCAGTAGAGGCTCTATAATTTTTAATGTCATTCGTTATTAGATCTAAGCTAGCTACGCCATCCTCGGTAGCGAACCATATCTTTTTATTGTTGTTTTCAACAACGATTTTATTTATGGACCGCCCAGGCAGCAATCTTCCCTTATCATGAATGGGAGTTAATGTTTTTTTATCAAAAAACACTGCCCCGCCTTCAAAAGAGCCGGCTATCATGCTAGTATCACTGTAGTTGCTAAATGTGAGGACCGATGAGCCTTGAAATCCCAAATCTACATCTCTCCAAATATTTTTGGTATAGTCGTAGACCAAAATACGACCATCCCAAAGCCCACAGTAGAAAACTTTGCCATCTTCAGAATAGATACTGGCGATATCATACTTTTTGTCAAAAAGTGGCAAGAATTCATCTTCATGGATGATGAACAAACCATTGTGCCTAGTAGCTACAATTACTTTATTGTCATATGTTTTTGAAAATCCGCGTATTCGAGGAACTTGATTATCAATGTGCAACGAGATGCTCTTGTTAAGTTTGAACTGGTTTTTGTATGGGTCATATTTATCAAGTCCATCTTCGGTGCCAATCCACAATACCCCAGAAGTATCAAAATAAAGGGCATAAACGAGGTTATCTACAACGGAACTATCGTCTGAAAGTATGGTATAGTGCCAATCGTAGTTTCCATCTGCTATATCCTCTAGTTGGTTACAGGTAAGAAGACCACCCAACGTACCCACCCAATATTGCCCCTCGGGGGAACGTGCCACCGAAATGAAATGAGGTCCCAATTGCTCTCTTACTCCGCGATCTTCTATATAAAGATTTTTAAAGGCGTTTTTCTCTTTGTCCAGTTTGAAAAGACCATTTCGTGTTCCGATAAAAATATCGGATTTATGATCTTGGTAGATAAAATTTAAATAGGGGTTTTGTTCTTCTAAATCAGATGGTGATAAGGTGTACTGGAATATACGGCTACTGTTCCCGTCATTGTCCAATACTATTTTCGCAACAGATTTTTTTCCGTACGAACCAACCCAAATATTTCCTTCGCTATCTTCAAAAATTTCCTTTACGTAGTTGAATCCTTCGATATCAATCTTTACAAAAACATCCTCACTACGCAAATACCTATATAGTCCTCGGGTCTTTGTACCAACCCATATTCTTTTTTTGCTATCCACAAGCACGGAACGTATTTCGCTATCGCCCAGACTACCTGGATTATTGACCTCTGGTAAAAAAGTTCGAAAGGAATGGCGTTCTAAATTCAAATAGGTCAATCCGTTTCTGGTGCCAATCCAAAGTTCATTCGAATCACTATCGAACTCCAAGGCTGTAATATCATCATTCTTGAGCCCGTAGGTATTGGTTAGACTGCTCAGGTAGGGTTTAAACTGATATCCATCAAAACGATTAAGGCCTGAAAATGTACCTAACCATAAGAGACCACTATTATCCTGCGTGATATGGCGAACAGAATTGTGGGACAACCCATCATTATCATTGTAATGTTCAAACTTGATATTCTGAGAATTACCTAGAAAGCATAGGAATAGTATTGGAATCAATTCCTTCCGGTATGGTTTTTCACAAAATTGGAACATCCAATGCATACTGTAATTTACAATTTATCAATCACTTACAACTGATTTTTCGGTGCTCAACCGTTCTATGGTTCCAGTTTTCAAATCAATGGTAAAATTATTGGAGGGGGCACCCTTAAACGAGCTGTAAAAAATCCTTGACCAGGACCGTAGGTTTTCGTCTTCTGAATTTTGCCACTGCTTGCATAGCAATTCATATTGATTCAGTTGATGAGCACCTATTTCGGAAAAAGCAAGCTCGTCTGCCTTGTACATTTTATAAAAATCAAGAATCATATCCAGACCGTTCCATTCCTCAAAATCCGAAAGAGTGACGTTGATGGCATCTAATCGGGTTAAAAGTTTAGTGGAATTCACGGTACTCTCAGAGAGTAATTCTTTTCCTGATTTCGTTATGAAGTTCTCCACAAATTCCTCTGGCCAATCATCTGGAATAAATTGAAACCGAATCAACTCATTCAAATGCCAATTAGTGAAGTCTTTATAGTTTTTTGAACGTAAGATATCCTTGTTCCAAATCAATGTATCCTGTGTTTCCCTCAAGTGTTGGTGTTCTTTACAATACAATGAAAACAACGAATTAAATTGGGGTACGTCATGTAATAAAACAGTTTCAACTTGATATTTATGTTTGGAATTTAAAGTCAATATTTTGTAAGCTGAAGGATAGGCGGCCAGTGAGGGTGTCTGTATGTTAAATAGAGTGTTCCCTTTTGCAGAAGTATGCACCCCGGTATCATTTAAGTGCATATGCCCGCCAAAATGAATTTGTAGTCCTGCATCAGCAAAAATTTCTGATACTTCTTTGTTTGGAATCCTATGGGACTGCATTTTATCTGACCCAAAAAGACTTTTTATGGCTTCAGAGGCCCCATCGTTAAATTCTACTATGGGGTAATGGCTGAAAGCAATCAAATTTTTATCCCGACGTTTCGCTTCTTTGGACACTTTTTTTACCCAATCAACCAGATGTTTTTTATGTACAACGACCTCATTGTAACCAACACTTGACCCACGAAAATCTGAATATGTATTTGCCTCATTTGATGTGTTTTCTTTTGGCACATAAACATTGCCATCAATAGCCAAAAGCCAGGTGTCTTGAATAGGTTCTACCAAATAACTTACATCTGGAATAAGATCATTTGTATTCGAAATAGGGTAGCTTCTGTTTGCTAATGCGGCCTCATCGCTCGCTTTTCTGTGGGTATAATTGTCATACGAATATGTGGAATATGGAGTTTCCCAATAGAAAAATTCTTTTTTTGGGTAAAAGCCAAAATCAGTCAATTCATCGGTAATCTCTTGATAGCCCCATTCTTTGATGTCTTTTGTGATTATTGGCATCAAAGCATATGGATTTGAGGGTTGTACCATGCTCGAGTCACTGAAAATAGGCTGTTCCTTTCCATCCTCTCCAAGAAAATTTGTTTTGCCTCCTTCCTGGGTAAATGGACTAACAGGATCGTGATTTCCCGTGGTCATTAAGAATTGAATCCCATGGTTTTTTGAATACGCCTTCAGTATTTTTTTAAGGGTTCTCACATTCATTGGCTGCCCATCATCTGTGAAATCACCTGGAAGGACAACCAGCTTAATATTTCTTTTGACTATATCTTCTAGTGCGGCCCTAAAGGCAAAATAATTTTCATTGAACAAGCGGGTAGAGCGTAGTTGCGCTCCCATGGTTCTAATGGTGTAATATTTACCTGTTTCGGAATTTAAAACACCTCTATAGTCTGTATCTGAGAATTCGGTACAGATATCCTGAAGGTGTATATCTGCCAAAAAAGCAATTTTCACTTGCTGTTTTTGTCCTTCCTTCGTCTTACAGGATGAGAATAGGACTAAAAGGCTAAGAAAAAAGCTGCCAAGAATATTTTTACTTCCGAATTCGCTCATATACGCCTTTGGCAAAATTTATCTGAAAGTTTGAAGAAAATAGCGTTGTTGGAACATAGTAATCGGTAGAAATTATCTGGGCTCCACATGCTTTTGCTTTTTCAAATCGGGTATAATCGTTGCTTCGCGCATCAAAGGTTCCAGCATCTGCCCTTGTCCGAACCAGATAACCTTTTGACACCAAGGCTCTGATATGGTTGAAGTTCTTTATGGGGTCATTGATTATGCGAAAGGCGGCTTCAGGGTTTCCTTCAGGAATATTTACAAACAACACCCTATTTTTCAATGATGGATGTCCATCGATGTAGGCGTTTATCTTTCTTTCTTTTTCATCAAGAACAAAAATGAACCTGCCTCTAAGGTCTTCTAAATTCGGCCATCCTTCTGTAGTTATGGCTTCTTCCAAACTATTAAAATCACCCCGTACCATATCTGGGATAATGAGTTTGTCTTTAGATAGAACACTCATGATTTCTAAATCCAAACTATCCAAGGCAGCTCTTGTAAACGGTAACGGGTCGGTAGTTTCAGGTACCTTACTATCTTTTGCATTGATCAGCACGAAAATGGGCGTGTGGTCTGGATTTTTATTGGACCATTCTTTGAGTTCGCGCAACCCATTTTTAAATAATAATTGATGACTCCTAAAATCGATATCTTGGATATGAAACATTTTGAGTCCAGGTTCTTTCAACTCAGCATTTATATCAAAGGGTAAAGGGATTTCTCCAGTTTGCTTTACAATAGCAATGCCTTTTGGCTTGGCATATCTGCCCCCCATGGGATCATGAAAAATATCTAGTTCTAAGTTGCGTAAACCTAAATCCAATTGGTCTGTTAATGATGGATGGTCATACTGTAAGGACTTCGCCATTGTCGAATCCAATTGAAAAAGGTAGTTCCACAATGGTTTTTCAATAGCAATTTTATAACTATTGTGACTGCCAATAACCTGAATGTCGTTCAGGGCGATTTCTGATTGACCATATCCACTTGCATTTAACAGTACAATTAAGAATAATAGATGGAGTTTTTCTTTGAAATACATTAGCTGTTACTTCTTATTTTGATTCTGCGAATTCTACGTTGGTCAATTTAACCACAATAGGATTGGGCCAAATTTTATCATTGTAAAGTCTTTGCGCTTTACTTATTGAAATTTCCAACAATTCTTCATGTTGAATAAATCTTGATGTGGGAATATTTTCAGGCCAATATTCAACAACCAGGTCATTCTGCCCCAACACGGAAATCGTAGTATTTGGTGTTGCCTTCAAGTTTTTTATTAGAAAATTTCGGCGTCTTCCCTTAAACCAATCCTTTTGCTTGGTCACAAATGCATACACAGCGTTCTCATCTTCGTTTTGGGTAAACCATAAATATCCATCTTTGACAAGGGTGGGAAGTGGCCTTATATTTTTTATGCCCTCTTCGTTAACAAACATCCAAAGGGACAGTTCACGCAGAAGCTCTTCTTGTTCAATTGGAATTTCACCATTTGGTTTTGGACCCACATTCAATAGAAGATTTCCACCTTTGGCTCGTACCTCAATCAGTTTTTCTATCAATACGGTACCATCTTTATATGCTTCATTGGTAGGTTTATACTGCCATTGGGTGCCCATGGTCATACAAGTTTCCCATGGACCGGGCATTGGACCATCGGGAATTTTTTGCTCAGGGGTTTCCATTTCACCCCGGGTGACAAGAATATTA
>CALBPG010000156.1 GCA_937899065.1 uncultured Allomuricauda sp.
AATTGCTCCAGATGGTACGACGGTACTCGTAGACTATCCAAACACGAATCCTATTTTCCAGAACTTGGATACCGGTACGTATACCGTTAATATTAGAGATGACAGAGGCTGTGAGGAGACCACAACGGTCAACTTGCCTTTGCCCACACCAATATCCGCAGACATTCGTATCGTACAACAATTGCGTTGTAACAATGATAATGACGGAATCATAGAAACCTATAATGTAGCTGGAGGCCAAGGTGCAGGAAACTATTTGTATCAGTTAAACCGTATTACTGACGGAACCAATAGTGGTTTACAGACTACTCCAGACTTTGCGAATTTATCAGCAGGGGAGTACACCATTACTATTTTTGACGGATGGAATTGTAGCTTCACTACGGTACCTATCATCGTACAAGACCCTGAAATCGTAATTGCAGAACTTGTGGAGTTGCAACCTCCAGGTTGTGGGGATTTAGGCCGTATGGAGCTTAGGGTGACCAACCCTGAAGCTGGGGTAGACTACTTCTATCGTCGTTCAGGAACGGCCGACCCATTTACACCTTTTGGAGCAGGAATGACTAGCGTGGAGATTTCTGCTGATATTACGATTGACCCAGGACCTTTCCAGTATGATGTACAAAACTCCAACGGATGTCCATTTGAGTTATCCAATCAAATTTCATTGGACCCTGCGGCGCCTTTGGTTATCGCGCTCGACTTGGCCAATGCAACCATTAATTGTGCTGGCGAAGCAACAGGTATTATTCGTTCCGAAGCTTTTGGAGGTATCGGTAGCTACGTATATACGCTTTTGAACTCGAACACGCCACCGAGTCCAACTCCCGCAAATACCGAACGAGCAGCACAAGGCTCAGGTATTTTCAGAAACTTAGGACCAGGAACCTACTACGTTTATGCCCAGAGTGGGGGATGTGAAGCGATTTCGGACCCCATAGTTATCGAGCCGAAGCCACCATTGGTATTGGAATATCTAGAGGCAGTGCCGGTAGCTTGTAATGGGGATATGAACGGACAAATCATTATTGAAGCCAGTGGAGGTACAGGTAACATCAGGTATTCCATTTCAGATACTTTAAGTGAGTTCTTTGAAGGTGATGACCCTTTGAATCCAAATCGTAAAACCTTTACGGACTTGATGCCAAGAACCTACGATATTATCATTCAAGATGACCTAGGTTGCACCATTACCCGCACGGTTGAGATTACCCAACCACAAGAGCTGGTTGCAGGTATTGCCGATAGCACACCAGAAATCTGTTTGGGTGACGGTGACGGAACCCTTACGCTCTCTGTAGCCGGAGGAACTGCTCCTTATTTTACCAGTGTGAATTCTGCCGAAGATGCTGACTTCGTACAAAACGATAGTCTCTTCTTTGACGGATTGATGGGTGGTGAAACCTATGTTATCTTTGTAAGAGATGCCAATGGCTGTCAAACCAATGTTATTGCCGAAATAGGTATTGGAATTAATATCGTGGCAGAACCCATCATCACTTATGGTTGTGACGGTATATTCCCAAATAGTACTACGACCATATCCATTGAAGACACCACTCAAATCCCTCAGCTATTGTTCGCTTTGGATGTGGATGACATTTCCATGGCCACGGAGCAAAGAACTTTTGGAGATTTAGAACCAGGAGAACATACGGTATATATCTATCATCAAAATGGATGTGTGACCTTTACTGAATTTGAAATTGACGCGTACGACCCCTTGGTCCTAGAAGCGGCGAAAACCGGACCGAACGAAATTACTGCGACCGCAACAGGCGGTTTTGGAGGCTATGAATTCTTCTTCCAAGGCGAATCGTTTGGAGATGTAAATGTTTTCAATATCAACCAAGACGCTAATATTACCATTATGGTAATTGACCAAAATGGTTGTGTGGCAAACTTGGTAATGCCATTTGATTTTGAAGGGATGCCAGAATTCCCACCTTTCTTTACACCAGATGGGGATAACCTTAATGATTTCTGGTACCCAGAGAATCGTGAGTTCTTCCCGAACATAGACGTGTTGATTTATGACCGTTATGGACGAGTAGTAGCAGAGCTCAATCAGGTGACCAAATGGGATGGAACCTATGAAGGCAGTCCATTACCAACTGGAGACTACTGGTATGTGGTAAATGTCAACGACAATGAAAAACAACAATACGTCGGGCATTTCACATTGTATCGCTAAAAACAAGTTTTTTACTATCTTTAAAGCAGGGTTTTTGTAAGAAATTACCCTGCTTTTTTGATGCATTACCTCAATAAATCAGTATTCTTTATTGATATTGAGTGATTTAAAACCTAGATGAAAAATAAACTTGCTGCCCCCATTCCTTCTTTTTTGAAGGAAGATGTTCCAAATCTTGAGTATTCGTTGTTTAAAGTCAACCTTATCTTAAACGCATACGGCGAGAATAGAAAACCCTACAAAATTGATTATCATACCCTAATGATGAGTTATTATCTGTGGGGCGGTTCCAATTTGGAGGAGTTTTGCCACAAACAAACGCTGAGTTATTTCTTGCTGAACCCTTTGTATGATTCTGCGGAAGCAAGAGAAGCCTTCAGTTTGGAAATCAGGGAATTTCTTTCGGGTACATAATCCCAAAATTCCATAGAATTCTTCTTGAACGAAGTGATTATAATTCACCGAAATTTATATTTTTGCAATCCATTTTCGGGATGTGGCGCAGTCTGGTAGCGTACTCGCATGGGGTGCGAGTGGTCGCTGGTTCGAATCCAGTCATCCCGACTTCTAACATTTTGTTAACATATTAAGCTCTGATAAACAATTGATTATCAGAGTTTTTTGTTCTTAAGCCTCCATGAAAGTTAGTTGATTTTGTATAGAAATAGCCTTCAAAAGGTTACCTATCCGGTTACCTAATTTTAAAACACTTTTGCAAACCTAATGTTTGTGGACATTTCGAAATAAGGTTCTAATCCAGAAAGGATGACTTACAAAAATCTAAATTGACGAATAAGTCCCAAAAACGGTTCTTTTAATAGTACTCTTAAAAATAGCAACTACTATAACTAGAATTGGGGGAATTTGCGATTAAAGAGGACTAAGAAAAAAATGGAGCAGATCAATCTTTGAAATAAAAACCCCATTTGATTTCACCAAATGAGGTTATCGAAAAAATAGCAACTAATTCAAATTTAATTTTCCGTTGTAAACGAAACCATTATCTCGTTTTCAAGTACGCCATCCACCCCATCTATGGTGCCTTGGGCAACTTTAAGATCATAGGTGGTATTTTCGAGTAACGCTTCATCAGGGGTAATCGTGATGGAGCTACTTTGTAGGGCCTCTGTCAACTCAAAAGGGACGTTTTCTGATGTGCCACTTACCACTAATGTTATAAAATCGGCATCATTCAAATCAGACAATACTGCTTGGGAAAATGTAATTGTTAAAGCAGTATTTACAGGAACATCCATAGCATCGGGATTCGCCAAAATATCTATCGACACATTTCCATCTGTAGTACTTCCATCCGCTATTATTGACATAACCGTTAAAGGGTCAGGTATCCTAACCGCAAAGTCCACCGAGAAGTCTTCTCCCAGCACCCCCCCATCAGCCGCTTGATAGTCTTCACTTAACACCAATCGGTACGTAGTCCCAGCAAGCAAAAAATCGGAGGGTTCAATAGTTAATTCAAAGTCTATAAAACTGGTTAGGTTAAATGGGATTTCCTCAACAGGAGTCCCATTCTCCAGTCGGCTTAGGGATAAAAATTGCGAATCGGTTGGAAAATCGCCTCCCAACGATTCCGAAAATGCTACGATGATTGGTGAATCCTTAAATAAATCTGTAATCGGGCTATTGGCAACAAAATCGACCAACTCTATCCCCCCTTGACTATTAAATATAAAACCCTGAACGGAGGTAACGCTTAAGGGCTCAGGTTGTATTCCTTGGGTAGTAAAATTGACGATAACGGTTTCCTCCAGAATTCCGCCATCCGTTGCTTCATAGCCCTCGTTGACCACCAACTGATAATCGACACCTCCTCTTAACGCTTCAGCAACTTCAATCGTTATTTCGCCGCCTGATTCATTCGATATTAGCGTTTCCACTTCTGCTACAGGGGTTCCATCCTCCAATCTAAAAATACCGATCAGGCTCTGTCCCTCAAAAACAATAGCTTTGGAAAATGTAATAAAGAAAGGACTGAAGTATTGTACATCATTCGTACCCTGGGCGGCTAATAGATCAGTTACTTGGAAAGTGTCCGGTCCGGTGCTGACAAAACCATTGACGGAGGTGACCGTCAACGGCTCTACTTCCATCATGGGGTCCGGTTCTGGAGCTGGATTTGGTTCCGAGCTGTTATCGTCACCAGTACAACTAAAAATAAAAAGTGTCAACATTGACAGTAAAAAAAACTTGGCTTTCATGATTTTACATTTTTTGGTTCGCATTATTTTTCTTTTCACCCAAAGCAAGGGCTGTAAATAAGGAATTCCAAGTTATTTTTATCAACGATAATGGGATTGATCGAACGGATTATCAAACGGTTACTTTCCTTTAGATTTACCATTCGATTGTTTTTCCAAAAGACTATAAATAAATAGGTTACTTTTAGTTTCAGTTGAAGATTTTATGAGCCTGAAACCATGAATACAGAGGGACAGATGACCTATATTGACCTGAAGAATCTAAAAGCCATTTCGCGTGACGATACCACTAGAATGCATAAATATCTAGTTCAGTTTGAGCAGTTGATTCCTGAGCGGACCCATGAGTTGGAAAAGGCATTAACCAACCAAAACCGTTTGCGCATACGACAGATCCTCCATAAGATGAGCCCACAGTTGCAATTCTTCGGCATACAAAATATTATGGTTCCTATACAGCGACTGGAATTTGAATATGAAACGATGTCCCTTTTAGAACTGGAGCAACTTGTTAAAGAGATTATTGTTAGGTTACAGGGTGCCTTATCTGAGGTATCCGAATATATCCGTTTACATTTTGAATGACCAATCTACAAAAAGCAATACCATAGGTTGCCTAATTATTGATGACGATCCTTTTATACAGGATTTGTTAATGGATAAACTCCAACAGTACTTTCCGGAGATAAAAGTTCTCGGAAAGGCTATGGATGGTAAACAAGGGCTTGCTAAAATAGCTTCACTAGATCCGGACCTGGTGTTCTTGGATGTGGAAATGTCAGATATGACAGGTTTTGAAATGTTGTCCCAACTAAATACCATTGGATTTAAAATCATATTCATTACCTCTTATAAGCATTATGCCATCAAAGCTATTCGGTTCAATGCACTGGATTACTTACTGAAACCCTTTGATTTGGAGGAATTAAAAAATGCTGTTAAACGATATAAAGAAACGGAATCGCCTTCCACGAATTTGGTGTTACATAATCTAAAGGCACAAAACGCCAAAGACCAGACCATGATTCTAAGAACCCAACAGGGCGAATTGTATATCCCTCTAAAAGACATCGTCAGTATTCAAGGGGAACGGAATTACAGCTACATCAATTTGGTTAAAGATAAAAAGGAACTGGTTTCGAAAACTTTGAGGAGTTTAGAAGATTTATTAGAGGAAAAAGGCTTTTTCCGATGCCATAAATCATTTATTGTCAGCAAAAATCATATTGTATCAGTAAGAAGATCTTCAATAATCCTTTCTGATATGACGGAGATTCCAATTTCCAGAAGAAAACAAGATCAATTCAAAAAATGGCAAGAAGAATAAGTAAAACTTGGCTACTGATTATAATTTTTACTGTTTTCAGTCTATCCATAGCTAAAGCTCAAGAATTGAATGCTGCCATGGGCAGAGAAGCCAGACTTAAAGTAGTGAAAAAATGGGAGGCGCAGATTGACAGTGCAAGGAAAGTGGGCGACATAGTAACGGAAATCACTTTGCTACCGAGGGTTATTGATAATCGAATGTGGGATTATGGCGATTACTCAGGTGCCTATGAAATGGCTGTTCATTTAGAAGAGCTTGTTACAAAAAATCCAGATCTCGAAGTAGTTAGACAAGTTGAAGCAAGACTAAATTCGTCTTTGGGTGAATTGTTGAAACAGCAACAACGGTACAAGGAAAGTCTGGAGTATTTAGAAAAGGCAGTGACCTATTCGCGAAGGGATAGTATTTTTTATATTTATAGAGATGCAAGTACTGGAGTAGGCGAATTGTATTCTCTGATAGGTGCTAATGATCAGGCTATAATATACTTTAAGAAATGCGAGAAAGAAGGCCTCCCTTTTAGATGCGACGATAGATTTTATTGTTTAGAAGAAGAATACTACAATCAACTCTATCGGTTTATTGCAGAACATTATTTTAGAAATAATGAACTTGATTCAACAATCTTTTATTCGAAAAAGGCTATTAGCTTCCATACAAATACTCCTTCGCAACTTGCAAGCGAGCACGTGCTTCTCGCAAAAGCTTATTTAATTACCAAAGATGTAGATTTAGTTATTTATCATGGAAATGAGGCATTGAACCTTATGCTAAAGTTTGGTATGCTTCGGGAAGAAATAGATGCTCATGAGGTCTTGCATAAGGCTTACAAGGAAAGGGATGATTTTGAAAAAGCTTATTATCATTTTGAAAAATTCTTTGAGCTGCATCAAGAACAACGTTCATTTGACGACGCGCTTCAAATCGGCAAGTTGAACACGAAACGAGAGCAAGAATTTGCCCGTCAGCAAAAAGTACTGTCAGATAACCAACTTTCCAATCAAAGGTCAATCATATGGGTTGTATCTGGAGGGTTAATTCTTTTGATAGCGGGGCTTTTTTTCATTTATACTCGTCTTAAAATCATCCGCAAACAAAATAAAATCATTGCCCAAGAAAAAGAAAGGGCAGAACAATCCGAACGTTACAAAGAACAGTTTCTGGCGAATATGAGCCATGAGATACGCACCCCCATGCATGCCATTTCGGGTATGTTGAATACTATGCGCCGACAAAAACATCTAAAAACCCAAGGCCCATATTTGGATGCCATGAAAATAAGTTCGGATAATCTCTTGGTACTGCTAAATGATGTTTTAGATCTCTCTAAAGTAGAATCTGGCAACTTGGATATTGTAAAAGAAGTAATCGATGTTCCAAAAATAGTTCATAATACCATCCATTTGTTCCAGTACAAAGCTGAAGAAAAAGGACTATTATTAAAAACTACTATTCCAAAAGATTTTCCAAAACAAGTAGTGGGCGATACCGCTCGACTACAACAAATATTGGTCAATCTAGTGGACAATGCCTTAAAATTCACCGAAAAGGGGAGTATTGAAATAAGGTTAGACCAAGCGGGCAATTTCATTCAATTTGAGGTAAAGGACACCGGTTTTGGAATTTCGGAAACCCAACAGAATCTTATTTTTGAATCCTTTAAACAGGGGGATAATATTTCCAAAGGCAGTACTGGTGGAACTGGATTGGGGCTCGCCATTTCAAAACAGCTTATTGAACTGCAAAATGGGAAAATTTGGGTAAAAAGTGAAGAAGAAAAAGGAACTTCCTTCCACTTTCAATTGCCTTTGCAACTCCCTAAGAATAAGAAAACAACAACAAATCAAATACTTACTGAGAATGAACTCTTGGCAATCGGCAAGGAAATGAAGGGGATAAAAATACTTCTAGCGGAAGATAATAGGTTTAACATTATGGTGGTCCAAGATGACCTACAATGGTTTATACCCAAAGTGGACATTACTATTGTTAAAAACGGTGTCGAGGCTCTATCGGCCTTTGAAGAAAAAGCTTTTGATATGATTTTGATGGATGTGCAAATGCCCGAGATGAATGGCTATGAAGCTACCCGAGCAATCAGAGAATTGGAAGTTTCAAAAAATATAGATATACGGACGCCTATTGTAGCTATGACTGCCAGTCTTTTAAAAGAACAGATAAGTAAATGCTATGATGCCGGCATGGATGGTTACATTCCCAAACCGTATCAACCACAGGAATTGGTACTTGGAATAGCCCATGCTATTGACAAAATGAAAACTTCTAATGAAATGTCGCACAATTGAGGGCTCAGGGCTAAATAGATGTACATTCCATATCTACTGAATCGATATTCAACCATCTTGTTTGGCTATAATTTCAAAAGCAAACCTGCTAAAAATCACAAGCTTTTTTTGTTTTCGAAAACATACAAAATCGTTCTTATGACATAAAGGTGCTATAAAATCGCCAATTAATAGGCCTCTTTTGGCGGAAGAAGTAGATTCCCAAAACAGGTTCGTGGCTGTTGCACAACTCTGAAATTCATCAATTTTCGCTTTCATAAGCGTCGGG
>CALBPG010000157.1 GCA_937899065.1 uncultured Allomuricauda sp.
TTTGAATATTTGATACATCGGTTTCTTCTAAGACCTTCCCTAAAATGGGAAAGACTCTATTAAATTGGCTACATGGCAGAGGCGTTGGCGCTAAAAGGAAGTAAAAAACTATTGAATGCCTGGGCATTCTATGATTGGGCCAACTCGGTGTATAGTTTGGTTATTTCATCTGCAGTATTCCCAATTTTTTATGGTGCGCTGTTCAGAGCAGCAGAGATAGAAAAAGTTACCATTTTTGGAGGTGAAATAGCCCGCGCCCCATTAATAAGCTATGTAACCTCGTTAGCTTTTGTTTTTATTGCCATTGTTACACCACTTGTTTCTGGTATAGCAGACTACACGGGAAACAAAAAGGTATTCCTCAAGTTTTTTTGCTATTTGGGAGCCGCATCCTGTATCGGTCTGTATTGGTTTTCTTTAGAGAATATCTACTTTGGGTTGATTTGCTACTTCTTCGGATTGGTAGGCTTTTGGGTCAGTTTCGCAATCAATAACTCCTACTTGCCGGATATTGCCTTCAACGAACAACAGGACAGGGTTAGTGCTAAAGGTTTTTCGTTAGGTTATATCGGGAGTGTGATTCTTTTGGTTTTCAATTTAGCCATGGTCATGGAACCTGCTGTCTTTGGAATTACGGATTCCGGAGGGGAGGTTGCTGAAATCAAAGCAATGAAATATTCTTTTATTTCCGTTGGTATTTGGTGGGCCCTTTTCAGCCAATATACGTTTAAATATTTACCGAAAGGATATAAACGAGAAGGTGAACGCACCAATATAATCTTGAATGGCTTTAGGGAACTCCAAAGTGTTTGGAAGCAATTGGGAGATGAGATTCGCCTTAAAAGATATTTGGGTGCTTTTTTCGTGTATAGCATGGCAGTACAGACCATTATGCTGATAGCTACTTATTTTGGCGAAGAGGAGATTAACTGGGGTTCTGATGAATTTAGACAAGTTGGATTAATAGCAAGTATTTTGATAATTCAGCTTATTGCGATTGGAGGGGCTTATCTAACAGCTGCTTTGTCAAAAAAATTTGGAAACATAAAAACTTTAATAGGAGTTAACGTCGTTTGGGTTTTGCTATGCATTTACGCATACACTTTACAAACCTATATTGACTTTTTTATTGCAGCTGCACTTGTAGGAATTGTTATGGGCGGAATTCAAGCACTTTCAAGGTCTACCTATTCCAAGTTTTTACCCAAAACTACCGATACCACCTCTTTTTTTAGTTTTTACGATGTAGCCGAAAAAATAGGAATCATTATAGGAACTTTTTTCTATGGCGTAGTAGCACAATTAACGGGAAGCATGCGCAATAGCACCATATTTCTGGGGATATTCTTTTTAGGCGGAATAATACTATTGCTTCGGGCTAAGAAAATAGACCAAGGCTCGTAAAAGAAAAGCCCTTACTTTTCAGTAAGGGCTTCGCCGTTTTGATTGATGGGATTTAGTTTTGTTTTATCCTCTAGAAATATCTCCAGAGCCTGAGCTTTTCGTATCAATTTTTTTGGGATTCCCGCGATAGCTGATATCTCCCGAACCAGAAACTCTAGCGTTGATGCTTTCATTGGCGGTAACGTTCACGTCCGCAGAACCGGAAACGGTCGCAGTAACATAGTCGGCGTTAAGCCCGTAAGCGTCTATATCGCCTGAACCAGAAACGTTGATGTCCAAATTCGTCGCTTTTCCGTCCAAATCAATGTCACCTGAACCGGAAAGAGAGGCTTCAACAGACTGAGCTTCAATATCCAAAGTGATATCACCAGAACCAGAAATTCTGGTTTTGAAATTGTTCGCTTTTAATATGGTTTTCCCCACGATATCTCCCGAACCAGAAAGGGTTACGGAATTTACGGACTCTACCGGTACACTTAGAAAAATACCAGAGTTCCAGTTTGAGGGTTTAAGGTTAACTCCTTTTTCGACTTTGATGACCAGTTTGCCATCTTTGACTTCGGTTTTAATGTATTCCAAGAGGTTGGATTCCCCTTTTAAGGTAATCTCCCCCTCGTTACCCGCAACAAGTTCCACATCGAACCATCCTGCCAAGGCAATAGCGTCATAGTCGCCCACGTTTCGTTCGATGGAGACAACATTCCCGTTCCCTTTAACTCTTTTACCCCATTGTGCGCAGGCACTTAACGATAGGGAAAGTACTAAACTGAGTGTTATTAGTTTTTTCATGATTGTTACTGTTTTTTGATTTTGATATTTAGTTTTTGAAAAAGGTGACACCACCGTATTCGCTGTTAATGTACACTACATTTCCGGAATTGTCATCACCATAAAAGCCATTATAATACTTTTCTGAGGAACGTACTTTGCTTACCTGAACTTCCCAATCATCTTTTCCGCTAACGCCAGCGTACTCTGTAGTGATTTCAAAGTCGAAGTGGTAATTGGGGTCGTATCCAATTTTGATGCCCGTATAATCGGTTCTGATGTTCACATCGCCAGCATCTGGTGCCATTCTGTTGATTTTTATGGACCCATAGTCAGACGTTAGTTTCACATCGCCGTGCACATCACCCAGTTTGATACCGATATAACTTCCGTTTCCGCTGATGCTTTTCAATTTCTCGGCCTGAATAGACCCGTAGTCACTAGCATAATCTAGGTTTTCCATGTTTTTGATAACCGCATTGGTGTAATCCGTTCTCAAACTTAGGTTTCCTGCTTTTTCGATGGTAAATCCTGAATAATCTGCAATGATTTGCCCACTGTTGATATAATCAAAAGTTGAACGAGAGGTGTAATCAAAACGGAGTTCGTTGTTTCTTCCGCGTAATTCTCCTGCTTCAATTTTTCCATAATCGCAGGCTATCTTCGCATGTCCATCGATTCGGTCAAGATAAATATGGCCGTAATCATTGCTGAGATTGATACTGTTTTTTACGGGAAGCTTGATGGTGTAGTTCACCTGAACGTTAACGTTCTTCTTTTTGTTCCACTTCCATCCCCAGTTGTCTTTTTGTCCAAATAGGGTTCGGGCGCTAACCATGCTGGCAGAACTTTCAAAGTCTACATCAATTTCATTTAAACGGTCAATAACTCTTTCCTCATTGTTACCATTGGTTTTAATACGGACTTCGATAACAATCCGGTCTTCGTTCCAAGAAGTCAAGTTTAGGTTTCCGTAGCTGTTCCGTACTTTGAAGAGGGCGTCGGAGTTCACCTTGAATTCTTTTTTTATGGTCTTTTCTTTGGTGTATTTTCCATTTAGCCCCCCTCTATTGGCCATCAGGGCCAAGGGTGCCATAATGGCCACCATAATTACGGTTCTATATAGTAATGTTTTCATCATTGTACGTTTTCAGGTTTTTAATGTTTTCAATATTGTCCATGACTTCCCTTAGCAAGTCAATTCTGGTTTGGAAATTTATGATCATGGCATTCATGATTATTTTACTGTCGCCTCCATTGACCAGCTCGCGTTCTAGCGTTTGGTAATCTGAGGCCAACTTTTGGAGTTGGACCATGGTATCTTCTACCAACTTTTCGTTTTCAGGTGATTTAGCCTCTTTTAACTCCTGTATCTGTTCTTCGATGAGGTTTACAAAATAAAACTCGGTGTCAGACACTTCGGGCGCAATTTCAACAACCTGCTCTTTTATAGTAGGAGTGGAATTGAAATACCCTAGGCCCAAAACACACACCAAGGCTATCGAAGCGGCAATGGACAGCGGTTTCCATAATTGTCTTTTCTTGACGGGCATGGCAATGGTGCCTTGTGCCGGATTCAGCTTTTCCAAAAAGCGCTGCTCGTGTCCGATTTGTGGCTCTTCAAAATCAAATTCATCTTGCAGTCGCTCAAATAATTTGTCGATGTTATCCTTTTTCATAACGATGCATTTACGGTCAATTTCTTTCTTAGACTTTCTTTAGCTCTTGAAATTGTGGTTCTACAATTCGCGTAGCTAATGTTCATGATTTCGCTGATTTCTTCGTAATCGTACCCTTCTACTAAATGTAAGGTCAAAGAAACTCTGTAATTGTCTTTCAAACTTTTCATGGTCTCCATTACTTTTTGAGCCTTTAGTTCTGTATAACCATTATTCGTTGAAGCAACCTCATCATTATCTTCGACCTTGTACATTACTTCTTCCAAATCAACAGATCTGTTTTTTTGTTGTTTTTTAAAATGATAAATACTGTTGTTGATTACAATCCGTTTCAACCAAGCTCCAAAAGCAACTTCCCCTTTGAAAGTGTGCAACTTGGTAAATGCACTTAAAAACGATTCCTGCATCACATCTTCTGCCTCGGCACTGTTTTTTACGATTCGCAACGCAGTGTTGTACATCGCTTTATAATAGCGATTGTAAATCTCCATTTGGGCGCTTTGTTTTCCTTTTAGGCAGCCCTGAAGGAGTACATCAATATGTTCATTTTGGTGGCTCAAAAAAGTAATTGGTTTGTTCTAATGATAAGGGAAGATATGTATTGTTACACTTTTTTGATTTTTTTTATTCTGCAATGGCACGACAATTGACTAGATAGGGTAGTTCCGCTACTTACAGAGTCGTGAGAAGGCTTGAAAACGTTGAACTTATGGAAAAAGATTGAGGGGTAGCGAAGCGGGATTTTGTCGAAAATGACAAAATGTCTTAAAAAGAATTTATGGGAGAGATTAAAATATCAACATTTGGCAGTTTGGCAGGCCACGAGATAGATGAGGATGCAGAATTGATACCCTTGCTCACCCCCGAGGATGAGGAAGAAATGAACCGTGAAGAACTACCTGACTCTATTCCTGTATTGCCTCTTCGCAATACGGTATTGTTCCCCGGAGTGGTGATTCCGATAACCGCAGGTCGTGATAAGTCCATTGCCTTGATTAAAGATGCCAATAACGGCACCAAAACCATTGGGGTTGTTTCGCAGAAAGATGAAGAAGTAGAAAACCCCAAAGCGGAAGACATCAATCGGTTGGGTACCGTAGCACGCATTCTTCGTGTTTTACAAATGCCTGACGGAAACACTACGGTCATCATACAAGGGAAAAAGCGCTTCGAAATCGAAGAGATTATTTCGGAAGAACCCTACATGAAGGCGACCATTCGTGAGGCGGTTGAGGAAAGACCTGAAAAAAGCAATGTGGAGTTTGATGCGATTATTGAATCCATTAAAGAATTGGCTTTTAAAATCATAAAGGATAATCCTAACATTCCAAGTGAAGCGACCTTCGCCATTCGGAACATCCAGAGTAATTCCTTTTTAATAAACTTTGTTTCCTCCAACCTAAATCTTTCGGTGGCGGAGAAACAAACCCTTTTGGAAGTGCCTAACTTGAAAGAAAGGGCTTTGATGACTTTGAAGTTCATGAATACAGAACTTCAAAAGTTGGAATTGCGGAATGATATCCAATCTAAGGTCCGAAACGATATGGACCAACAGCAGCGGGAGTACTTTCTGCACCAGCAGATGAAAACCATTCAAGAAGAATTGGGTGGCATCTCGTATGAAGAGGAAGTGGATGAGATGCGTCAAAAGGCCAAAAAGAAAAAGTGGGATAAAAAGGTGAAAGAGCATTTTGAGAAGGAATTGTCCAAAATGCAGCGCATGAACCCACAGGTGGCCGAGTATTCCATCCAACGAAATTATTTGGATTTGTTTTTGGACCTGCCTTGGAACGATTTTTCAAAAGATAATTTTGACCTTAAGAGAGCGCAACGCATCTTGGATGCGGACCACTATGGATTAGAGGATGTAAAACGCCGAATCATTGAATATTTGGCAGTTCTCAAGTTGCGTAACGATATGAAATCCCCCATTTTGTGTTTGCATGGCCCTCCAGGGGTCGGTAAAACCTCTTTGGGCAAATCTGTAGCTGAGGCTTTGGGGCGAGAATATGTTCGCATTTCCTTAGGTGGATTACGGGATGAAGCAGAGATTCGAGGGCACCGTAAAACTTATATTGGCGCCATGCCAGGGCGTATTATCCAAAGTTTGAAAAAAGCGGGGACTTCGAATCCTGTTTTCATCTTGGATGAAATTGACAAGCTCTCCAATAGCCATCAAGGAGACCCTTCATCGGCGATGTTGGAAGTGTTGGACCCTGAGCAGAACAGTGAGTTTTACGATAACTTCTTGGAGATGGGCTACGACCTTTCCAAGGTTATGTTCATTGCCACGGCGAATAGTTTGGGACCCATTCAACCTGCGCTACGGGATAGAATGGAAGTCATCAATGTTTCAGGCTATACCATTGAAGAAAAGGTTGAAATCGCCAAAAAACACTTGCTTCCGAAACAACTAAAAGAGCATGGGTTAAATAGTAAGCATTTGCGTATTGGCAAACCACAATTGGAAAAAATTGTTGAGGGATATACCCGAGAATCCGGCGTACGTGGTTTGGAAAAGCAACTGGCTAAAATGGTGCGCTATGCGGCCAAATCCATTGCGATTGAAGAGGAATATCAAATAAAAGTCTCCAATGAGACGGTGGAGAAAGTTTTAGGTCCAGCACGCTTGGAACGCGATAAGTACGAAAACAACGATGTAGCCGGAGTCGTTCACGGTTTGGAATGGACCGGCCTAGTGCGTGATATATTGTAAATTGAATCCATTTTATCGAAAGGCAAAGGTGCTTTGAACATCACCGGTAACTTAGGAAATGTGATGAAAGAATCGGCCACCATAGCCATGGAATACATCAAATCCAACGCGGAGCAATATGGTATTGATGCTGCCGTATTTGAAAAATATAACGTTCACATACACGTACCTGAAGGTGCTACCCCTAAAGATGGACCTAGTGCTGGGATAACCATGTTGACTTCTTTGATTTCGTTGTTTACGCAACGCAAAGTGAAAAAGAGCTTAGCGATGACGGGTGAAATTACGCTGCGAGGAAAAGTACTTCCTGTAGGCGGAATCAAAGAGAAGATTTTGGCAGCCAAACGCGCTCGCATCAAGGAAATTATTCTTTGTGAAGAGAACCGACGGGACATCGAAGAAATCAAAGCAGATTACCTCAAAGGGTTGACCTTCCACTATGTGTCTGATATGAGTCAAGTAATTGACCTGGCTATTACGGACAAGAAGGTGAAGAACTCGAAGAAGCTTTAAGGGAGGAGTTTTAAGGTAGTACTCGGCAGTTATTTTTTCTTGATATCGAGCTCTCTAAAATCAACATCCAACAAATTTTGTTGGTCAACGGTCATTCCCGTTATTTCTTGATTGGAGTTAAAGTCAAAAGTGACATAGCCTTTTGGTACTCTGATATCATCCCATTCAATTTGAAAGGTATCAAAATGCCAGTGCGTCAATTTCCCTTTGAAGATGAAGGAATTGGAAAAGGAAATTTCTAGCTCCTTTTCGTCTAGCATTTTAACATGGATATCGCCGCACATTTTGTCCGTGTAGACGCCTACGAAATCATCAAGTGGCAAAGAGGGTGAAGTATCCATAACCCTTTTTTTTGTCGTTGGTTTGCGGTTGACTCTTCTATCCCGATACCCTTTGACGATGTCATAAAAGTCCAATGATGTATCGTTAAAGAGTTGCTCCAATAATTTGGCTTTAAGCAGATACGACGCAGGCTCCTTTGAGATATTCGTAAGGATAATTACACCGATATTCATGTCTTTTAGCATAAAAAGCTTGGCCGCCATGCCATCTATACCGCCATTGTGTTCAATGAACTTGTCATTATTTCTTGGGGTAACCCACCAACCAAAACCATAAGATGTAAATTCATTACCAAAAGGCGACCCTTCAATCGGATACAGAATTTGGGGCTTGAAGATTTCGTCAATGACCTTTTTGCTCACCAGCGTATCCCGTTTATAGATGCCATCATTCAGCAAAAGCTGCATATAGTTCATCATATCATAGTCTGAAGAGTAAATAATGCCAGCCGGTGCTAGATTGTCCCCACTTTCTTGCTGTACCAAAGTCTTTTTAAAGTTCGCATCCCAAACGTGTGGAAAAGCCAAGTTCTCATTGGATTCTCTTACTGAAGCGACGGATGTGCTGGTTTTCATGTCAATTTTATCGAACACCCGTTGTTTGAGAAATGCATCCCAACGCATTCCAGTTACTTCGCTTACAATTTCCGCAGCGACCAAATACATCACGTTTTGATACGCGGGCTTTTCGCGAAAACCGGATACAGGTTCCGAGTATTTTAACCCTTTTATGATTTCTTTACGTGATAATTTGGAGTGATACCATAATGTGCCGCCTGCAATTTCCCTCAAACCGCTGCGGTGGGTAAGTAAATCGCGAATCGTGAAATTTTCGGAAGCATAGGTATCCTGTAATTCGAAATACGGTAGATAGTCTTTCACTTTATCATCCCAATGTATTTTACCTTCATCTACAAGTATGCCAAGTGTCAAGGCTGTAAACGATTTGGAAATGGAACCTATGCCGAAAAGAGTATTGGCATTAACGGGTAGATTTTGGTTGATTTTTCGAGTGCCAAATCCTTTGGCGTATAGGATGGTGTTATTCGTTACAATTCCTAGAGAAAGCCCTGTTACCTCAAAATCTTTCATCAGTTTTTGGATGAACGGTTCGAGCGAGTCAAGTTGAATATTCTGAGCTTTTAGAGAGGGTAGTAATCCCAAACAAACAAGAAAGGGGAGAATGTATTTGTATTTCATTTTGATACGGTTGATTGGACTAAAAGATGGGGCAAAGGTGTAATTGTTACAGTTTTTGATATGCCCCAAGTGACCTACCTCCGTATTTGAGATTTAGGCATTTTCTTTTGATATCTTTCCTTCCCTTCTGCTTATTTTTGGGGTATGGGAAAAATCATTGTCGCTATTGATGGCCATTCCTCAACAGGAAAAAGTACCATTGCGAAACGTTTGGCCAAAGCCTTGGATTACACTTATGTGGATACAGGTGCGATGTACAGAGCTATTACTCTTTTTGTGCTAGAAAATGGAATCGTTCAGGAAAGTTTGGATATAGATAAACTTATAGAAGCCCTACCCAGAATCCAATTGAGTTTTAAAAAGAACGGCCAAAGTGATATCGCTGAAATCTGTTTGGATGGTGAGAGTGTAGAAGCCAAAATTCGAAATTTGAAGGTTTCAAAGTGGGTGAGTCCTGTGGCTGCGGTAAGAGAGGTCCGCGAAAAACTGGTTGAGATGCAACAGCAAATTGGTTTGGACAAAGGGGTGGTTATGGATGGGCGCGATATCGGCACCGTAGTATTCCCTGAAGCAGAACTCAAAATCTTCATGACAGCTTCCGCAGAAACCCGTGCGCACCGTCGATACAAAGAACTATTGGACAGAGGGGATGAAGTAACTTACGAACAGGTACTCAAAAATGTTCAAGAGCGGGATTTTATCGACTCAACCCGTAGTGTGTCTCCCTTAAAGAAAGCCAAAGACGCGATTCACTTTCATAATAGTGATATGTGCTTGGAAGAGCAATTCGAACGGTGTTTTAACTATTCACAGCGGGTGATTGAAAAAGCAGGCTGAACCAATCCTTTTTAATGTTAGAAGGCAGACGCCAAAGCAATAATATAAAGCGCAAAAAGTCCTGTTATAAGGAACAGCAATATTGAAATAACAAGGATTACTCTTGTCCAAACATTCTTTTTTACCCTCAAGGATAGGATAGAAAGCACTACTGGAATCAGAAGTAAAAGCGGCATCTGGAGTGCTGTGCCATCCGGAAAAAGTTTCCAACTTAAAGGGTTGTCGGTAATGATTAATGCCATAGCCACTACTGAAAGGATAAGTAGGGTGATGGATATACCATTGAGAACTTTGCTTTTGCTTTTCAAATTTTGATTAGATATGTTAAATTCGAAGATATGAGAATGATTTTTAATAGGTCAAATCTCATATGAAATAAGACAAGTTGGTTGAACAGCGCTATTCGTTCACCAATTATTGTTTATGACGCCTTAATACACTCTTCCTTGCGATTTCCGCATCATAGATTATGGTTAGTTTGGTGATTCTATTGTTGTCATCAAACTCCATGATATCAACTACATCAAAATTGACCGCATTATTGTTTTTTAGGGTCCATGTGTAAGTAAAATACAGGGCAACCTGTTTGGAAAAAGTATTTTCAAAAATGGTATTTAGCTTCAAGCTTGAACTAGATGTGTCTTCTGCTAATTCCTGGTAAAACTCCTTCGCTGATTTCGTCCCGTAAATGGGAGATTGCACCATCCCTTCCTCTTGAAATAAGTCAAGAATTGAATCTGTGTCACCTTTTTCCAAATATTTGAAATATTGTTTGCCCACCTCCTCTCTTAATAGCCTCTTTTTACTAAAATCCATTTCTCTTCAAATCGTATTGCAATAACAGGGACGAAATTCGATATTTTTCTCTAATTCCTTTGACCGGATACATCAGTCACCCTTTTCAACAAATCAGTTGTTGATTTCAGTTGACCAATACCATGCTTGCCTAGAAAACAAACGTCTCCTATGCCAAAATATCAAGGCTTAAAAGAAGCTAGGTTCAAACTTGAGTTTGAGTTTGCAGTTGAGCTTAATTCGGCGAATTCAACCCAAGTTGGTTTCCTTCAGAATCCAAGAACAGCGCGAAGAACCCAGATTCGTCTGCATGAGGTGTTTTAGGAACAATGATTTCTCCTCCATTGGCCTCGATTCTATCCAACATAGGCTGTAAGTCATCCCCGCCATTAAGGTAAACGGTTACCCCATTGGCGGATGGCACCATACCTTCTGCTTTCATAATCACACCGTGAACTGCTTGATTTTCATACGGAAAGACGCCCATTTCCATACCGGGCATTTCCATTTTTTCAATAGGAATGTCCAATACCGCTTGATAAAATGCTATGGCGCGGTCCACGTCGTTGGCTGGGATTTCAAAAAGGGCTACAAAGTTTTGCATTGGAATTTCAGTTTTTACTGTTGGTGCTGGGGTTTCGTTTTCGGTGTTGTTTTCTTTTTTGGAATTACAGGCGATGAAGCTTATGCAGCAAATGACCAAGGTGAATTTGATAAACTGTTTCATATTTATGGGTTTTGGGTTTAAGGTTTAAAGGTCTAAGGATTAAAGTCAACGGTTTGAATAATTCAAAATAATAGATGGGCGTGTTTTTTGGGCAAAATGGCTCACAATACAAAAACTAGACCCCACAATAACAAATTCCTCAAAGGACGAATCGTTGTGATATAACATTGTAAAAAATCGTAAAATCCTTAAGGGAAAATTAGGACTGTTGTAATCGGGAAGTGGTTAAATATCGCAATTTTAAACAAAAAAGGCGCCCGAAGGCGCCCTTTATTTGAATGAATTCGATTTCTATAGATTCGGAATCACCAAAACCTGGTCTGGATGAATCACATCTGGATTACTTAAAATATTGGTGTTGGCATCAAAAATCTTGGGGTATTTCATGGCATCACCATAATAATGCTTTGCAATCAAACTCAACGATTCGCCGCTTTTAACGGTGTGACGGTGGTAAACCGAATCATCTTCTACGGAAATGTTGGCCTTGATATCACTTGGACTTTCTCCTCCAACCGCTTTGATTTTGTCCCATAATGCATTTTTGACATAGGGTGTACCCGCAGTTCCTTTGATTTTGAGAACCCCTCCTTCTTCGGAGACATCACCATCTTTGATGCCCAATTCCTGTCCTAAATCTAGAACAGCTTGATATTTTGCTTTTGCACTCATGTTTGTAATTTATAGTTAATAATTAGACTCTCAAGATAACTATTCCACCACATTTTGCCATTAAATGGACCGTAAAAAATCCTTAGCACCCAGAGGCTTTGTTAATCAGTAATTTAATTGTATTTTTGCACTCCTTTTTGGCAATTGAATAGGACAGGAAAGGATAAAGAAAATAAAATTAATAGCTTTCGCGGACGGTGCTAAGTCCTACAACTCCGTGAAATACAAATGAAATCAGCACATGGCTGAAGAAAAAGCAACTCCTGCTGAGGAAACCACAGCAGAAGCCGTAGCAGTAACCCAAGAAGCTCCGGTACAAAAAGACCCTAAAGAATATCTCGAAAATTTTGACTGGGACAAATACGAAGAAGGTATTGAACGCGTAGAAGATTCCAAATTAAAGGAATTTGAAGCCCTAGTTGAAGAAAACTTTGTTGATACTGCCGATGAAGAAGTAGTGCAAGGTACTGTCGTGCACATGACCGACCGTGAGGCCATCATCGACATCAACGCAAAGTCTGAAGGGGTAATCTCGTTGAATGAGTTCCGATACAATCCTGACCTTAAGGTTGGCGACAAGGTTGAGGTACTTATCGACATTAGAGAAGACAAAACAGGCCAATTGGTACTTTCTCACAGAAAGGCAAGAACCATCATGGCTTGGGATCGTGTAAACGATGCTCATGATAAAGAAGAAATCGTTACTGGTTTCGTAAAATGTAGAACCAAAGGAGGTATGATTGTCGATGTTTTCGGTATCGAAGCTTTCTTACCTGGTTCTCAAATCGATGTGAAGCCTATCCGTGATTATGACCAATACGTTGGTAAAACCATGGAATTCAAGGTGGTGAAAATCAATCACGAATTCAAAAACGTAGTGGTATCACACAAAGCGTTGATTGAGGCGGATATCGAAGAACAGAAGAAAGAAATCATCGGTCAACTTGAAAAAGGACAGGTATTGGAAGGTGTTGTGAAAAACATTACTTCTTATGGTGTCTTTATTGATTTGGGCGGTGTTGATGGTCTTATCCACATTACTGACCTTTCCTGGAGCAGAATCAACCACCCGAATGAGGTTGTTGAACTTGACCAGAAATTGAATGTGGTAATCCTTGATTTCGATGACAACAAGTCAAGAATTCAACTTGGATTGAAACAATTGGAGAAACACCCATGGGATGCTTTGGGTGACGAAATCAAAGTAGGTGACAAGGTAAAAGGTAAAGTAGTGGTTATTGCTGACTACGGTGCCTTTATTGAAGTTGCTGAAGGGGTTGAAGGACTTATCCACGTTTCTGAAATGTCTTGGTCTACGCACTTGCGTTCTGCTCAAGACTTCGTAAAAGTGGGTGACGAAATAGATGCTGTTGTATTGACCCTTGACCGCGAAGAGCGCAAAATGTCATTGGGTATCAAGCAACTTACACCAGACCCATGGACCGATATCACCAGCAAATACCCTGTAGGTTCACGCCACAAAGGTATCGTGCGTAACTTCACCAACTTTGGTGTGTTCGTAGAGATGGAAGAAGGAATCGATGGTTTGATTTACATCTCCGACCTTTCTTGGACGAAGAAAATCAAGCATCCATCTGAATTCGTAACCGTTGGAGATACCTTGGAAGTTGAAGTATTGGAATTGGATGTTGATGGTCGTAAGTTGAGCTTAGGCCACAAACAAACTACCGAAAACCCTTGGGACAAGTATGCTACTGAGTTCGCTGAAGGCAGCGTTCACAAAGCAGCGGTTTCCGAGATTGTTGACAAAGGTGCTACCGTGGCATTCAATGATGATATCGTAGCATTCATTCCTTCACGTCACATGGAGAAGGAAGACGGTAAGAAAATCACCAAAGGCGAAGAAGTCGAATTCAAAATTATTGAGTTCAACAAAGACTTCAAGCGAGTTGTAGCGAGTCACACTGCCATCTTCAGAGAGCAAGAAGAGCGCAATGTACGTTCTGCAAAACGCAAAATGGCTTCCTCACAAGAAGACGCGCCAACGCTTGGTGATGCCAATGCACAATTGCAAGCCTTGAAAGAAAAAATGGAGGCTGACGCAAAGAAGAAGTAATCTTTCGATTATAAATGGAAAAGCCCTTGCAAATGCAAGGGCTTTTTTTGTTTCCGACTTTTTTTAAGATTTATGTACTTTTGCCATCACCAGAGGCAGTAGTAAAGCATATGAGTCAGAGAGTACTTCTCAATTCAAAAGAAATCAATATCATACTTCATCGATTGGCTTGTCAGCTACTGGAAACCCATCTTGATTTTTCGGAAACGGTATTGATTGGTCTGCAGCCAAGAGGCATATTTCTCGCGGAGCGCTTGTTGAAGATTTTGAAAGAAGAATACAAAGTCAAAAATATCGCGATGGGGCTTTTGGACATTACCTTTTATCGAGACGATTTCGGAAGAGGAGAAAAACCCTTGCAAGCCAATACAACCAAAATCGATTTTTTGGTCGAGGATAAAAGCGTGGTTTTCATTGATGACGTATTGTACACCGGAAGAAGTATTCGTGCGGCGTTAACCGCCATACAGTCCTTTGGAAGGCCTAAAAATGTGGAGTTGTTAACCTTGATTGATAGACGTTTTAGCCGTCATTTACCCATTCAGCCCAACTATCGCGGACGTCAAGTAGATGCCATTAACGAAGAACGGGTCAAAGTAATGTGGGCAGAAAATGAGGGCGAAGATGTGGTGTATTTGGTGAGTAAATAACCGAGAATGAGCGAACTGAGCGTAAAGCACTTATTGGGAATCAAATATCTGAACAAAAAGGATATCCATCTCATTTTTGAAACCGCCGACCATTATAAGGATGTCATTAATCGTTCTATCACTAAGGTGCCGACGCTCCGAGATTCCACTATTGCCAATATTTTCTTTGAATACAGTACCCGTACCAAATTATCATTTGAGCTCGCCGAGAAACGACTCTCAGCTGATGTGGTAAACTTTTCAGCAGGACAATCCTCGGTGAAAAAAGGGGAGACTCTTATCGACACGGTAAACAATATTTTGTCCATGAAAGTGGACATGGTCGTGATGCGGCATCCCAATCCCGGTGCTGGAGTCTTTCTGTCCAAGCACGTTTCGGCAGCGATTATCAATGCGGGAGACGGGGCACACGAACACCCTACGCAAGCCTTGTTGGATTCCTACTCCATACGTGAAAAGTATGGCGAAGTAGGGGGGAAGAACGTTGTGATTGTGGGAGATATTCTGCATTCCCGAGTGGCTTTGTCCAACATTTTCGCTTTGAAGTTACTGGGCGCCAATGTAAAAGTATGCGGCCCAAAAACCTTGATACCCAAGTATATTGAGAGTTTAGGTGTAGGAGTTGAAACTAACTTGAAACAAGCTTTGGAATGGTGTGATGTCGCTAATATGCTTCGCGTACAGAACGAACGTATGGATGTTAGCTATTTCCCGTCGACAAGAGAATACACCCAGCAATTTGGAATCAACAAAGACATTTTGCAAGAGCTGGATAAAGAAATCGTCATCATGCACCCTGGTCCTATAAACCGGGGGGTAGAAATCACCAGTGATGTGGCCGATTCCGAACAATCCATCATATTGGACCAAGTGGAAAATGGAGTAGCTATCCGGATGGCCGTTATCTACCTGCTAGCGGCGAAAATCAAGTAAGCATGACTATTGAAAAAGCAGACAATCTGGTAATTGTGTCGCAAGGAGACGTTCAGCTTTCGGTCTTAGTGGAGGAATTAAAAGCGAACCATACGGATATTCAAGGAATCAATACTATTCTTGTGTTGACATCTTCTAAAGATGAAATAGTGGAAGCGTTAACGACTATAGTGTCAGCTTCCGAGGAACATAAGAGCTCAAAAAAGTCATTTGTAGTGGTTTCTGAAAATCTAGAATACGACGAAGTTCCTGAAGGGCTCTCCATGGCGCCAACTGTACAGGAAGCCAAAGATATCATTGAGATGGAAGAAATTGAAAGGGATTTGGGTTTATGAAAAGAACCCTTTGCTTAAACACCGCCAATAGCGGAACCAACCTTTTGATTTCATGAAATTAACCATTTTAGGGTGCTACTCCGCCACGCCACGTGCTTTTACCAATCCAACTTCACAGGTACTCGAAATCCGGAACCATTTGTTTTTGATTGATTGTGGTGAAGGCACTCAGGTGCAATTGCGAAAAAACAAAGTACGGTTTTCGCGCATCAACCACATTTTTATTTCGCATCTGCACGGCGACCACTTTTTTGGTTTGCCTGGTCTGGTATCTACTTTTCGTTTGTTGGGACGGGAAAAGCCATTGCATATTTATGGGCCAAAAGGCATCAAGGAGGCGGTAACCCTTTTATTGAAATTAGGAGATTCTTGGACGAATTATCCTCTACTTTTCCATGAGTTGGAATCTAACGATTCCGAAGTGATTTTTGAAGATGACCGTGTTCAAGTGTCAACCATACCTTTGGTACATCGGGTGTATACCAATGGATTCTTGTTTCAAGGAAAGCCTTTACCTAGAAATCTGGATATTGAAGCCGCAAAATCTCATGGTATTGACGCCTCGCAGTTCAACAATATTAAGGCGGGTAAAAATGGCGTAACGGCTGATGGCCAAGAAGTGCCCAATTTGGCTTTGACGTTTGACCCACCGCTGTCTAAAAGCTATGCGTTTTGTAGCGACACGAAATATTCGGAAAGAATTGTACCCATCATAAAAGGGGTAGATGTGCTGTATCACGAGTCCACGTTTTTGGAATCTGAAGCGCATTTATGTGAACGAACCAAACATGCCACAGCCAAACAAGCCGCTACTATCGCACAAAAAGGCGGGGTAGGGCAGCTGATCTTAGGTCACTTTTCTACTCGTTACAAAAGTCTCAATCTTTTTAAAGAGGAGGCCCAGGAAATCTTTGCAGCCACTTCACTTGCAGATGATGGCAAACATTTTGAATTTTAAAAGAAACCTAAGATAGTTCTGTTTTAAATCTGGCTTCTTTTGCTGAACTTTGATATTTAAAGAAAACAACATGCAAAAGGACCAGAGTGCCTACCGAAAATCCTATGATAAAAAGGAGTTGTTGGAGGAGACTATTGATTCAAATCCCATGCAACAGTTTCAAACCTGGTTCTATGAGGTAGAGGCAACAGATGGCGTGGAAGAACCCAACGCGATGACCATATCCACCATTGGTTTGGATGGCTTTCCAAAGAACCGCGTCGTTTTGATGAAAAAATATACCCACGAAGGCTTTATTTTTTATACCAACTATCTCAGCGAAAAAGGAAAAGCCATTGCAGCGAACGGTAATGTTTGCTTGTCCTTCTTTTGGCCGAATCTTGAACGTCAAATCATCATCAAGGGAAACGCTGAAAAAATTGCAGAAAACCTATCCGATGGTTATTTTGAATCAAGACCCGCAGGAAGTCGTTTGGGCGCTGTAGTTTCCGACCAAAGTGAAGTCATCTCATCCCGTGAAGTATTGGAAGAAAAATTGGCCGCATTGGAGCAAGAGTTTGAAGGAAAAGACATCCCAAGGCCCCAACATTGGGGCGGTTATATCGTACGACCCGTAAGCCTTGAGTTTTGGCAAGGACGGCCCAACCGACTACATGACCGTATTCGTTACGAATTACAAGACAACTTAGACTGGAAAATAGAGCGTTTGGCTCCCTAAACCACATTATGAAAAATCTCTTTTTAATGCGTCACGGCAAATCCTCTTGGGAATACAACGTTGCCGACCGAAACCGCCCGTTGAACGAAAGAGGCATTGGTGATGCGATTTTGGTGGGAAATCATCTGCACTCCTTGGGTATTTCCGTGGAAAAGGTGTATTCCAGTATGGCGAACCGTGCGTTGCATACCAGCATCATAGTAATGGAAAAGTTGCTATTTGATTTGAACAATTTTCAGGTCAATAAAGACCTCTATGATTTTTCGGGTGACCAAGTGGAATACTTTGTGAAGCGACTGGACAATTCTTTGCAAAGCGTTATGGTTTTTGGGCACAACCATGCCCTTACCGAACTTGCAAATCGCTGGGGAGATACCTATATTGACAACGTACCGACCGCAGGATGCGTTCACCTTCAATTTGATGTAATATCTTGGTCAGCGGTACAAAAAGGAACCACAAAACGAACTATTTTCCCAAAACAACTGAAAATCAAATGATCAAGGTGAAAAATGAATACGTAAATCGCGAAATCAGTTGGCTTCATTTTAATTCTCGGGTACTACAGGAAAGTGCCGACAAGCGGGTTCCGCTGATTGACCGCCTTCGGTTTTTGGGAATATTCAGTAACAATCTTGACGAATTTTTTAAGGTACGTTATGCAACCGTAAAGCGAATCGTAGATGCCGGAAAAAAGGGAAAAAGCGTATTAGGTGGAGAGAAGGCTAAGGATTTGCTGGAGGAAATCACCAAAATCGTAATCCAACAACAGGCTAAAAGTCAAGAAATATTAAATAAGATTGAAGATGAACTAAAAGAGGAAAACATCTTCATCCTTACCGAAAATGAACTCGATGATGAACAGCAAGAGTTCGTTCGAGAATACTTCTTCAAAAAGGTCAACCAAGAGTTGATGACCATCATCCTGAATGACTTAACGGAGTTTCCATTGCTCAAGGACACAGCAGCCTATCTCGCCGTCAAAATGGTCATGCGAAAAGACCAAGGTACTCCTATTGACATCGGGAAGAACCGCTATGCCTTGATTGAGATTCCCAGGGGAATTGACCGCTTTATCGTGCTTCCCAAAAAAGGAGATAAAAATTACATCATCATTTTGGACGACTTGATTCGGCTGTGTCTGGATAGCATCTTCACCATGTTCGAGTACAAAAGTATCTCGGCCCATATGATTAAGATTACCCGTGACGCCGAATTGGATATCGATAACGATCTCACTACAAGTTTTATAGAAAAGATTTCATCTAGTGTTGAGGGAAGAAAAATAAGTGACCCGGTTCGTTTCGTCTACGATAAAACCATCGATAAGGATACGCTTCAGTTCCTAAAGGAAAAAATGAACATTATCGATACGGATAGTGTCATTCCGGGTGGACGCTATCACAACCGTCGGGACTATATGGGTTTTCCGAGTTTGGGACGTACTGACTTGATGTATCAAAAAATTGAACCACTTCCGGTAAAAGGGTTTAGCATGGAGGGGAGTTTGCTAGAAAAAATTGCCCAGAAAGACTATCTCATTTACACCCCGTACCACACCTTTGCGTATTTGACCAAGTTTTTAAGGGAAGCTGCTTTGGACCCTTTGGTGCGAACCATTAAAATAACCATTTACCGTCTGGCGAATGATAGCCAAATTGCCTCTGCTTTAATAAATGCAGTGAAAAACGGGAAAAAAGTAACGGTTCAAATCGAATTGCAAGCCCGTTTTGACGAGCAAGCAAACATCGAATATGCCAACTTGCTCAAGGAAGAGGGGGTAGATTTGATTTTTGGGGTGCCCGGTTTAAAGGTCCATAGTAAAATTTGTTTGGTAGAACGCGAAGAACGCGAAGGCATCAAACGCTATGGTTTCATTAGCACCGGAAACTTTAATGAATCCACCGCGAAAATTTATACGGATTATACCCTTTTTACAGCCCATGAAGGCATCCTAAAGGAAATGGGCAAAGTGTTCGAGTTCTTTGAAACAAACTACAAGGTGAGCAAATACAAGCACCTGGTCGTTTCGCCACACTATACCAAGTCCACTTTCAATAAGTTGATTGAAAACGAAATCAGTAATGCCGAAGCCGGTTTGGAAGCCTATATCAAAATCAAAATGAACAGTTTGACTTCCTATAAAATGGTAGACAAATTGTATGAAGCGAGTCGCGCAGGTGTAAAAGTTCAGCTGATTATTCGAGGGGTTTGCTGTTTGATTCCTGGAGTAGAGGGGATGAGTGAGAATATTGAAGCCATCAGTGTGGTTGATAAATTCTTGGAGCACCCTCGCCTGTTCATTTTTGGGAATGGCGGTGACCCACACTGCTATATCTCTTCTGCGGATTGGATGACCCGCAACTTGGATTTTAGGGTTGAAGTAGGCTGTCCCATTTATGATGAGGACATCAAACAAGAATTGCTAGATACCTTTGATATTTCTTGGAGAGACAATCTTAAAGCACGCATTTTCTCCGAAAAACAAGATAATGCCTATCGCCAGCGGGGCATCAACGAAGCGGAGTTACGGTCACAATTTGAACTGTATTACTACTACCAACGAAAATTGGAGTAGGGACCCAACCGAAAAGAATGCTTGGTCTAACCGTGCATGGTTTCCTTCTTACCCAGTTTTTCCATTAGCGTAGCTTCGTACTCCAGAAGGTCCTGCCATTTTTGGTCCACCTTCTCGCGATTCCCGTACTTCCTTGCGAATTTCAAGAACATGGTATAGTGATTGGCTTCGCTGACCATTAGGTTTTGGTAAAAGTCAGCTAGTTCGGTATCGTTGATTTCTTCGGAAAGCAAACGGAAACGTTCACAACTTCGCGCCTCAATCAAAGCTGCATAAAGGAGCTTGTGAACCAAATGCGTCTCGCGACTCCCCCCTTTTGGGAAGAACTTCATTAATTCCAGAACGTACTCATCCTTGCGCTCACGGCCGAGCACCCAACCTCGCTTCAATATCTTATCATGCACCATATTGAAATGTCCCATCTCTTCTCGGGCCAGAGCAGTCATTTCCTTGACCAACTCTGACTTTTCCGGAAAACCAATAATCAATGAAATCGCCGTACTTGCCGCCTTTTGCTCGCAGTAAGCATGGTCTGTTAAAATCTCTTCGATGTTCTTTTCAACAATATTCACCCATCGCGGGTCGGTAGGGAGTTTTAGTCCTAGCATGGTTTTCATTTTAGCAAATTCAAAGTTAGGATATTCCAGATTCAAATTTCAATTTCCAATAACCAATAACCAATAACCAATAACCAATAACCAATAACCAGTAGCCAATTAACAATTAGCAATATCCCAAACATTTAATTTTCGACCTTCAACCCTCGACCCTTTACTTTTCACCTTGCACATCAAACATTAAACATCAAAAGTCTGACTTCTGATAACTGATAACTGATAACTGATAACTGTGAACTGTTCATTGCTCATTGTCCATTGCCCATAGTAAAAGATTCCTTCGGT
>CALBPG010000158.1 GCA_937899065.1 uncultured Allomuricauda sp.
CAATACTTTCTGTTCTACTTCATCAAGCAGAGTGGGTACATCCATACCCAATTCTGGGATTTTTTCGTCAAACCACTGTTCTACTTCAGCTTGCGGATGGTCATGATATCCTTTTTGGTTTTGCACTGTTTGGAATTGCCTTAAAACCATCTCGGTGCTTTTGTCCAATAGCGCTTTGTATTCAGATTGGGAAAAATCCAAGTGTTCGTTCAACATGCTTGTTAGGAGTTTATGCTCCTTAAAGATAGTTCAACTTTTTGCTTTTGCTAAAGGGTAAGGTCGGCATTACAGCGTATGGCTTTGCTGCCGTTTAACACGTTTTGTTCTTGGATATCGATAATGGCATTTTCGTTTTCGAAATACCAAAAATCCTCTTGAATATCAGCCATGGGTGATACAGGCAATTGGACTGGAATATCCTCAATTTGGGATTGGTTTTCAAAGCCATTAGCGAAAACGGTCGTCCATTCACCATCAATTTCGACTGCTCCCGAGATGTCATCAAAGTAGACAACGGCATTGTCCAAAGGGGTAGGGGCGAACTCTTTGCCACGCAAAGCGAAAGTGTAGAAGGTTAACGAGGGTTCATCAAAAGGGGCGTAGTTGGGGTATTCCAAAGCAAAGCCTGAAATATCAACGGTGGTGTTCAAATTAGCCCCATCAAGCGTGACCGAAACGAATTCGCGGAGTTCAAAATCGACGATAATCGTCATCTGATACCACGTATTTGGAGATAAATCGAACCCTAAATCTCGGATTTCCCAAGTATCCGTGTCGGTTGGGATTCCATCCCGGTTAACCGGCGAACCAATTGGAAACCAAAGAATCCCTTTACGAGTGACGCCTGCGAGACCCATCCAATCTCCCTCTGAAACATGCACCGGATTGTTAACCCCTTCCAGCCATTCAATATCCAAACCGAAAATAACATCGTCTCCCAAATCTTCTTCAAACCAAAAATAACCACTGACGGCAGCGCGTTTGGGATTGGCCAAATAATTGGTTAAAACCTCTCCTTGATAAACAAAAGCAACACTTGCGCTAACGATATTCTCTCTAAGAGCAACTGGATTTTGTGACTCCTCTTCGGGACTTGAATTGTCCGAGCACCCCAATGGGATGACCAAAACTAGGAGTAAGATGATTTTCAAGGGTTTGCGCATAGTATTCCAACGGTGAATTTGAGCGCTTAGTACCCGAAAATAAGAAGTTTTGAGGTGTTGGGCTAGGGCTTTCGAACCATGCCGATAGAGCCATTTGTGGAAGGCGTAAGTTCAAAAACCTTTTGGGGTTTTAGGCCTTTTTCTGTTTTATGGGAAACAAATACGATGCTGGTATCACTTTCGATAGCAATTCGGTTGACAAGATGTATAAATAACTCAGTGCTATTTTCGTCCAATCCAGCTGTGGGTTCATCTAGGATAAGCAGGCTTGGGGATTTTATCATGGCTCTTGCCAATAGCACCAATCTTTTTTGACCTTCGCCCAAATCTTTGAAAAACGTTTTTCGTTGCTGCTCTAGTCCAGTGACGGTCAACCAAGCTTCTGCTGATTGTATTTCCGCATCTGATGGGGTTTGGTACAACCCTACTGAATCATGAAGTCCGGAAAGAATCATGTGCAAGGCAGAATGGTACCCTCGGAATTGGTCAACCATAGCCGGAGTAAAATATCCCATGAAACTCTTGAGGTCCCAAACGCTTTCACCGCTTCCTTTTTTCTCACCGAACAGGGTAAAGTTTTGACCGTAGCCCTTTGGATTTTCACCCGTTATCATGGTGAGCAAGGTGGTTTTTCCGCTACCATTAGGGCCCATTAATTGCCAAAACTGTTTCTTTAGGATGTGCCATTTTATGTCTTGCAACACCTTTTTTTCTCCATAGGAAACGGATACCCCATCGAAAACCACTAGTTCTGTTCCCTCGAAAGGCATTGGTCGAATCGGTTTTGGAAGACCTATTTGTAGTTTGTCGTTTTCTGAAGCCTTGTTTTTCTGGAATGTAGAAAAGTCAGTAAATGGTGATAGCTCATCTTTCACTGCGCTGGCGAAGCGAGTCAATGCGGGTAAGAAATCATCCTGACGTTGTGCAATTTGAACTAAGGTTGCTTTTTGCGCTAGTTCAGACAATGCCAAAGTGAATTTCTCCCTATAGGCAATATCCATATGGTCAAAAGGATTGACCAGAATCAAAAAGTCAGGTTTTTTTTGAAGCAAATACGATAAAAACACCCTTTTGCGCTCGCCGCTGCTCATAGAGCTAAGGGTTTGCCCATATTGAGTTTTGATATCCAAAATGTCATGATGCGCTTCTTCCCAAAGAAATTGCTCGATGGCCTTTGCAGAAAAAATATACCCTGTTTTGGACGTCAGCGGCAAAATGTCTGAAAAGGAACCCTCTAAAATCCGTTGGGCCAGCGCTTCCATATGCGTGGCGTTATTGGCTAATATGGCGTAGTGCGTGGACTCCATTCCAATCAAACTTCTTTGGATACCCGGTAGATATCTACTGGGTTGTCTTTGTAGGTTGTGGTTTTGTCCAAAACCATCCCGTTTTTAAGGGCTACCTTTCGAGAAGGGAGATTGTCTATGTGAATGATGGAAATCAAGGAAGTAGCCCATTGGTTTTCAAAGGCCACTTGCTTGCATTTTTGGGCGGCTTCGAATGCAAAGCCTCTTCTCCAATAATCAGGAAGAATGGAATACCCAATTTCCAGCTCCGGAATACTATCTACCGTTTGCACCAAAAGCCCGCAAAGACCAATTAGTGTATTCGAATCCTTTAAAAGCAGGGCGTTCATCCCACCAGATTTTTCTTGATAGCGTTCGAAAATACGGCCGAACTGTTGTTGGCAAGCGATAATGGGGTCGGTAGGAAGTCCTTCCCAAAATTCAGTAGATTTCGGATTATGGTAAAAGGGTAACCACTGTTCAAAGTGTTCGGGAGTTACTCGGATATACACCAAGTTTTCGGATTCGTAACCTTCGAGCAGGTAATTTTCCATTTAGTCACGGGTAAAAGCCACAATATTCCCTTCGGATAGTCCCCAAGTATCGGATAGTCCGGCATTGATTTCCAAGACGTACTTTGCTGGAAGTCTTGAATTTAGGCTAGTTTCATCCAAGGGTTTGGCGTTTTTTTGAAAGCTGACAATCTTAAACTCTGAGTTAACGTAGATTATGTCGAGCGGAATATTGGTGTTTTTCATATAAAAAGAACGCACATCGTTATCTGGGAATACAAACAACATTCCTTGGTTCTTTTTCATGGTATTTCGATACATCAAGCCGGTCTGGATTTCATATTCGCTCTCGGCAAATTCGATGTCTAGTTGGGTTAGGATTGTTTCGTTTTCGGCTTCTGATATGGTAAGTTGTCCTTCTTTAGTAAACGCAATGGTCTCTGTCTTGATAGCCTTTTCAGCGTCCGTCTTACATGAAGTAATTAGAAGAACATAGACTAAAACGGTACTAATCAACCCAATATTTCTGCGGGACCTAGGCACTGGCTTTGGTTTTTGTAGGTCTGAACATGAAATACAGGCCAATCCCAATCATGGGGATGCTCAACCACTGTCCGGTAGAAAGTAAACCTAAGGATTCTTCAAAACCGCCTTGACTCTTTTTCACAAATTCGACAAAGAATCGGATGGTCCAAAGCCCCACCATAAATACACCGAAGAGGTACCCTATTTTGTCTTTTTTGTCCGTTTTCCAGTATAAGAAATACAGCAGAACAAAGAGCAAAGCATAACCGAAGGCTTCATACAATTGCGCTGGGTGGCGGTATGGAATAGCCTCTAAAATAGAACTGAATTCAGGTTTGGTCGCAATAGCCTTATAAGCAGCACTAGCTGTGGTTTCATTGGTCAACGACATGGCTTTGTAGGCAGGCATATCTTCCGAATCCCGTATAAAGCGGGTGGCAAAAAGAAAAGAGCCTTCAACTTTATCGCCGTTGATTTCCGAATTGAAAAAATTACCCAAACGCACAAAGCAAGCACCTATCGCAGAGGGAACTACCAAACGGTCCAAAAGCCAAAGGATACCAATGTCTTTCCATTTTCGGCAATACAACCAAACGCCAATAATGGCTGCTATAGTTGCCCCGTGACTGGCCAAGCCTGTGAAACCTGTGAACTCATAACCATTGATGAAACCAAACATTGATTCATTTGGGTTTTCTTGAATGGGAAGCAGAATTTCTATTAAATGATCTTTGTAGTGGTCCCAATCATAAAAAAACACATGACCCAAACGAGCCCCTAGCATGATGGAAACCACAGTATAGATAAAAAGGGAATCCAGTTTTTCCATGGACTTCTTTTCATTCAAGAAGATTCGCTTCATGATGAACCATCCTAAAACAAATGCTGCAATCCATAGCATGTTGTAATACTTGATTTGGATAAAGCCCAATTTCAACAGGGTGTCATCCGGATTCCAGTTAAAGCCCAAGAAGTACATGTAAAAAATTTTGGTCTAAGATACTTATTAGATGTTATTCGAAATGGTTTTCAATTGCCTTTTTCATAAGTGTTACGGCACAGGGTCGTATCCTTTTCCGCCCCATGGGTGACAACTCGAAATCCGCTTTATAGAGAGCCAACCTCCTTTAAAAAGACCATGCTTTTTCAAGGCTTCCAAAGTGTATGCCGAACAGGTGGGAGAGTATCGGCAAGTAGCGGGGGTATAGGGTGAAATCAGCAATTGATACGCCCTAACCAAAAAAATAAAAGGAGCAATAAGAACCTTTTTCAGCGTCATTGGTATGCGGTTGTCATCAAATTACGAAAAACTTCCAGGTTTAATTGAGACTAAAAGTGGTTCCATCTTTACCGTCCTTGAGTTGAATGCCTAGAGAAACGAGTTCATCCCGGATTTTATCGGAAGTTTGGAAATCTTTGTTCGCCCGCGCTTCGTTTCGCAAGTCAATGAGCAAATTCAACACCCCATCAAGATTATTTGAATCTCCTTGTGCTTCAGATGCGGGTGCAATACCCAATACATCGTAAACAAAGGCTTTGATGGTATCAGACAATAAGTTCAAATCTACTTCGGTAATCATCTCATTGCCTTCTTTAATTTGGTTAATGTGTTTAACCGCATCAAATAAGTGTGCAATAAGAATCGGAGTATTAAAATCATCGCTCATGGCATCGTAACATTTCTGCCTCCAAGTTTGTACATCAAAATCAGATTTGGAACCTGTTTCCAGCTTTTCCAAGATGCTGATGGCATCCATGAGTCGATGATACCCTTTTTCTGAGGCTTGTAGCGCATCATCACTAAGGTCTAAGATGCTGGAATAATGGGCTTGCATCATAAAGAAGCGCACCACAGCAGGCGCATAGGCTTTGCTTAAAAGTTCTGTGTCACCGCTAAAAATCTCATGGGGAAAGACATTATTTCCAATGGATTTGGACATTTTCTTCCCGTTTAAGGTCAACATATTGGTATGAATCCAATAGTTTACTGGTGCTTTTCCATAGCTCGCTTCCGCTTGCGCGATTTCACATTCGTGGTGCGGAAATTTAAGGTCCATTCCGCCGCCATGAATATCAAATGTTCTACCCAAATATTTGGTGCTCATTACAGTACACTCGATGTGCCACCCAGGAAAACCATCTCCCCAAGGGGAGGGCCATCGCATGATATGTTGCTCTTCGGCCTTTTTCCAAAGGGCAAAATCTTGCGGGTTTCTTTTCTCACTTTGAGCCGTAAGCTGACGCGTATTGGCCATCATATCCTCTAATTTTCGCCCACTGAGTTTACCGTAATCAAATTTTTCATTGAAGGTCACAACATCAAAGTAAACCGAACCATTGACGACATAAGCGTACCCGTTTTCTATAATTTCTTTGATGATTTCAATTTGTTCCACAATATGTCCCGTAGCGGTCGGCTCTATGCTGGGAGGTAATAAATTGAATTGTTTGATGATGTTGTGAAAATCAACTGTATAGCGTTGCACTACCTCCATCGGTTCAATTTGTTCCAATTTTGCTTTCTTGGCAATTTTATCTTCCCCATCATCCGAATCATTCTCGAGATGTCCTACATCGGTAATGTTGCGAACGTATCTCACTTTATATCCCAGATGTCTAAAATACCGGAACATCATATCAAAAGACATGAAAGTGCGGCAATTCCCTAGGTGCACATTACTGTATACGGTAGGCCCACACACATACATACCCACATAACCTTCTTTTAAGGGTTTGAAATTTTCCTTTTTCCCTCCTAATGAATTATGGATTTTAAGAGGATGCTGTTCGTAAAGTTGCATAGGTCAAATGAAAATTAAAACTCAGTTTCGAGGTTGATGTAATCCAAAAATTCTCGTCGCACGGATTCTTCTTTGAACTTACCACCATATTCGGCGGTAACCGTGCTACTTTCGATATCGCGAATACCACGAGAATTCACACAAAGGTGCTTAGCATCAATAACACATGCGACGTCTTCCGTGCCCAATACTTTTTGTAATTCCTTCACCACTTGGATGTTAAGTCTTTCTTGCACTTGTGGGCGTTTAGCGTAGTAATCCACAATACGGTTCATTTTGGATAGACCCACGACGGTGCCGTTGGAAATATAGGCGACATGGGCACGCCCAACAATGGGTAAAAGATGGTGCTCGCAGGTAGAATAGACCACAATGTTCTTTTCTACCAACATTTCACCGTATTTGTATTTGTTGTCAAAGGTGCTGGAAGTAGGCTTTCTTTCTGGGTGTAGACCTCCAAAAATTTCCTTCACGAACATTTTGGCGACGCGTTTTGGAGTGCCTTGAAGGCTATCATCCGTTAAATCCAAGCCGAGAGTCAACAAAATATCTTTTACGTTGCGTTGTACACGTTCAATTTTTTCATCATCCGAAAGGACAAAAGCATCATCACGCAACGGTGTTTCGGAGGAAGACCCAATGTGGTCATTTCCGCGCTCATCATAGTTTTCGTCCAAGGTTTTGTGTAGCTTCATTCAGCGGTAACTTTAAGAGGGTAAAGATACGCAATAAGGGCTATTCAGCATATTCTCCGGGATTTCGCGACTCTTAATTTATTCCCAAAAACCTCTTATTGCAGACTAGGCTGTGTTTTTCCAACAACAACCCAATCACTTTAGGGCCAAGGCGAAACAGTAGGGATGATAAGACCAAAGGATGTATTTTATCGATTAACGGCACTTTTTTTAGGTAAAAGCATACTAAATCGAGAGTGTTACAGTTATCTAAAGGTAGTTTACTAGTAACATTAGCCCCATACCTACCATGAGAGCCCTTTTTCGAGCTATCTGTTTTCTACTTTTATCCACCATTGCGTTGCACGCCCAGAACTCGCCCGATTGTAGAACGGCAATTCCTGTTTGTGCGGATGCACCTATACTTTCCACAGCCGATGGTAGTGGAGATATTGATGATTTTGACCCTGAAGTAATTACCCAAACCGGTTGTTTGGAAAAAGGAAGTGTTGCTTCAGCCAACATCGAAAACAATACGTCATGGTATGTGTTTCGCGCTGGGACAGATGGTCAAATTGGATTTAATATCGAAGCTTTGCCTGTAATACCTGGCGGTATTGTGACCTCAGAGTGGGATTTTGCCCTCTATGGTCCTTTTGACCAAACTACTGGACAGAACTTTTGTGTGGATATTGGTGACGGAACACTACAACCGATTCGCTGTAACTACGAAGTAAATGATACAGGTTTTACCGGAATAGGCGTAAACCCTATCAACGGACAGGTGGGTGCCCCTTTTGTAAAGGGAAGTCAAAATACTTATGATGAGTGGTTGGATGTGACGGCTGGGGAAATTTACTATCTCTTCATCAACAATTACAACACTAACTTTAATAATGATGCAGAGCCTTTCGCTTTGACGTTTACAGGACAATCTGTTGATGAAGACCAGAATACGGCCTTGGACTGTACCCTTCGTGATGAGTTTTTAGGATTTGATATCATTGCCTGTGAAGGTGACCCGGATATTGTGTTGAGCGCTTTGAATTCACCTGCGGGACCTGATATTGCTGATATTACTTGGGAGTTGGACCGCGATGACGATGGCACGTATGAAGAGCAAATCGCAAATGGTCCCGGAGCTACTGAAATTACAGTAACTAGCCCGAATTCAGGTCGTTATCGCGTGACGATTGAAACTACATTGGCTACTACCATTGTCGATGATATTTTAATAACCTTCTACGGCGTACCCGAATTGGATGAGGTACGTATTTTGGAGGATTTGACTGTTGGAGATCAGACCGACCCGTATAATATTGAAATCGTTCCGCTAGGAGATGGCGACTTCGAATATGCCATAAATGGAGGAGAGTTTCAGGACGATCCTGTTTTCTTGGATGTACCTCCTGGGATAAACACGGTTATCATTAATGATAAAAATGGTTGTGGTACCACAGAACCTATTGAGTTTCTGGTCGTGGGCTATCCTAAATTCTTCACTCCCAATGGTGATGCCGTAAACGACAACTGGAATGTGCTAGGGGTGGAAACGCTCTCCAACCCGCGTATCTTCATTTTTGACCGTTATGGCAAGTTGTTGAAGCAGCTTGACGGCACTACTTTAGGTTGGGATGGAACTTTTAACGGACGGGAATTGCCTTCATCGGATTATTGGTTCAGTTTAGATTACGATAGAGATGAAAGCGGTGTGATTGTGGCCCGTTCGGTTCGTAGACACTTCTCGCTAGTACGATAAAAAAAGCCGAAGCAAATTGCTTCGGCCTATTATATTTTTTCCCTTTTCTTTCAGAATTTCAAGGTGTACCCTAGTGTTATCGTAGTATTTACTTGATTGACCATAGCAGCATCACTTAGGTCTGAATCAAATAAGTTTTGACTAACGTCTCGGTCGGTACGTACGAAGGCCAAATCCAAACGGCTGCCACCAAAGTTGTATCCCAAACCTCCAGAATATCCGGTAAGGTCGCCAATAACCTCTCCATTTTCATAGGGACTTTCTTCCAAACGATATCCCGCACGCAAGCTCAACTGGTCAATACGCAGTTCCCCGCCAATGCGATATGTATTAATTACTCCCAAGGTATTTTCGATAAAATCATTCTCTTCGATAAAAATGGGGTCTGAATTTGGACGTAATTCCGCTTGAGACATGTCTTGATAGCTATAATCAAAGCTGATAAGTCCTTCTTTTCCAAAAACTACCGCTGCACTACCTGTTATAATGGATGGGGTTTGAATGCGATACTCCTCAAAAAGGTTCACTAAACCAAAATTGATAAAGTTGATGTCCGGTTCCGCTAAAGTAGAATTGATGCGCTGTGAAATTTCATCCGTCAACTCGTACCAGGTAGGGGATTGGTAACTTCCTCCAATTCTAATGTTGTCATTCAATTTTGCGATGGCTCCTACGCTGAATGAGAAACCATAACCGTCGGTGCGCAAAAAGTTATCGAACGTTGTAAAGGTCACGGGTGAATCATCCGCATACCCATTTTCGTCAAACAGCGTCAATTGTTCAAACAATACGGTATGAAAGTTTAAGGATGCACCCACGTAAAGGTTCTCCTGATATTGTCCCGCAAAGTTTAAGGTAAGTTTACTATTGAATCCTGAAGTTGTCGTTAAAAGCTCTTGATTGACATTATCGTAAATAGCGTTAGAGAAATACGTATCATTGTCGTCTACATCTTCGGTAGGTTCAATCAAACCCGCCTGAAAGCCCAAGAATGCTTGTTGTCCGGCAAAACCCAAACCAGGGGTTTCCCCAATATTCAGATAGGCATCTTCAATGCGTTCCCCATTGTCAGCTTGAACCCGAAGGTCTGCCAAACGGAAACCATCCGCTTGTTGCAAAAAGTAATTGTCGATACCATTGTTCGCTGTTCCAGAGATAAAAGTTTCGTTATCAAAATTCTGCACCATATCGAAGTTTACGCCTACCGCCAACTTTTTCCAATTGCTATTGTTTGATTCGAATACAAAAACGGCACCGGCCTGATTGATTTCTTGGGAATTGATTTCGGCTCTAGCCAGTCTTCCCCCTAAGGAAGCTTCGTTATCGCGGTTATAGTTGGAACCGGTCACCGTGAATTCACCAAAGTTAAATACGGCGGAACCAGCAGGGTTCACATTCAGGGCAGATAAATCGCCGCCTAAGGCGCCAAAGGCCCCGCCCATAGCTCTAAAGCGAGCGGTCCCGTAAGGTTCGTTTATGCTGTATCGTAAGACCTCGTTGATGCTTTGGGCGCTCACCGTAGCGCATAGAAGTACCATGAGGACAGTTGAAATCCTTTTCATTGTCTTGATTTGATTTAGTTTTTCTTACCTAGAGATGTAATTGTGTTCTTTATCTTCTGCGTCCTCCACTTCGACCTGAAGAAGACCTTCCTGAAGAAGAACGACCTCCGCCAGAGCTTCTGTAGCTGCCCGAGCTTCTAGAGCTACCCCTAGAGCTGCCATAGCTTCTGCCGGAGCTACGCGAACTGCTTCGAGAGCTGCCATAGCTTCGACTGGAACTACCAGAACGGCTATAGCTTCCAGAGCTTCTGCTGCCACTACTACGTGATTGGGAGTAGTTGCTGCTTCGTGGTGCGGTTCGGCTATAGGATTGATAACTACGCGTACTACGGTTTGTTCCATATCCGGATGAACTCCTCGCTGCGGAACTACCGCGATATGTACCGGAACTTCGAGTAGACCTTGAATTGCCATAAGAGCTATAGGTTCTGCGAGCGGCGCTTGAGCGCGGTGCAGTTCGGGTACTTCTACTTGTACGATAGTTTTGATTTCTTGACCTCGCATCAACACTAGAAGACCTGCGTGCGGTTCCAGAACGATAACTTCGATTGCTTCTTGCTGCCGAAGAACGATTTGTTACGTTAGACCTCGAGGACCGTGAAGCATATCCATTTCGATAACTTAAGTTTGAACGGGTGCCTCTACCAATTGTAGTGCCTGGTATGGTACGCGCATATCCTCTGCGAGAACGGTTAAACGCGTAGCTGCGTCCGTTACCCCATCCGCGTCCATAGAAGGGTTGATTCCAGCCCCAACCGCAGCCAAAAACCCCCCCACCCACCAAACCAAACCCAAAACAGAACAAAAAAGAACAAAAAAAACCAAAAAAAAACAAACAAAAACAAAAAAAGAAAGAAAAAAAAAAA
>CALBPG010000159.1 GCA_937899065.1 uncultured Allomuricauda sp.
CGTTCGGTCTCCATCGTCCTCTTTCTATGGGTCTCCATTCCCCTTTCCTGCTGTCTCAAGAAATCCTTGATATGGTATTCAATGTTGGAGGAATCCGCCTTTATCTTCAAGTTGTCCCATTTCTTGGTGAACGCTTCCAGTTTGCCTATCGAACGGTTGAAGCCTTCTATTTCCTCCGTCAGTAGTTCCATCATCTCATCCATCTTTTTCATAATGCCATTTTTTATTCGTTTCTATATTCCAATGCCCGTTTCCAGTCATATTTTGATGGTCTTTTTTACAATCATCTTGGCAAGCCTGAGGGCTATGTTGGCACTCAGCTCCACGGTGTTCCCCATGAGTTGGACGGTTTTTGAATCTTTCACGAGAATGCCTCTTTCACTGTTCTTGGAGAGTTCGATGGCCAGGTTGTTTATCGACATCGAACGGTGTACCTCGCTGCCCTTTAGGCTGTGTCCCTTATATTCAAATCGAAAGCCTTGCAACTTGTTCGATTTGTTGATATGGGGAACGACCTTGACCTCGTGCCTCTTCATGTACTTCATGTATTGGTCAAAATCCTTTGGTCCGTTATCCGCCATCACCTTTTCGTGAATCTGTTTTATTTGGCTTCGTATCTCCTTGAGCTCGTTCTGCTTTTCCCTTTGTACGTCTTTTACCGTGGTCATTCCCATTTCCCTGGCAACTTCCTGGGCGGCCAATTGGCTCCGCTTTCCGATAAAGTTGTCCTTGTACGCCTTTCCATCAAAACCGATTCGGTTGACATACAGGTGGACATGGACATGCCGTTTGTCCCGATGTACAAAGGCAATGGCCTGATGGTCCTTCAAGTCCATTTTTTGGATAAACCTTTCGGTGATTTTCTTGAGCTTCCCTTGACCTAGGTTTTTGCCATCTTCTATGGTGGGGCTCAATACAAAGCTCAGGGTGTTGTTCTTGCACCTTTTGTTTTGCTCTTGGATTATCCTGAACTCCCCGGTGATTTCTTTTGGGGTCCGTCCCGCCAAGTGTCGGGAGTGGACGATTTCAGCGTCCTTTTCCTGGTTCCAGCCATAGCCTATGGATGCCCTGGTATGCGATATGGATTTGCCCTTGCCTATCATTTCTTGAAATTGTAGAGGTGTTTCCTGATTTCTTCTGCAAGCTGTTCCACTTCCCTTGCGAGTCTGGGATTGCGCTTTTTGAACATGTTGCCAATCCTGGTAAAGTTGTTCTTGTATTTGACCAACATGGCATAATGCTCCATCTGTTCCTGGGTGAGGCGTTCGATATTGTTGTCTCCGAAAGCGGAACTACGGCAGTATTCCGAAAGAGAAATACCTGCCCTGTTGGCCCTTTTTTTCAGCACTTTCTTTTCATAAATACTACACCTGAACTTGATATAGTCCCTTTTCATCTTTTCCCCTTTGCGACCTTCGGAAGCAAAGCAAGATCGTCTTTGTGGCAACAAAGACACATCTTGAATTGCATACCGGTTTCAAATTATAGGGTAAACATCATCAACAGGGTTTAAAGGGAAATTTTAACTCTTGAGATTAGGGTTACTTGAAAAATATTCAAGATGAATCAAAGATTCTTGGAAAGTCAGAAATACTATAGCAGCATAAGAAATGCGCCCTATTCCGATTTTACCAAACGCTAACCTATCTGGACGCTATAAAATCGAAACAGGTACCGGCGCAAGGTAAGTTATGGTAAGATTTGGGCGAGTCAAAAACTAACAACCTTATCCAAAGCTTCATCTTCGTCTTTACTTATGAAATTTGATTGGTAATTCATCGTCGTGGTAATCGAAGAATGTCGATATAATTTTTGAAGAGTCTGTAGAGGAATTGTATCACCAGAAATATTTCCAAAGCTATGCCTCGCAATATGCATACTTAGGTTTTTTTCAATGCCAACTTGTTTAGCAATTTTCTTTAGATGTCTATTAAAATTTCTTGTGACTGTTTTGATTCTGGTTTTTAAGACTCTAGTATTTTCCAAATCTATATTTCTAAGCTCCGGAAAAACCAAGTTATTTTCATTAGCAGGAAGCTTTTTGTATCTGTATAAAATTGTTTGAGCCTTCTCAGGTATTTTCAATGAAACAAGCTTATCATTTTTACTCATTCTGTATCTAAGTCTTCCATCAGTCAAATCCGACCATTTAAGCTGTATGATATCCGTCATACGCATGCCGGCAAAATAAAAACTCATTAGCCAGACATTAAGCGCATGTTGCTGGGCAGTCGTCAAATCGTTGGCGCCTTCTAATTTTTGCAACTCTTCTATATTTAATCCAACCTTATCTGATTCTGGAAATTTTATTTGATACCTACCTCGTCCAAAAGGATACTTGTTTCTATCTGCTATCCCATCACTTATAGCCTGATTGTAAATAGTACGAATAGGAATCATGTAATTGACAGCAGTACGAGGAGCTACTTGCCTATGACGGATTAAGTAGGTCTCAAATTTCTTTAAAAGTGTAGGGGTGATTTCATCAAACGATAAATCTTTTTTTTTAGTGTAGGTCAAAAACCTTTCAATTCGTCCCTTCTCATTTTTGAATTGATAATATTGATTTCTACTTTTTAACCTTTCAAGATATTTTTTAGCGAAAGCTCCAAAATCTTCCTTTTCTATACCAATAATGTCTTTTTTGATATTTCTTAGGGATGTGTCCTTGTTTGAAATCTCTGATTGTAATAATCTTTCATTAGCCTCAGATAGTTTCTTGAGTAAAAAATGGTTTATCATTTTTGAGTTAGGGTGCGAACGTTTCACTTTATGGTTGGAACTATCCCAAAAATCATGATTGATGTACTGACCAGTATGGATGAAGGAAGATTTTCTATTCTTTGTAATCCTTATGGCAAGAGGATATTTTCCCTGAGAATTGGGCTTTTTCCTTAATACAATCTGAACTGAACCCATTACAACCTATTTGTGCAAAGATATAAAATATAGGTACAACATAGGTACAACATTTTTGCATATCAAAGAGTATTATATGATATTAAACTAAATCATTTAATACATAAAAAATTGATTTTCAACTACTTTATAATATTTTGAACTTTAGTGTCGTAATTTTCATAACCCTGAGGTCGGGAGTTCAAGTCTCCCTCTCGCTACAAAAACAAATCCCAAATTAAGGTTTGGGATTTTTTTATGGAATGATTTTTCGTCTTTTGAAATGTGTTATTCCTCCACAATGTCCATATGCTTCAACAAAAAAGAGGCATTCATGTTTTGACACTGTCCTTGTTTTAGTTTGTAATCAAAAAACAGGGTGTCATTTTTGATTTCCGTTTCGAAGAAATAGTTTTGGACAGGGGTTAATTCAGCCTCCAAGGTGCAAAGGCTCACATCATGGGTGGCAATGATTCCTGGAACCTCCATGCTTACAAGGCGTTGAATGATTTTTTTGGAGCCGGTTGCTTTATCCACACTATTGGTTCCTTTCAAGATTTCATCCAAAACTACCAAATAGGGTTCCTTTTTGAGTTTCTCTATGATATATTGCAAACGACTGAGCTCTGCAAAGAAATATGAACTTTCGTCAGTTAGGGAATCCGTGGTTCGCATGCTGGTCAGCAACTTGATAGGGGTATAATTCGCAGCTTTGGCACAAACAGGCATTCCACAATTGGCCATTACCACAAACAAGGAAACGGTCCGCAAAAAAGTACTTTTCCCCGCCATATTAGCCCCCGTAACAATAAAAAACTCCCGTGGACCTAGAGTCATATTACTACTAACCCGTTGACCTGGATTTAACAAAGGATGTCCTAGCGCTTTGGCTTCTATCAGCATGTTATCCCCCTCAGAAACTTCGGGGAAAGCAAAACTGGGATGATTGAACACAAAAGTTCCCAAGGAATTTAGCGCATCGAAATTCGAGACCACTTCAAACCAGGCTTCTACCAAATGTGCATAACGTTGAATCCATTGTTCAATGCGATAGGTACATGCGACATCCCATAGGAAAAAACCATTGCCCAACACGGCAACCAACAGATTGTTACGGTTGTCAAAGGCATCAAGCGCCCTAGAAAAATCCTTGAAAATAGCAGAGGCTACCTTGTTATCAGTTCGAATACGTTCCTGTTGTTCTTTTAAAACCGAACTATCAAAGGTTTCTTTTTCAATGGCTTCAAGCAACAATGCATACTGCTGCACGGTATCTTTCATTTTGGATACTCTTGGTCCAAATTGATTGATTCGTTTTACATAGATTCCTGTAACCCCAAGTCCCAAAAACAACCAATACATAATTGCGGAAGGGGGCACCTTATCAATGCTCGTGAGTATAATCAGGATAATCGAAATAGAACCAAAAGCGTAGGGCAACCAAGACATCATGCTAGGTATGAAAGCGCTATAATTTTGCAACCATTGCACAATCAGGGCAGTTTTAGTTTCTGTTTTGAATCTGCGTGCCTCTGCCGTAAAATCTTGTCGCCAATCTGTTTTTTGGGCTAAAACTTTAAGGGCCTTTTGTTTCTCCTTAATACTTGCACAATTATTGGATTGAAGGCGATTGGCTAATTTTTCAGCACCCTCAATCAAACCTGTGCGATTTACATATTGAAAGAAAGAACCTCTTCCAAACAGGTCAATATCCGATGCGAAGTCATGAGCAGTTTTTTCAAACTTCTTACCATCCTTTCGGTCATGAAACGAAAAATCCAGAATGGCCAGTTCTTCGGTATTAATGGCATAGAGTTCTTTATGATGCTCGTAGTCTCGTTTTACTTTTTGATATTGTTTCAAGAAGAATATGAAAACGACAGTTCCGCCAAACCCTATGATTCCTGACCACAGAGCAGCCTCCCACGTCAGGTACACACCCAACCAGGAAAGTAAAAAAACAAGAATGCGAACCGCACTTAAAAGTCTAAGCCTTTTAAGGTCTTCACCAAACTTCAATATAAAGGCATCACGCCTATCTTGATAAAATGTTTTTGGGTCGGTCATTGTCTTTACGGAATTACCAAAAGAATGTGCTAAGATACAGGCTTCGGGCAACATCTAGCCTGACAAAATTGACCTGATTCTTGTTTACCTTTGGAATATGAAAAATACCATCTCGCAAAGGGTCGCCGACTTTTTAAAGGGATTCCCTCCATTCAGTAGTCTCACGGATATCGATTTGGAGACTTTGGCTTACGAAGTCACTATCATGCATAAGGCCAACAATGCGGTGGTATTTGAAGAAGATGAAGACCCGCATGGGCATTTTTATATGGTCCATAAAGGTGCTGTAGCCTTAGAACGAAAAGAAACCGGCGCTATCGTGGATATTTGCGATGAAGGTGACCTTTTTGGACTGCGTCCCTTGATGGCACAGGATAAATATCGATTGGAAGCGAAAGCACACGAAGAGAGTATTTTGTACGCTATTCCCTTTTCGAAATTTAAACCCTTGGTACTTTCCAACCCTGAAATAGGAACCTTTTTGATTGAGAGCTTTGCCTCCAATACGCGAAATCCGTACTCCCAAAAATACCGAGGGTCCTTATACGGTGTTGAGCACGATGATAAGGTAGGAGCTGAAAATAGGTTGTTGGACATTCAAACCGTACCCTACTCTGCCCAGCTGGTAACTTGCTCTGCGACCACTTCAATAAAAGATTTGGCCAAAAAGATGTCTGAACGACACGTAGGTTGTATTCTGGTTACGAAAAAGAAATTACCCATTGGAATAATCACAGATAAAGATTTGCGCAACAAAATGTTCACTGGGGAAATTCCCATTGAGGGAAAAGCAAGTCAAATCATGTCTTCTCCCGTGATTACCTACCCGCTTGACCTTACCATTACCCAAGCGCAAATGGCCATGATGAAAAATAGCATAAGCCATTTATGTCTTACCGAAGATGGAACGCCAGATACACCCGCCGTTGGAATTTTATCGAAACATGACGTAATGGTGGCTTTGGGAAATAATCCAGCCGTATTGATGCGTGCTATAAAACGAAGCTCCGAGGTGCAACAATTGCGCTCCATTCGCCTTGGCCTGATGAATTTGTTGCGGGGGTATTTGGAGCAAAACATCCCCATCGGTTTGGTGAGTAAAATCATTGCGGAATTAAAGGATGCCATGACCAAACAAATCATTACCATAGTTTTGGAAGGTATGCCAGAATCGCCTCCAGCCCAATTTGCATGGCTGACTATGGGAAGTCAAGGTAGAGGTGAACAACTGCTAAATACAGACCAAGACAACGCAATTCTCTATGCGGATGTTTCTGAAAAAAAGAAGGAAAAAACCGCTGCCTACTTTTTAGAACTGGGTAAACGAGTCACGCAAGCCCTCAATCATATCGGATTGGAGTATTGTCCCGCTGAGATGATGGCCTCCAACCCCCTTTGGTGCCACAGTTTGCAGGAATGGAAAGCAGTTACCAATTTTTGGATTACCAATCCAGGGCCAGACGAGGTGTTGTTATCATCCATTTTCTTTGATTATAATATGACTTACGGAGATAAAAGTCTGGTAGACAAACTGTCGAACCATATTTTCGAGCAGGTCAAAAAGAATCCCTTGTTTCTATCCCATTTGGCAAGTGGTGCCCTTAAAAAACCTACGCGGAGAGGCTTTTTCCGGGATTATTTAGTGGAACAAGATGGGCAGCATAAGGATTCGTTTGATGTAAAGTTGCGGGTACTCATGACCATGATTGATGCGGCAAGGGTCCTTATCTTATCCCATCATGTCAAATCCATCAACAATACCGCAGACCGTTATGAAAAACTGGCGGAACTGGAAGAACAAAATCGTGAAATTTACTTGGCTTGTTCCTACGCCAGTAAGGCCCTGCTCAAGTTCAGAACGCTACAAGGCCTCCTGAACAATGATTCTGGCAGGTTTATTTCTCTGGATTTATTGAACAAAGAAGAAAAGCTCAAATTGAAACGTACCTTCAGAACTCTGAGGGAGATACAAGAATTGCTTGAAGTGCGATTTCAGGTGAAAAACCTATTACGTTAGCATGGGGTGGTTTGAAAGGAAATCCAACAATGAAACCCTTCCAGAGTTTTGGAAAACCTATGTAGGGCATTTTCAAAACAAAGCCCCAGAGACCATTGCCGAAACGCGCTTTGTAGTTTGGGACACGGAAACTACCGGTTTTAGTTCAGAAACGGATAGAATTTTATGTATTGGCGGGGTGAGCCTCATAAACAAACAAATTACCGTAAAGGATAGCTTTGAAGTGTTTCTCCAGCAAGACTACTACAATGCCGAATCTGCTACCATTCATGGAATTCTAAAGCGTGAAAAACAGACGTGTATTACTGAAGAAGAAGCTATTATCCAATTTCTGGATTATATCAAAGATGCTGTCTTAGTAGGTCATCATGTGGGTTTTGATGTCAAAATGTTCAATACTGCTTTGCAGCGTCATCAACTCCCTCCATTAAAAAACAAAACTTTGGATACAGGCCTGCTGTATAAAAACACGCTCCTTGCTACTAGCATGTTGAAGAAAAAAGACCACTACACCTTGGACGAACTTGCTGAGAAATTCAACATTTCCCAAAAAGACCGTCATACCGCCTTAGGCGATTCTTTAATTACCGCCATGGTTTTTTTGGATATTTTGGAGCGTTTCAAATTGAACCATCTAAGGGATTTGTTCAGAAAACAAACCCCTAGACGTTCTCCTTTTTGGTAACTACAAGCGTTCCTCAATAATTTGGTCAACCACCTCTGGATTCAACAAGGTAGAAGTGTCGCCCAAGTTCCCCATTTCGTTGGAAGCAATTTTGCGCAAGATGCGACGCATAATTTTTCCACTTCTTGTTTTGGGCAAACCGGGTACAAATTGAATTTTATCCAGTTTTGCAATTGGACCAATTTTATTGGCGATCTGTTCATTGATTTCCTTGGAAAGATTGCTTCGGTCACGTGACTCCCCCGTTTCTTTAAGAATGATGTAGCCATACAATGCATTTCCTTTAATGTCATGAGGGAATCCGACAATTGCAGATTCAGCTACGGCCGGATGCTCGTTGATAGCATCTTCAATTGGAGCAGTACCCAAATTGTGACCTGAAACGATAATCACATCATCTACCCTACCGGTAATACGATAGTACCCCACCTCATCACGTAGCGCGCCATCACCTGTAAAATACTTTCCTTCGTAAGCCGAAAAATAAGTGTCTTTATAGCGTTGATGATTCCCCCAAATGGTTCTAGCGATGGAGGGCCATGGGAATTTGATGCATAAACGCCCATCCGCAGGATTTCCTTTGATTTCGGTACCCGTTTCATCCATCAAAGTAGGTTGAATCCCAGGCATCGGCAAAGTGGCATAGGTGGGTTTGGTGGGTGTTGAAAAAGGAACCGGAGAAATCAAAATACCTCCTGTTTCAGTCTGCCACCAGGTGTCCACGATGGGACAATTCTTTTCACCGACATGGTCATTGTACCAGTGCCACGCTTCTTCATTTATGGGTTCCCCTACGGTTCCTAGAACTTTTAAACTTGAAAGGTCATACTTGGTGACAAAATCCAGGTTCTCTTTCGCCAAAGCTCTAATTGCAGTAGGTGCTGTATAAAACTGATTGATTTTGTGTTTTTGTACAATCTCCCAAAAACGCCCATAATCCGGATAGGATGGAACTCCTTCAAACATGACCGTTGTAGCACCATTGGCCAAAGGTCCATATACAATATAGGAGTGTCCGGTAATCCATCCGATATCAGCGGTACACCAATAAATATCATCCTCACGATACTGGAAGACATTCTTGAACGTAAATGCTGTGTAGACCATGTACCCTGCGGTAGTATGCATCATTCCTTTTGGTTTTCCGGTTGAACCGGAGGTATACAAAATAAACAAGGGGTCTTCTGCTTCCATAATTTCTGGAACACAATCCGAATAGGCCGACTCCATTAAAGGCGCCAGCCAATAATCCCGATTTTCAACCATCTCTACCGGGGTTCCGGTACGTTTCACAACCAAAACAGATTCTATTGAAGGGCATTCTTGAAGGCCTTCATCTACAATGCTTTTTAAATCCAAAATCTTTTTCCCGCGATACGAACCATCGGAAGTCAGCACCATTTTAGCCCCACAGTCAACAATTCGAGTGGCGAGAGCAGTAGAAGAAAAACCTGCAAAAACCACCGAATGAATCGCACCAATTCGGGCACAAGCCAGTACCGAAATGGCAAGCTCAGGCACCATGGGAAGATAAATCACAACTCTATCCCCTTTTTGAATACCCTTGTCTTTTAGCACATTAGCCATTCTGCACACTTGGTCGTGTAATTCGCGATACGTAATGTGCTGCGCTTCCTCATTTGGGTCATTGGGCTCAAATAGAATAGCGGTCTTATCCCCTCGAATTTGCAAATGGCGGTCAATACAGTTCTCCGTAATATTGAGCTTTGCCCCATCAAACCATTTGATTTCTGGCTTGGTGAAATCCCACTCCAAAACCGAATCCCACTTTTTTCGCCACACAAAATGCTCCTCGGCAATCTCTTCCCAAAATATCTCAGGATACCTTACAGATTTGCGATATACTTGAAAATATTCTTCCAGTCTTTTGATATGATAGTTACTCATTGTGCTTAGGTTTATTGTTATATGATTTCTTTTACTTCTTCTATGATTTTCTTCACCGTAAAGGGTTTGGTGAGGTACTTGTCTGCACCCATGTCCAAGCCTTTTTGAATATCAGAATGTTTGTTTTTCGCTGATAGGAACACCACTTTGGTATGCTGCATTTGTTCGTTTTCCTTGATTTTTTTTAGCGTTTGGTATCCGTCAACATTTGGCATCATGATATCCAGCAAGACCAAATCGGGAAGGACGGATTCTGCAATTTGGAGTGCTTCTTCGCCGTCGCGGGCGATAAAGACTTCGAAATTGCTTTTTTTGAAGGCGTACTCCAAGGCCATCACAATGTTAGGCTCATCGTCAACAATCAATATTTTATGTTCTGCTTTCGGGTTCTCCATATTGCTGCTATACTTAATTAGGATGGGTGGGCAAGGTAAACACAAAACGTGCGCCTTCTGAAAAATCTGGGTCTGCCCAGATATTCCCTTTATGACTTTCGATTATCTTTTTACAAATGGCCAATCCAAAACCACTGCCTTGGGGTTTTCGTGTATTCTGGTATTTGGATTGGTAAAACTTTTCGAAAATATATTGAAAATCTTCTTCGGCGATACCCCTTCCATTATCTTCTACAATCACTTTTACTTGTTGGGCTTCGTTTTGAGCTCGCAATTGCACCTTTCCACGCTTTGCCTCGGTGAACTTAAGGGCATTGGATAACAAGTTTGTCAATACTTGCCCTACCCTATCCTCATCATAATAGGCCATGGTGTCTGAAATTTCAGAAGTGATAATCTGCACCCCTTTCTTTTCAGCAAGTTGATGGATGCCCCTAACGGCCTTCTGAATAGTATCCCGAACCGAACGGTGTTCCAATTGAAGCTCCTGACGCCCATTGGATAATTTCTCCAAATCCAAAATATTACCAATCAAAGTCTGTAGCCTATCGGCATCTTCTTGAATATTCTTCAAAAAGTTCTCCTTGAACTCATAAGGCATATCGCCTTCATAGTCTACTAAAACTTCAGCTGCTGCTTTGATACTGGTAATAGGTGTTTTGAGCTCGTGGGCAACCGTATCTAAAAACTCATCTTTCAAGCGGTCTTGTTGTACCAATTCATCATTGGCCGATTGCAATTGTCCCGCGAGTTGTGACAATTCTTTTGATTTCTGGGTCAAGATTTTATTGGTCGCTCGTGTAGTCTTGGTATCTTCCAGAATATTCAATACTTCTTGTAAACTAATAGGATGTTCTTTCGCGACATTCCCAATTAACATGCGAGCAGAAACGCTTCCCAAAGTACCCGTCAATAATTTCTCCGAGATATTTATCAAGCGTTCTTCCGCTTTCTGGTTGTTTGGACCCCTTCCATTTCTTTTATAAAATTGTTGGAATTCTTTCTCTGTTTTCTCATTTCCCAAAAACCGATTCAGTACTTTCTTCACATCCTCTACGTACGCTTCCCCTCTCCAAACATAACCTTGTTCATCATTTCCGATAACACTATTGACGTGAACAAATAGCTCCCCAAAGTTTCGTTCGCGGTAATTCGCAACGATGAGCAAGGAAAACAAACAGTAGAGGGATAGATTCACTAAAAGACTCCAAAAAAGCGCATGTGCTTCTGCGGAAAGCATGTCCATCCAGAACAATCCAAAAGGCTTTAAAGAAGAAATACCAAAATATCCTTCTGTGATGAAATCCGAATTGCTTCCCAATCCTAAGGAAGAACGTGGAAGAATAAGCGAGAAAACCACTACCGCAAACCCTGCAATCATCCCAATTTAAGAGCCCGTAGCCGTACCACGGTTCCAGAAGAGACCCAAAAAGAACGAAGGTGCCAATTGCGCAATGATAACAAACGCAATCAGACCCAGTGAAAAGAGAGACAACTGGCTGGAAAAATAATAGTAAAACAAATAGGCCGTCACGACCAAAACAAAGATGGAAACGCGTCGTACATTTCGAATATAGCGCGTATTGGTTTCAGGATTGGTTTGAAACAATCGGTCCAACAAACCGTAGGGAATCAACAAGTTGTAGCTCACCAATGTGGACAAGGCCAAAGTAGAAACTACCACCATGGAAATTACGTCAGAGAATCCCCCGATAAAAACCATCAAAGCCAATCCGGTGTTCCCCTCGGCCAAAGGCAACAATAGGCTATAGTAATCAGGATTCACTCCTGTGCCTAGAGATAATTTACCTGCAAAAGCAATGTAAAAAACGAAAATATTGAACAGTAGAAGGTATAAAGAGAAAAACCAAATGGCTTTTTTGATATATTTTGGGTCTTCGTTTTCGACTACTGCAACATGAAACTGTCTTGGCAACAAGAAAATGGCCAAAAAGGATAACATGATCGTGTAGAACCAAGAAATACCATGGTTAAGTCCTTTAAACGTTACCAAGGATTCGAAGCCTTCAAGCAATGCAGCCTGATTGTAGATGTCTTTTGGACTATCGAACAAAGCAAAACAGACATAACTTCCGATAACCAAAAAGAAAACCAATTTGATAATCGATTCAAAAGCCACCGTGGTAATCAATCCGCGCCGGCTTCGCGATGCATCAGTTGCTAGAGTCCCAAAAAAAGCAATAAATACCGCTAGTAGTAGTGATATGTAAAAGGTGGTATCGGAAAAGATGTTATCCGCTGTTTGGGTAGAACCACTCAGCAATTGAAATGTTTCGGATACGGCTTTCAGTTGCAGCGATATGTAGGGAACGATGCCAAAAATACAGATGATGGCAATCAACGCTCCCAATTGCCTATCGTTACCATAGCGAAGGGATACAAAATCTGCTATACTCGCAATCTTATTATTTTTCGCGATTTTGATAATGCGCGTCATGATAAACATCCATAGCGGTAAGGCAATAACAGGACCCAAATAAATCGTCAGGAAATCAATTCCCGAATTTGCCGCTACACCTACGCTTCCATAATAGGTCCAAGCAGAACAGTATACTGCTAAAGACAAGGCATACACGTAAGGATTCTTAATCCAGCGATTGGCCGTATTCCGTTCTGCCCAGAATGCCAAAGCAAACAAAAGGGCCAAATAACAGAGCAGTACTATCAGAACTGACCAACTACCCATGCTTGTTTTTTAAGATGGTATACGAAACGATTATGGCCAGCAGCCAAATCGTAAAAATGGCAAAGTAAAAAAGAGGAATACCTGCTACAGAAACCGGTTCACTGAAAATCAGTATTAAGGGGATGTTGAAAAAAACCACCAAAAGCACACCAAGTGCAGCCAACTTCTGTAAATTCCTTTTTTTCATTTAACAGCTAGGATGTTCTTTAAATTTAGTAAAAAACGACACCTTAAAAAAGGTGCCGTTCTTCGTTTCGAACTTGTGTTTAATGTTCAATAGCGTCACCCGCTCCACTAGGAATGCGGATATTTTCGACGATTTCTTGTACTTCTTCTGGTGGTGCTGGTGTGAATTGTGAAATAGCAATGGACACGATAAAGTTGATGATCATACCGATAGTACCAAAGCCTTCTGGCGAAATACCAAACCACCAGTTGTCTGGACCGCTGTTCTCAGGACTACCAATCCAGCCCAGTTTGAATCTAGCGATATAATATATAGTGATACCCAGACCCGCGACCATACCTGCAATAGCACCTTCTTTGTTCATACGTTTGGAGAAAATGCCCATAACGATTGCTGGGAAGAATGATGAGGCCGCTAGACCGAACGCCAAGGCCACAACCGAGGCGACAAATCCTGGAGGATTGATACCGAAGTACCCTGCCACACAAACGGCAATCAAAGAAGAGCCTCTAGCAATCCAAAGCTCTCTTTTATCAGAGATATTTGGAGCCAATTGCTTTTTAATCAAATCGTGGGAGATAGAGGTGGAAATCACCAACAGCAGCCCAGCAGCCGTGGACAAAGCAGCAGCTAACCCACCTGCAGCCACTAAAGCAATTACCCAATTGGGCAAACCTGCAATCTCAGGATTGGCCAACACCATGATATCTCGGTCTACATATAATTCATTTGGAGTGGTACTTGGATTCGAAACCAATCGCTCTCCGAATTGACCTTTTTCAGTACTAAAAACAGGTTTTTTATCTGCTACGGCGCTCCCGGGAAGGTATTGTACTTTACCATCTCCATTTTTATCGGACCAAGCAATCAATCCGGTATTTTCCCAGTTCGAAAACCAGTCTGGCAATTCTTGATAGGGTTTGTCCTCAACGGTTTCCATTAGGTTAGTTCTCGCGAACACTGCTACAGCTGGTGCGGTGGTGTAGAGAATCGCGATAAACAATAAGGCATAGCCCGCTGACTTACGCGCATCGCGAACTTTAGGCACTGTAAAAAATCGGATAATTACGTGAGGAAGTCCTGCTGTTCCCAACATCAATGCCGCTGTGATGAAGAAGATGTCGGTCATTGATTTCGAGCCATCAGTGTAGGCCGTAAAGCCCAAGTCGGTCATTAATCCATCCAATTTGTCAAGAAGGTATATGCCATCTTCCCCAGCCGAACCAAAACCTAATTGTGGAATTGGATTCCCGGTGGCCATAATGGAAATGAATATGGCAGGTACCATAAACGCAAAAATGAGAACACAATATTGCGCCACTTGCGTATACGTAATCCCTTTCATTCCGCCTAAGAAGGCATAGAGCAACACAATGGTCATACCAATATAAACTCCTGTATTGATGGGGACGTCCAAAAAGCGAGAGAATACTACACCAACACCCCTCATTTGTCCTGCGACGTAGGTAAAGGATACAAAAAGGGCTGCAATTACGGCGACGGTTCGCGCTACATTGGAATAATAGCGATCTCCAATAAAATCAGGTACGGTAAACTTTCCAAATTTTCGAAGGTAAGGTGCCAACAATAGGGCCAAGAGCACATATCCGCCAGTCCAGCCCATCAAGTAAACCGAACCATCGTATCCTGCAAAGGCAATAATACCCGCCATGCCCAAAAACGAGGCTGCAGACATCCAATCTGCAGCGGTAGCCAAACCATTCGCCAACGGAGAAACACCTCCGCCAGCTATATAAAACTCTTTGGTAGAGGAAGCCCTAGACCAAATGGCGATTCCTATATATAGGGCAAACGTGATGCCCACTATGATAAATGTCCAAGTTTGAATTCCCATTTTCTTCCGTTTTATTCGTGAACGTTATACTTTTTATCCAATTTGTTCATGAGCCTCACGTATACGAAAATGAGGACGACAAAAACATAGATTGAGCCTTGTTGGGCAAACCAAAAGCCGAGCTTGAAACCTCCAACCCGAATTTCGTTCAACACATCAACGAGCAGTATCCCAAATCCATAGGAAACCACAAACCAGATGGAGAGTAGAATCGCCACATATCGGAGATTCTCCTTCCAGTATTTTTTTCTTTCTTCCGCGTTCATATTTAGTTGTTTAGAATGTTATTATAAATAAATCATGGCTTGCACCGTGATGAGTCCGTTTCGGTCGGCATCTCCAAACTTGGAGCTGGTATATTCAATGCTTAGTTTGGAATGATGTCCGGTAAAATAGATATTGCCCCCTACTCCCAATCGATTGGCATTGTCATCAATAGCGTCTATACTTCTGTGATTGTAAGAAAGATAAGGCTGAAAACGGGTCTTATCCATGGTTCCCGGAAGTAAATACCCGACATGGCCGTAAAACATGCTTTCCGTGGCATAGGTAGTGCCCAACGTATAGTTTCGACCGTAGTCGCTATTTTGATATTTGGCATAAGCGGTAATCGCAGAACCATCTTCTCCTAAAGGCGCATCATAAAACGAGTCAATGGCAAAAATAGTCACATCCTCCCCGGATAAAACCCCATCTCCATCGGCTACAACCGAACCGCTAGGATGCACAAAGAATCCTGCACCAACATTGAATACCTTTTTGGTACCGATATACGTTCCTACTTTATAAGGCAACAAGGTGGACTCCTGGTCTAAAAAATTATAGTCTAAATAACCAGCAAAGGTTTTTCCGGCGTCACGAGAGCCTAACAATCTGCGGCCTGCATATACCGCGGCCCCGTTCGCTTCGGGTTCTACTGCCTCTTGTAAGTTACTTGTGACCGCCTCGTTAAAAGAAAGACGGTATTGGAGTTTTCCTAAATTTCCTTTCACATATACGCCAAGGTGTCTTGCGAACTGGTCGGAAAGTCCAATAGTCGCCCAAGATTGACGGTTGTTGTCCAAAGTCAACATGTTCAATGTACTTTGATTGTTCAAGCGGGAGATACCATTCCAATAATGCAGGCCAGCACCAACATAAGTAGATTTGGCCACTTTGTATTCACCCCAAAAATCGTGGAAGAACAACTGGGAAGATTCGCCTTTTCCCGTTGGACTTAAGTTTTTTCCATTTAAGCTGTTTAACCCCAGGTGTGTTAGAATGAGAAATTTATCATTCAACTGGGTAAAGGTCTAAAAACGAGCGCGACGTACGCTCATGTTCAGTTTGCTCACATCATCTGGAGCATCATCATTGTACTGCGCCCAAAATTGTCCCCAAGAAATGACCCTTAAATATTTAGAGCCATCCTCATCGAACTTAATTTTGTACCCCCCAGAGTATTCTGCGGAGCCTTGCGCATGTGTCACAAAAGTGGCCAGAAGAAAAAGAAGGCCACAAAAAATTTTCGAATTGTGTTTCATGGGTCAAGTTGTTTGAAGTTTCACTTAATTTGACCGCACGAACTTCACAAAAAAAGGTTCTGCTAAGAAAAATAGTATACTTTATTGTTCATTAGGTATAGTTAGTCTCTGAAACGTTCCCATTTGATGAGCATGAACTTATCTCCGAGTTCCGTTAATATCACTCCCGCTCCCTTGACATTCTCAATATCAGCAAAGTAATCAGCCACCTCTGAAGTATTCAAGATTTTATAGGTCGGGTGGTACTTACCGTGATACGGTCTTTTTACTTGATATTTCTTTACCCAATTCATCACAGAGACATGCGAAACCCCCAAGAT
>CALBPG010000160.1 GCA_937899065.1 uncultured Allomuricauda sp.
AATCCACCAGGCATGGTGGTCTGGGTGTACACCATTATTGGCTTGATAGGCGGGCATCAGCTGCTTGAAATTTTTACCACCGTCTTCAGATACGTTGACGTAGGTAAAAATGGAATACACACGATTCTCGTTTTGAGGGTCAACATAAATGTCCGAATAATAAAAAGGACGATTGCCAATATCGTTTTTGTCATTGACTTTTTTCCATTTGAAGCCGCCATCATCTGAGCGATACAAAGCGTTTTTCTTTGCTTCCACTAAGGCATACACCACGTTAGGCTTGTTTTTGGCAATGGCCATACCGATTCGACCCAATTCACCTTTAGGCAAACCATCTTCGTCGCTTAACTTTTTCCAATTTTCACCACCATCCATGGTGATGAAGAGTCCGCTGCCTTCCCCTCCGGATTTGAAGAACCAAGGGTCTCTTTTATGTTGCCACATGGCTGCTATCAACTTGTTGGGGTTGCTAGGGTCGATAACCAAGTCGGCGATTCCACTAGTATTGTTGGTGGATAGGATTTTTTTCCAGGTTTTACCGCCATCTTCAGTTTTGTAAACGCCTCTTTCTGGATGGACACCCCATGGCGAGCCAATGGCACCCACATAAACCACATCAGGATTTGTTGGGTCGATTACAATTCGGTGGATGTGCCTGGTTTTTTCAAGCCCCATCGCGGTCCAAGTTTTTCCCCCGTCGATGGATTTAAATACACCGTAGCCACCATTAAGGCTGTTTCTTGGATTTCCTTCTCCGGTTCCGACCCAGATTACAGAAGGGTTTGACTGCTGGATTTTAACCGCACCGATGGATGCGGTAACCTCCTTTTCGAAAAGTGGCTCCCATTTGATACCACCAGAAGTAGATTTCCAAAGCCCACCTGAAGCGGTGCCCACATATAGGATATCAGGATTGGACAAGACCACATCAATTGATGTCACACGGCCACTCATTCCAGCAGGCCCAATGTTACGAGGTTTCATGTCTTGTACCAAGTCCATGGTGAATTCCTGAGCATTGAGCATTAGACTTAGGAATACGAAAAACGGAAGTAAGATTTTTTTCATTCTCTGATTTTGAGTTACATTTTTAAGTTAGTTATGTCCAATTTGGCATCCACAGCCAGGATGCATGAAGCTATGCGCTTCTTCATGCCATGGAAAAGCTACGTTGTATTTATTGTTTTCCCACCAAAATTCGGTTCTTTCTTTGGTTTGGTTGCCAATTTCGTTTAGAGTAGCGGCATCAAACAAACGCCCGTTGACCATGGTGTAGGTGACAGTTTCCGTGTTTCGTATATTGTCCAGTGGATTTTTGTCGAGCACAATTAAATCCGCAAGTTTACCCACCTCCAAAGAACCAATGTCTTTGGCAGCGCCAATATAAGTTGCGGGGTTTATCGTCGCTGCTTTCAATGCATCCATGTTGGTTAGACCACCTTGGTGCAACATCCAAAGTTCCCAGTGCGCACCAAGGCCTTGTAGCTGCCCATGGGCTCCCAGATTGAGTAGGACTCCTTCGTTGTGCAATCTTGTCGCTGTTTTGGAGACGAGAATATGTCCATTTTCATACTCTTCATCCGGAATCATGGTACGATACCTTGACCGAGCATCCACAATAGCACGAGGGGTGAAATTCAGAAGACGTTTGTTTTTCCAAACCTTGTCTTTTTGGTAGAAGTAGTACTCGCCATTTACCCCACCATAATTTACAATAAGGGTAGGGGTGTACCCGGTATTGCTGGTCTTCCAAAGTTCTACCACGTCCTTATAAACCGGAGCAACTGGAATGTTGTGTTCCACCCCGGTATGACCGTCCATAATCATGGTCATATTGTGATAAAAGGTTGAACCTCCTTCGGGTACAACATTGATGCCCAATTCTCGAGCAGCTTGCATAACTTGTTGTCTTTGGTCACGTCTGGGTTGGTTGTAGCTTTTCACGGATTTTGCACCAAAGGCTTTGGTCCTTCGAATGGCGGAGCGGGCATCCTCCAAATTATTGATAACGGCTTTGAAGTCTCCATCGGCACCATATAATATGATACCTGTGGAATAGATTCTAGGTCCGACCATTTCACCGCTTTGGACCAATTCTGACATTGCAAAAATGGATTCGGTATTGGCAGAAGGGTCGTGAACGGTCGTCACACCAAAAGCTAAATTGGCGTATAGTTGCCAATGTTTTTGGGTGGTTAAACCAAACCGGAAGCCCCCAATATGGGCATGGGCATCTACAATACCTGGCATAATGGTTTTGCCTTGGACATCAACTACTTTGGCCCCTTTCGGAATTGACACCTCATTTGCATCGCCCATCGCCTCTATGCGGTTACCATTTACGACAAGCGTAGCATTTTCAAGAACTTTATCCTCATCCATGGTAATGATTCGTGCATTGGTAAATGCAATTTTACCTTCCGGGACATAGGTTTTATGAACTAGCTTTAGGTTCAAGCCTACACTATCGGGTTTTGCTACTTTTTCTGGAGAACCAGGCAAGAAGGTAAACCGGTCCTTTATTTTGTTGGAGAAATAGTCTGCCCCTAACGTCCAAAAAACAGTCTTACTGTCTTTGGACCAGTGCAAGTTGATACCTGCATCTTTCGCAAGTTGCGATACGGGGACTGATTTGCTTTTGTTGTCCAAATCAATGGTTTGTCCGTTTAAAACGAGCGGAGCTAAATATGCTTTATGCAGGGTGGTAAAAGCGACCCATTTATTGTTTGGGCTTGGCACCAAACGATTCGCGTATTTGGATTTGAGGTGGGTTTGTTTGTCTTTTCCATTTAAATCGACTGACTTTAGTTCTTTGGTCAATCTCCCAAAATAGTTTCCACCGGTTTGATAGAACACACGAGTCCCTTCCGTATTGAAGAGGGGGTATTCACCTTCTGGTGAAATGTGTTTGATATCAGACCCGTCACTTTTCATAGTGTAGAGTCCCGTCTTTTTGGAGAAGCTTCTACCCTGGTCATTATTACCGGGTTCCTTTCGATAAACAATCGATTTCGCATCAGGACTAAAAGCGGGGGTGCGGTAAATCCCTTTGGTTTCCGAAAGGGTGGTGGTTTTTCCGCTTTTCAAGTCCAACACCTTAATTGAACCAAGCTCCATGTCATCCCAAATCACATAAACAATTTGCTCGCCTGAAGGTGAGAAAGAAGGTTCAGATTCAAATTCTGCCGCTTGTGTGAGTCGTTTTAGTTTTCCATTGGGTAATTTCTTGGACCAGATATGTCCTAAAGCATTAAAAACCAAGGTTCTTTGGTCGGGAGACGTGACCGCATTCCGAATGACTTTGGCTTCGAAGTTCTCAGGAGCAACAGGAGAATCTACCCGTAAGGTTTCAGCAATTTGTAATTCAACGTTTGCCGTAAACGGAATAACTTCAACGGCTAAGGTTTCAATATTGATTTTATGGATTTTACCCTTATTCCAGTAGACCAAATCCTTGTTATTGGGCATCCAATTAAAATTGGGATACACCCCGAAAATGGCCCAGGCTTCCTGTTGGTCTTTGTTGAGGTCATCCGCTAGGGGCCACTCTTCACCCGTTTCCAAATCGTGTAAATACAAAACGGTTTTGGTCCGAACTCTTTTTATAAAGGCAAGCTTTTTTCCATCTCTTGAAAGCTGAGGTCGGGCAGCGCCCCCCGGTCCACCAGTGATTCTTTCAGTTTTACCGGTTTCTAAATCATAGCGTTTGATGACGTAAATCTGCTTGTTGGGGTCTTTGTTGTACTGAAAAAACCCTCCTGGATACACGTCTTCGCTGAAATATACATAACGCCCATCTGGGGATACACATGGTTCGTTGACATCTTGTTGGTCATTTTTGCGTTTGGTCAATTGCAATCCACTTCCCCCGGTAATATGATATTGCCACATTTCACCCGCGCCAAGCGAGCGTTGCGAAGTGAAATGTTTTCGTGCGACGAAATAATTGCCATCGGGCATCCAATAGGCATTGTTCAACAGACGAAAGGATTCTTTGGTGACTTGTTCCGCGTCGCTACCATCAACATTCATTATCCAAATGTTATCGCCACCTCCAGCGTCACTGGTAAAGGAAATTTTGGTGCCATCAGGGCTAAACCGAGGTTGGATTTCGAAAGGGATTCCGCCACGCAGTAAGGTGGCCTTTCCACCCGTACTGGGAATGGAATAGATGCCCCCCATCATGTCAAAAACAATAGTGCTACCATCGGGACTTACATCAAGATTCATCCAGGTGCCTTCATCGGTAGTAAACGTGTGGGGTTGGTAGTTGAATTGACCAGGTGGATTGGATACATCCCACTTAGCGGTATCTTTCTTTTCTTGACCCAATACAAAACAGGATGCACAAAGCATCAAGGCTAGCAGGGTTTGTTTCATTTTCGTTGAATTAGTTGGTCTTAAAGATACCAAAAAGGGAAACTGGATTTCTTAAAGCCATGTTAACGGAAAAGGGACAGTACGCTTCGCAAACCTAGCTGTAACAAAACTGTATCATATCATACCAACATTACATCAATCATAACCAATCAAAAATGAACACCAATTTTACGTTTAAGTCTAGGATTGCCTTAACACTTGTAGTTACTGCGTTAGTTTGGGGTCATGTACTTTGGGATTATTTCCATGGGGGAATACCCACACATTATCTGTTTCATGACAAAAATATGCCAGGCATACCCAATTGGATAGGAGCAATAATCCTTCCTTTTTTCACTTGGATTCTTTTGCACCGAATGCAAAAGCGTTTGGACAAACCGAATACCTCCGAAACCAAAAGAAAACTCTTCCTCCGATTTTTGGCAGCGGCTATGGTAGCCATTGGTATTGCCATTTCTTTTTCCTTGGGGTTTGAAATCCCAGGGTTTGTTTTATTGTCCATTTTGGGCTTAGGGTTTATTTTTCCATTGTATTATGCTGAATTCTTATTGGGCTGGGTGCTGGGCTCGGCCTTTACGTTCGGAGCTGTAATACCCATAGGGTTTGGCAGTATCTTCGCTTTACTTTGTTTCATCCTTTATCAAATTGGCCGATTATTGCGCAGGCAGCTGTTTCGTAAGTCCTAATTTTATGTATTTTTCAGGTAATGAATCAGCGCGCTCCTTGGTATTACTTGCTTCTCTTGATTCTTGCAGGAGAGGCGGTTTTTATTCTTCCCTTCGTACTACCACGTATTTTTAGGCCAACGGTTTTAGACGTTTTTCAATTGGACAATGTTCAATTGGGACTGTGCTTTTCGGTTTATGGCATCGTAGCGATGGTCTCTTACATTTTTGGTGGTCCACTAGCGGACAAATATCCCCCAAGAAAACTAATCGCTATTGCCCTGTGGATGACAGCCCTAGGAGGGCTTCTTTTTGCGCAATATCCAAGTTTTGCCATAACGAAATTACTTTATGGTTACTGGGGATTTACTACCATCTTTTTGTTTTGGGCGCCGATGATTAAGGCCACTCGAGTATGGGGTGGCGACGCCTCCCAAGGAAAGGCTTTTGGTTTTTTGGATGGTGGTCGTGGCTTAACCGGAGCCCTTTTTGGCATATTGGGCGTTTTTGTTTTTAGCATTTTCTTGATGGAAGCGCCAGATATCGCGTCGTTGACGGATAGAAAAAACGCATTCACTTACGTCATTTATGTGGCATCGGGTATTATTGTTCTCATCGGGTTTTTAGTTTGGTTTTTTATGAAAACGGCGCAAACCGAACAGCAAATCAATGCAGAGCGGATTAGCTGGGAAGATGTACGACAAGTTTTGAAACTGCCTTCTGTGTGGTTGTTGATGGTCATTATTTTGTGTGGTTATGTGGGCTATAAAATCACGGATATTATTTCTCAATACGCGGAGGAAGTAATGGGCTACAATCAAGTGGATTCCGCTACGGTCGGCACCATACTTCAATTTATGCGTCCAACGGTTGGAATAACGTTTGGGTTGATTGCGGATAAACTGAAAATCACTTGGTTATTGTTTCTGAGTTTTCTGCTCACTTTGATAGGAGGGGTATTGTTTGCAAGCAGTGTTATTGAACCCGATACCACCATTCTGTTTTTTATGTCCGTTGTGGTGGTGGCTTGTGGGGTGTATGCCTGTCGAGCCTTGTATTTTGGCGTGATGCAGGTAGGGCAAATTCCATTAGGCTTAACGGGAACAACGGTTGGTTTGATTTCCCTGATTGGGTTTACCCCGGATATTTTTGCTGGGCCAGCCTATGGGGTTTTGCTGGATGCCAATCCAGGAGAGGAAATAGGGCATCAGTATGTTTTTCTCATGTTGAGCGCCTTTTCGCTAGTAGGTGCTGTTGCAGCACTAATCTATCACTACAAATACGGAAGAAAAGCTTTATCGCGTACTTCTTGATTTTACGCCTTGTTCGCTTAGAGCAATGATTTCTTGTATTCGTTTTTCCCGGGTTTCGGGTCGTTTGGCCAGGAAAAGCCAATACAAATAACTCTTACGTTGTCCTTTGGTGAAGCTTTGGAAATTTTTAAAAGCAATAGCATTTTGTTCGAACGCCCTTTGTAAATCTTCAGGAACTACTCCGTTTTCAACGTTATCCAACAAGGTCCAGGTACCATCTGCCTTTGCTTTTTTAATAACAGTTAGGCCACTTTTGTGCAGCAAACCTTCCTTTCGTAATTCTTTGATGTGTTGTTTGTTGACTTTACTCCAAACACTTTTGGGTTTTCGAGGACAAAAGTATTGACGTCGTTTCCCATCGCCCAAGCTTTTGACGGTGCTGTCAATCCATCCATAGCAAAGGGCCACGCGAACGGCTTCTTCCCATCGCATGCTTTCTTTTTCATGTTGTACCGCGTAAAATATCAAATAGATACCCTGGGAATTCGAATGGTTTTCATGAAGCCATGCCCTCCATTCGTTATCATTTTTGAAGTAATGTTCAGGATAGTCGGCCAATTTTATAACTGTACGGTGTTGACGTAAAAATTTGGGTCAATTTCAAGATTTGGCCCAGGTAACGCTATCGAATTCCATTCCGAAGAGGGAAATATCCATACAGGTTCACCATCTGTAAAAAAGCGGAGTGGCATATCAAAATCTTCAACCACGTCAACGTAACGGAAAACAAACTTTCCATTTTCGATTTTATGCTCCAAGGTTGGGATTTGAGCCGTTCTCAAATATTGGTTGAAGAAAGCTTCCAGATTTTTCTTGGTTTTTTTGGACATATAGTCTTCAATCTGTTTGGTGGTAACCGTCTGATGGTAAAATTGTTCATTCAATCCACGCAAAAGTGCACGCCATAGTTCATCGTCTTCAACGAGCTGTCTTAAGGTGTGAAGCATGTTCGACCCTTTGAAGTACATATCACCCGACCCTTTATGGTTTACGTTATAACTACCGATAATAGGTCTGTCGTTTCGAATCAGTTTTCGGGTACCAATCACATATTCTGAAGCGGCCTTGGTTCCAAAATGATAATCTAAATAAAGACTTTCCGAATACGCAGTAAACCCTTCGTGAACCCACATATCCGCAATGTCTTTATAGGTGATGTTATTGGCAAACCATTCGTGGCCTGCTTCATGAATGATGATGAAATCGAATTTTAGGCCCCAGCCCGAACCGGATAAATCCCTGCCCAGATAACCGTAGCGATATTGGTTGCCATAGGTAACGGAACTTTGGTGCTCCATCCCCAAATACGGTACTTCCACAAGTTTGAAGCTGTCTTCATAAAAGGGATAGGGCCCAAACCAGTGCTCAAAGGCATCCAACATTTTCGGAACTTGTTCAAATTGTTTTTTGGCTTTTTCAAGAATTTCGGGGAGTACGTAGTAGTCCAAATCCAATTTTCCTTTTTCACCTTTGTAGACCTCTCCGAATTGTACGTAGTTCCCTAGATTGGCGTTTACGCAATAGTTGTTTATAGGGTTGGAAATCATCCAAGTGTAGGTCGCTTTTTCTTGGGCAACTTTCTTGTCAACCAATCTTCCATTGGCTACGCCTACCAAATCTTTTGGAACGGTGAGCGCAATACGCATGCTATCCACTTCATCATACATATGGTCTTTGTTGGGCCACCAAACACTGGCTCCCAATCCTTGGCATGATGTTGCTGCAAACGGATTATTATTTTCGTCCATTCGCCACGAAAATCCGCCATCCCAAGGGGCGTTGACGGCCTTTTTTGGTTCCCCAGAATACCTAACGGTTATGGTCTGTTGACTTCCCTTTTTGGCTTTCTTCGGAAGGGTTACAAAATGTGCGGGACCTTCCGAAGTGTATTTTAAGCGTTTTCCGTTTTGGGAAACTTCTTCAATCACCAAAGGGGCTTGCAGGTCAAATTGAAGCTTGTCTTGTGATGCTAAAACGGTGTAGTGTATGGTATTTTCTCCCGATATGGTTTGTGTTGCAGGGTCGATAGCGACTTTGAGGTCGTAGTAGGTCAAATCCCACCAAGCTCTTTCAGGGGTAATGCTACCGCGAAGGGTATCTAGTCTGCTAAAATTTTGTCCAAACCCATTGAGACCCAAAGCTAAAACAATAAAGAAGACTGTGCTTTTGGTATAAGAGGTCATCCTAAGGGAATAATATGATTTGTTTCTCATTGAGTTATTCATTGAAATACTTCTTCTTAAAGCGAACCCCATGAATATAGCACAAGGGTCCCAAAAGCGTGTAAACGATTCCGGGTGATGCAAAACGAAGTCCGATTTGGGTTTTGGCCAATACAATGGAAAGAATGGAAACTAAAACATAAATCCCAAAATGTCTCGAAAAAAATAAAAGGTTGAAATCTTTAGTTTCGCCGCTTTTTTGATAAGCTCTAAAGTACATCAAAGCCAAACAAACGAAAATAAAAACAAAGCCCAAGCTGTAGAGTTGGAATAAAGATGAAAAGTTTTCCAAAGTGATGGTAATGGAACCCGTCCAAGTATTGATGAGCGACTTCAGTGGAAAAATGTAATACAATACTACAAAGAGCAATACCGCGTTTAGAGCGATAATCCAATTGTCCATGTAATTTGTACGACGGAAGAAATTGTAGTGCGTATACCACAAAGCCACGAGCACAAAGAAACTAACTGCGAAACTCAAAAACGCCAACCAGTTGATTTGTAGTGCAGAATCACCGGATTCGTTCCCTACGGATACCACCAACAAAGTAGCTGAAAATGCAAACACGCCATCGCTAAAAGCTTCAACTCGACTGATGTTGTGCGGTAATTTCATATGTGCCTATCGTAAAAAAGTAACCCGACTTATTTTCCCGTTTTCCACTTCGTAAATCGCAACGGCACTAAAACCTCCTCCATTTACGGTAACTTGTTCTTCATCGATGACCTTATTCCCGATGATTATCCGTGTTTTTATATCGCAATGAAGGTCGGAGGTATTGCTAAAGAATGAGTCGTAACCGCTTCGCATTGCCTCCTGTCCCGTGCTTAAGTTTCGCATGGGATAATTGAAAAGGGCAATGTCATCGGTATAGGTGGCCATGAAGGCATCAATATCTCTGATGTTATAGGCATCGAGCTGGGTTCGTACAATACCCTCCGGCGAGGTTTCAACCTCTTTGTCAAAAATGAAGGTCATATCCGCAATCTCACCATTCTTCAAGGTGTAAATTGCCACTTGATAGGTGATTTCGCCATCTACCAGTGCCTTTTCTTTATCGATGACATAGGGCCCTATGGCGATACGCTGTAATACTTCTACGCTGGTTTTTTGAGTACGCTCAAAAAATTGTTTGTAGTTGGTCTTCATGGTTTCGCGACCTGTGTACAAGGTGTCTTTGGGAAATCTCTTTACCACAACATCTTCGGCGTAACAAGCAGCAAAACCATCCAAATCCCTAGCATAGTAGGTTTCTACTTGACGGTCGACAACAAAAGTGTAGTCCGGTTCGGCAACCAACGCCAAAGTGTTTTGTTCAGCATTAACAGCCATGCGGGAGATGTTTTTAATACCCTTGTCCTTTAAGTTCACCAGCACCTTCCAGTCTTTGTCTTTTTTAGGATTCATTCCCAATAGCTGTGTCCCTTTTCCAGTGAGCAGCATGCCGTTATTGAGCCAGCAAAAATCTTCTGAGCCGCTAATCGAAATAATGGAATCTGTTGCTCCAGACAGGGGGTCCATCGACTTCAGCAGGGATTGACCATTCTCTTTGGAAACGTAGCTAAATCTATTGGAATTGGGAATTTTCAATAATGACCGACCGATATTTTTCTGATATTTTCGAGTTGACCCTTCATTGAGATTGGCAACAACCAAGTCCATTCGGTCTTCTTCCAATACCGCCGTAACCAAGGTGCTTTTATCTATCCAAAGTTGATACCCTACTTTCGCATCTTCCAAAATCTTTTTTGACTTCTGAGTTTTGGGATTGTATCGATACAACCTCTGCAAGCCGGTAGTATCTAATCCTATTGCTGCAATGTCTATGCTTTCTGGGATGGACATTGGTGAATACTCGCCTCTTGAAGTGGTGTAGGTCAACCATTTTTTGGAACCGTTAGCTGGGTTGTATTCCAATATATCGGTTTGCCCCCTTCGGTTTGAGGAATAAAGGAGCATGCCCTCAAGGGTAAAGAAAGGTTGGCTGTCGTAGCCCACATTTTGGGATATATTTTTCATGTTGGTCACCGAAAACCCATCATTGGAAGCATCCAAATCGAAAGCATAAATCTCAGTGTCCATTTGGCAAAACCCAAGGTTGAAAAGTAATAAAAAGGTTAGGAACGCAAGGTTGTTTTTCATTTTCCGGTGAAGGTTTTAAGAATTTCTCGAACACGCTTAGTGCCTTCGACATAGTATATGGCCTGGGTTTTTTTCAAACCTACTTTGATGCTTACTGTGCTTGGAGGCAACTCTTGAAACATAAACTCATCCGTCCAGTCATCACCAATAGCAAAAATGAAATCATAGTCGGCTTCCCCAATCATTCGAACTGAAGCACGCCCTTTGTTGACGTTACTGCTTTTTACTTCCATCACTTTGTTTCCGTTTAATACGCTAACATCATCATTTCCAATGAGGCTTGTCAAAACGGTATTCAGTTCATTCGCGCGTTTTTCACCAAAATCGGGGTCAGTATTTCGATAATGCCAAGCAAGGGAATAGTTTTTCTCTTCGATAAAGCTTCCTGGAGTCCGGTCTACAAAAGATTCCAACACAGGTTTTACTTTTTCCATCCATTCGCCTTTCACTTTTTCAAGTAGTTTGAAGGGCTCTCCGTGTTGTGATATCCAAACCCCATGTTCTACTATCATGTTATACTTTCTATCCAGGAACCATTTCGCAAAAGTTTGCTTGTCCCGTCCACTAATTAGAAATAGGGTAGTATCCGGTTGATGGTGCAGTGCATCCAAAAGCTCGTACAATTCTTCATTGGGTATTGCTTTTTGTGGGTCTTTATGGAAACCAGTTAGTGTACCGTCGTAATCCAAGAACAAGATTCGTTTTTTGGCCTTTTGGTAATCCTCGTAGACAGCATCCATCAATTCCTCAGATAATTTTTTGGTGATATTCGAAGGGGTAATTTCGCTTTTCTGCTTAAGTGCTGTCATAAATTCATTGGCCCAAACTTCAACATTATATCGTTCCAAGCGATTTTGCAAGAACATATTTCGAGCCATTTGTTCTTCCTTGGGCATGGTAATCGCCTGCTTTAGCGTATCAGCCTGCTGTTCAAAATTGTTTGGATTAATCAAAAGTGCCTCGTTCATTTCGTAGGCTGAACCGGCCATTTCACTCAAAATAAGGACTCCGGTTTTATCGGTTCGGGTCGCAACGTACTCTTTAGCTACGAGATTCATGCCATCTCTTAAAGGGGTTAGCCAGGCGATATCGCTCGAAGTATAGAGGTCAATTAGGTTTTCAAACGGAAGCGACCGATAGAAGTACCATATGGGCGTCCAATTTACCGTAGAGAGCTCCCCATTGATTCGCCCCACCAATTCGTCAATTTCTTTCTTCAACAGTTGGTATTGCGGAACATTGGAGCGGGAGGGGACGGCCAAAATGATTAACCGTACTTTTTCTTTGTACTCGGGGTACTTGTTCAAAAAGTATTCAAAGGCATTGATTCGCTTGGCAATCCCTTTACTGTAATCCAATCGGTCAATAGATAAAATGAGTTTGGTATCTGGGGCGGAAGCTTTGTGGCTATCCAATTTTTTCTGGAAGTCGGTCCGGTCTTCTTTGGTATCCTTGGCGTGGGAAAGTGCCGCATCTTTGAATTTCTTGTAATCGATGCCCAAGGGAAAAGAATCGACCTTCACCACACGATAATCAACATAT
>CALBPG010000161.1 GCA_937899065.1 uncultured Allomuricauda sp.
CCGCAGGGTTATCATCATTCTGGCCAAAAGACCAAAACGAAATCAATACGAGCAATACCTTTATATATGGTTTCATCTAAACAGTTCGATTTTGACGATGGATTTTGTGTTTTCCGTTACTTGAAAACGGCGGTCCATCCTTCTTCCGATAATCCAAACAATTTCTCCATTGGAAGTCAATAACCATTGTTCTTGTTTCGCAAAAACATCTACTTTTTCATCTTTGAAGTATTTGGACACCTTTTTCTTGCCGGACATACCCAATGGATAAAAATAGTCGCCATTTTTCCATTTCCTTAATAACAACGGATAGTTTAACTTTTCCTTATCTAAAAAAACGATATCTGAAGATGAATCATCCTTTTGTTTGACTTCTTCGAAGCGCAGACGAAGAGGTACGCGTATCATCAGCACCGCCTCTTCAACCCGATATTTATTTTTGGGATTTCCTTTTCTTTCTTGAAGAATTAGATGTTCTCGGTCCTTTAATAACTCATGGGTTTCCGAATACAATACCTTTCCGCTCATGGCGGAAAATAACTTCAAGAGTTCATCTGTGTTGGTAAAACCATAAGGGCGAAAAAGTTGATAGACATGACTTTCTAAAGCATCAAGTTGTAACAAATCTGTTAACGCAATCACCTCGCGATGTTCTTCTTTTCGAAACAGGCGTTCTCGGATATGTTTTATATGTCCATCCTGAATTTCAGCGGTAGCTTGTAAATGGGTCAAGGTATCTTGAAAACGTTCCAAAAAATCGGGTCGGAGTGTTTTTAATGCAGGAATGACATCATGTCTGATTTGGTTTCGCAAATACTTGGTGTCTTGATTGCTTTGATCCTCACGCCAAGATAGCCCCTCCTGCTTCGCATAGGAGAGGACTTCCTCTCGGGTAAACGGCAATAAAGAGCGAACAATATATTCCTGTTGCACTGGAATTCCAGTCAATCCTTGAATGCCCGTGCCTCGAGATAAATTGATTAAAAAAGTTTCCAAAGCGTCATCCAAATGATGGGCGGTAAGTAAATATTCACCGACCCCTTCCGAAACCAAGGTGTCGAACCATTCATATCGAAGGCTTCTTGCGGTCATTTGTGTGGATTCTCGAAGTTTGGATTTTTCTTTTTCCGTGTCAAAAGAAATGGTACGAACTGGAATGGATAATTGTTTTCCTAAACCCGTGACAAAAGCTTCATCCCCATCACTCTCTTCACCGCGCAAATTAAAATTGCAATGTGCCAAGGTCAACTTGAAGCCCATAGCATGACACAAATGTGTCAATACCACACTGTCCACTCCCCCACTACAGGCGATGATGAGTGATGCCTTTTTTATAAAAGGGAATTGTTTTTCTATATGGTTCTGGAACCGTGTTAACACCTTGTCCGCTAAATTAGGGGTTTTTGGACTCAAGGACTTTTCGCATGGCCTTGGCTTTCAAAAGGCATTCTTGGTATTCTTTTTCAGGCTTCGATTTTGCCGTAATTGCGCTGCCCACCGAAAACGAAATGTATTGTGTTTCTGCATTGTACAAAATACTGCGGATGACTACGTTGAAATCAAAATCCCCATTGGGTGCGAAATAGCCCACTGTTCCGCTGTACAAGCCCCTTTTTGTTTCCTCATGCTTCTCAATCAGTTTCATGGCGGAGATTTTTGGAGCGCCAGTCATACTGCCCATGGGAAAGGTATCTCGAATTAAATCAGTAGATTTTTTAGTGTCTGCAACCTCGGCTTTAACGGTACTAATCATTTGATGCACTTGCTCAAAGCTATAGACTTCGCATAATTCCTCCACGGAGACGCTTCCCCTCAATGCTCCTTTCGATAAATCATTTCGTACCAAATCGGTTATCATAATATTTTCAGACCTTTCTTTCGGGTCTTGTTCCAAAGTCTTGGCAATTTCTTTGTCCTCTGAAACATCTGAACCTCTGGGTGCGGTACCCTTAATGGGTTGGGACAACACGGTTTGCCCTTCCCTTTTTAGATAACGTTCGGGAGAAGCGCATAAAAGATGCTTCTCCTTCCAACGCAATAAGGCACTAAAAGGTGCCTTACTGATTGTATTAAGGCGTTCAAATGTTTGAACCGGATTTAGCGGTGTATTTTCCGCATAAAACTCTTGACAAAAATTCGCTTCATAGATGTCACCCTTTTGAATATGGTCCAATAAAGCGTTTACTTTTTTAAAATATGCTTCTTTGTGGATTCGCATACGGATACGAGTCATTTCCGTGGATGAATCCTTCCTTTCTTGAGGTACAAATGTGTTCAATCGGTCAAAATCAGCTTGGATGTCTCCTTGTACCGCTTTTCGATACAAAAAGGTGACGTTGTTCCCTTTCATTTGAATGATTTTATCTGGGACAAAAAAACCGATTAAGGGAAAGCCAATATGGTCAGGGTGTTCTGAAACCAAAGGTTCCAATTGGTTCTTGACATCGTAGCTGATGAACCCAAATAGCCAATCCGGCTCTTTATCCATGAAATCTTGCACTTCATCGAGCGAATTCAAGAGCGATTCAGAACGACCCGTCTGTTCTGCAATCGCCAAAGTAGCTTCGAAATTGGAATAAGCATCAACATGACCATTGCTATCCAACCACACCGAATACTCGGAACGATGCCCCCAATACATCAAAGCCCATTTGAACCTATATGGATGTTCAACTTTAAAATTCTTGGAAATCCTACGCAAGTTAGCCTAGCTTATTTCTTTAAGAAACGAATCCAACGCAGTAGCATGTTCGGATGCAATTTCCGCATCCACAAAGCCACCAGCCGTTAGGTTTTGACCAAAAGAGGGCAGGGAAAACGTAGCCACAACCTTACCCCCAAAATAGGGAAGCATCTGCTCTGCACGGGTTAACGCATTTTTTGCACCCCCTTTGCCAGGAGAGGTGGACATTAGCAAAATGGCCTTATCCGCCAAAAAAGTACGTTCCAACCGTGAAAGCCAGTCCATAATATTTTTAAAGTAAGCCGAGATATTACCGTTATGCTCATTGACTGATAAAACCACACCATCCGCTTGGGCGAATTCATTCTTAAATTCCACCAAAGAATTGGAAAACCCTTTTTGCTTCTCGATGTCCGCTGAATACATGGGAAAGGGATAGCGAGTCATATCTAGCACGCGCACCTCATGATTTTGTATTTGTGAAGCCGTGTGTTTTACTAATTCGAGAATGATGGATGTGGAAGAATTGCTGCCGGCGAATGCCAAAATCTTAGCCATAACTGAAAAATAACGTTGTTTTGCTAAAATACCGCAAAGCCCCGAATACTTGCATGTATTTTGTCTAATTTTGCGCTATAAGAAATCCAAACCTATTGCGTTTCAAGTATATAGGTTAATTGATTGTGATGAAAGCCAAAACAACCCGACTGTTTTTTATTGACGCCATTCGCGCATGGGCTATTTTGATGATGCTGCAGGGACACTTCATCGATGGACTCTTGGACCCCATTTTTCGGGACAGTGACAATATGGTATTCAGCACATGGTTATACTTCAGGGGGATAACTGCTCCTGTTTTCTTCACGGTATCGGGCTTCATTTTTACATATCTATTATTACGGGCACCACAACAAGGCAAAGAAAATCCAAGGGTCCGCAAAGGTATACGACGTGGATTTCAACTGTTGCTCATCGGTTACTTGCTTCGCATGAACCTTTTGGGGTTGTTACAAGGCGAGGTCTATGACGCCTTTTATTTAGTAGATGTTTTGCACTGCATTGGACTTTCATTGTTGTCCATCATTGGTATTTATGTGTTTAGTAGTAAACGACCTTCTTACGTTTTCCCGTCGCTTTTATTGATGACCACTTTGTTGCTTTTCGTCTTTGAGCCCATTTACAAGCAATGGTCTTTTGATTTTCTTCCGTATGCGATAGCAAATTATTTCACCAAAGTCAACGGTTCAGTGTTTACCATAATCCCATGGTTGGGATATGCCTCGATAGGTGCTTTCGTATCCGTGCTATTCAACCGCTTTAAAACATATAAACATTTGTATCCGGCTGCCATTGGAATATTTTTAGCGGTAGGCGCCTCGCTTATATTTCTTTCTTCGCCAGCCTTCGTGAATTTGTTTAAATGGACAGGCATATTGCTATTCAAACAAATTGAATTGAACAATTATCTTTTCATACGTTTGGGTGATGTATTTGTGGTCTTTGCACTTTTCATGCTAGCCCAGGCTGCTTTAAAACACAAAACCATTCTTAAGATCGGTAGCAACACGCTTTCCATCTATGTGATTCATTTCATCATACTATATGGTAGTTTTACGGGCTTGGGATTATACCGCTTCTTTGACCATAGTTTGAGTCCGGTGGTAGCTATTCCGGGAGCTATTGCCTTCATGGTGGTTTGTACAGGACTGGCATTACAATACGACAAGCGAGAACAGGAAATCAAAACGACACTGCAGTCTGCTTTGCTAAAGGGCATCAGTCATGTCGTTGAAATATGGAAAACTTTGGTTCCCATCTTCAGGGAAGTGTTTCGGAAAGGACGTAATTTCATTTTCAAATTAGTACGCCCCCAACGTAGTTAATCCTTTTATTATTCTATAGTTATCTCTTCGGATAGCAGTAGGGCTGTTACGATGGGACGCAATTGGGAAAAAGTTCTCCCCACCTCAATATCCGGATGGTAGAGGGTTTTAATCATCGCAGCATCAAAGTTTGAAAACCTTGGTGCTAAACCGCTACACATGAAACTTCTTGAAGGGTCGTTAAACTGTTGGCAATACGAATTACTGGAATGGCCCAAGCCCATAACATGTCCTAACTCATGGTCAAACAATGGGATACTGGTATTTTTAACCCAAATCCGTCCGACGGTAATGTTGAAATCCCCGTCTCGATTAAAGAGCGCATAACCCGAAAAGTTTCCGGCCGAGATACGTTCATACATATCAGGCCAAAGGCTTTCGACTTCAGATTCTTGCCCTAAATACAACCGAATATTGGCGTTGGACACTTCATCTGTAAGCTCCAAACGAGTACCATCTGTGATAAAATCGTTCCAAACTTCCAGCTGATTTTCGATGTCTTGCCGATACGAATCCGCGATAGTGCCCTCTAGTGACAATTGCACCACTCCCGACCACTTTTCGTTTCGGTCACCGCCAAATGAAGTGGGACTAAAATTAAAGGTTACGTATTCATATTCTTCAATGATTGCTTCCTGTTGAGCGGAAAGTTCTTGTGGCTGCATAGAACCGCCATCGGCATTAGATCCTTCATCCTTACCACAAGCAGAAATCATGAAAAAAGTAGCAACACAGGCTAGAAATTGAAGTTTTTTCATAGTGGAATGGTTGGAGTAGAAAATACCTTTTAATTTAAAGGTACAAACTTATTCCACAGCTATAGCTTGATGGTTTCAGATTGTAGTAGCCTCCTAACGATGGGCTCTACTGTTTCGAAAGGTTCTCCGATGGGTATATCAGGATGGTATAAGGTCCTAATAATTCCGGAATCAAATTTGGAATAGGTTTGTCGAAGTGCTGCGGGACACATAAAACTTAGTGTAGCATTGGAGTTGTTCTGACAGAACCCTGCACTTGAATGTCCCAAACCAAGAATGTGTCCAATTTCATGAATCAGTAGTGAAGTACCTTGGTTAATCATATATATTCTTCCACCTGATATTGATAAGTCGTTCAAATCAAAGTTGGAAGAAGCATATCCTCCGAAGTTATATTGTTGCACAATAGAAAAGATGTCATTCCAAAGCACTTCTAATTCCTCATAGGTTCCAACAAAAAGGTGAATATCTGCATCTTCAAGCGTATCTGTTAGAACCAAAGAAGTTCCATCGCTCATAAATGTGTTTAAAAGACCTATTTCTTGTGAAACGTTTCCGATGAAATTATCGTTGAAAGTTCCATCCAAAAAAATACGAATCTCTCCTTTCAATTTAGCTGAAAAACCTCCTTCGCTAAGCGTTTCCCTGCCATAGACCTTATATTCAAATTCAGCAATAAACTGTTTTTGTTCCAAGGTCAATAAACCATTGGTTGGATTGCTAGAAGGGGCAGAAGTCTGAGGGGGCAGCCCAGACTCTTCGCTACAGGCGAAAAGCAAAAGAAATACCCCTAAGACAACTCTTTTTTTCATATAAATTAAATGTGCAACGCACGGTCTTCAGTGGCGGCCAAAGCAGCTTCCTTTACCGCTTCCGCATAAGTTGGATGTGCATGACTCATACGCGCCATATCTTCTGCAGAAGCACGGAACTCCATTGCGGTTACTGCCTCGGTAATGAGGTCTGCACAACGGGCGCCAATCATATGCACTCCTAAAACTTCATCGGTGTTTTTATCGGCTAGAATCTTCACAAAGCCATCGGTATCCATACTGGCTCTGGAACGCCCTAGCGCACGCATGGGAAATTGTCCGACTTTGTATTCAACACCTGCCGTCTTCAATTCTTCTTCGGTTTTCCCTACTGCCGCTACTTCTGGCCAAGTGTAGACTACCCCTGGAATCAAATTGTAATCGATATGAGGTTTCTGTCCTGCAAGAATTTCTGCTACCAGGGTACCCTCTTCTTCGGCCTTATGGGCCAACATAGCTCCCTTTACAACATCTCCGATAGCATAAATATTGGAAACGGATGTTTGCAAATGTGTATTGGTTTCCACTCGACCGCGCTCATCGGTTTTGATGCCGATAGCTTCTAGATTTAATCCTTCGGTATAGGCGTGACGGCCAACAGATACCAAACAATAATCTCCGGTAAAGGTTACTTCCTGCCCTTTTTTATCATCTGCTTTCACAATGATTTCGTCGCCGTTTCGCTCCACGGATTTTACTTTATGAGACAAGTGAAATTTGACTTTCTGTTTTTTCATCACTTTCATCAATTCTTTGGAAAGTGCCCCATCCATTCCTGGAATAATGCGGTCCATGTACTCCACCACACTTACTTCTGCACCCAATCTACGGTATACCTGGCCCAATTCCAAGCCAATTACCCCACCACCAATGATAATCATGTGTTTGGGAATCTCTTTCAACTTCAAAGCCTCTGTTGAGGTGATAACACGTTCCTTATCAATTTCAATGAAAGGCAAGGTAGAGGGTTTGGAGCCCGTTGCGATGATGACATTCTTCGCTTCAATCGTTTGTACCGCTTCCCCTTCACCTTTGATATCAATATGAGTAGCATCTTTAAAGCTTCCAACCCCTTGATAGACTTCAATTTTGTTTTTGTCCATCAAAAACTGAACACCTTTGGTTGTTTGGTCTACCACGGCATCCTTTCGGGCAATCATTTGCGCCAAATTCACCTTAACCTCACCTGGGATGTCGATACCATGCTCTTCAAAGTGCTTAATGGCATCTTCATAATGGTGTGTGGAGTCCAATAGAGCTTTTGATGGGATACATCCTACGTTAAGACAAGTACCGCCAAGGGTATTGTACTTTTCAATAATTGCGGTTTTCATCCCTAATTGAGCACAACGAATTGCCGCAACATAACCTCCAGGGCGAGAGCCAATAACAGCCACATCATATTGATTCATATATCGGAAATAAGATTTTGAAAGAATTAATGAACTACAAAGTTACGAATGTTTTGCTGCAACTGGAAGCCTTTACATCGGGGCCAAAGGAAATTTTCCAGCAGCAAACGCCCCAAGCCAAACCCCGCCCAACAAGGAAATATTTTGACTGGCTTCGAACCACGCTGGAGCACTGATCTCACTACAGCTTGTAGCGACCAAAGCCATTTGAATAAGCAATGCAAGGGATAACCAAATATGGGGCCAATGCGTTTTTCGAATGACAATCAAGGCAGCAAGGAAGCCGCTGACCACAGATGAGCCTAAAATGGCCAATACGCTCAGAAGAAGTTGCCCCGAGGTAGAAGTGCAATACCCTACCCCTTCAAAAAGAACATCCTTTGACAAGGTAGTATACAGCCAAAGCGAAGAAGCGCCGACAATAGTTGCTATGGTTGATAGCAGTAAACGTAATCGTAGGGTCATTTATCGGTTGTGGTTTGGTCTACACTTAAAGAAACGGCGAACCCCATATGAACGATATGCCCTTAACAAGATTTTGCAGAGGATTTAACTCTTTTTAGCAGAAATGGTCCCGCTTTTAAGGAAGCTTTACCTTTTTGGAGAAGCCAATTCAAAATTGTAATATTACCCACCACCAATACGCTCTTATGTCTGACAAAACCAAAAAGGCCAAATTCCGCGAAAACGAAAACATTGTTGAAAATACCAGCTTAACCATCTGGGAAGCACTTATACCGGTTTTTGCTTTGGTGGGCATGTTGGCGTACAATGTGTACACGTTTGGTGATGATGCTTTGAGCGGGTCCAATCAGTTTATTTTGATTTTGGGTGGTGCTGTTGCTGCGATAGTAGGGTTCAGAAAGAAAGTGCCCTACAAAAGAATGCTTGCTGAAGTTGCCGAAAATGTAAAGTCGACAACGGGTGCCTTGTTGATTTTATTGATGGTAGGTGCCCTTTCGGGAACTTGGTTGGTCAGTGGTATCATCCCGGCGATGATTTACTACGGACTTCAAATACTAAACCCAACAATATTTTTGGCGGCTTGTGTCATTATTTGCGCGATTATCTCCATCGCTACCGGAAGCAGTTGGACCACAGCTGCAACTGTGGGTATTGCTTTGGTGGGCATTGGGGATGCTTTGGGCATTTCCTTAGGGATGACCGCAGGTGCTGTCTTATCTGGAGCCTACTTCGGAGACAAAATGTCTCCCTTGAGTGATACCACAAATTTGGCACCGGCTATGGCGGGCGGGGAGTTGTTTTCGCACGTCCGCTACATGGCATGGACTACTATTCCCACCATTTCCATCAACTAGTTGGTTTTTATTATCCTAGGATTGACTTTGGATACTTCGGGCAACGCTAATACCGATGCACTTTTAGCTGATATTGAAGCGGCTTTCAATGTGTCAGGATG
>CALBPG010000162.1 GCA_937899065.1 uncultured Allomuricauda sp.
GTTAACCAATAGTTTGAGCAACTCTCCTCAGGTATACCCCGAACCGCCTATTATGCCTGCTTTAATCATTTTTATCCTTTCTAATTAGACCCTGACTCAAGTTCAGGGTGACGATTACTTATTTTTTTGGTTGACATGGTTCGCAATTTTCCCTGGATTTGAAAGGATTTTGATAAATCCTTTGGCGTCATCGGCCGTCCAGCCTTTGTTCATTTCGCCGTAGCTGCCAAAGGAAGCATTCATCAAATCATGGGGAGAGGCAATGCCATCCAACTCAAAGCGATAGGGATGTAAAGTCACAAATACATCTCCCGAGACATTCTTTTGGGTATCGGTCAAAAAGGCTTCGATGTTTCGCATGACTTCATCCAAATAGTTGCCTTCGTGCAAAAGCATACCGTAAAAATTCCCAAGCTGCTCTTTTTGATATTGCTGCCATTTGCTGAGCGTGTGTTTTTCCAGCAAATGATGGGCTTTTACGATAATCAATGGTGCCGCTGCTTCAAAACCTACTCTTCCTTTGATGCCGATAATGGTATCCCCAACGTGAATATCCCTTCCGATGGCATATTTGGATGCGATTTCAGACAGTTTTTCAATATTGGCGACTGGGCTAGCGGTTTCACCATCGATAGCAGTAAACTCTCCGTTGGTAAACGTTAATCTTACCTTTTTGGGCAGTTCTTTTTCGAGCTGACTTGGATAGGCGCTCTCAGGTAGTGCTGAGTGCGAGGTCAAAGTTTCGTCACCTCCGACGGAAGTACCCCAAAGCCCTCTGTTGATGGAATATTTAGCCTTTTCCCAAGAATAATCAATCCCTTGACTTTGCAAATATTGGATTTCGGCTTCTCGGGATAGTTGGTTGTCGCGAATCGGTGTTATGATTTCAATCTCGGGAGCTATAATTTGAAAGATCATGTCAAAACGCACTTGGTCATTTCCAGCGCCAGTACTCCCATGCGCTATGGCGTCAGCTCCTATTTTTTTGGCGTGTTTTACAATTTCAATTGCCTGAACAATTCGTTCGGCACTTACTGATAGGGGATAGGTGTTGTTTCGCAATACATTTCCATAAATCAAATATTTCACCACCTGACTATAAAAGGATTCTACTGCATCAATGGATGTGTAACTGGTCGCGCCGAGTTGTAAGGCCTTTTGTTCGATTGCTTGGATTTCGTCGGAAGAAAATCCACCCGTATTTACACTTACCGCATGTACCTCCCATCCTTCTTCTTTTGATAGATATTTGGCACAATATGAAGTATCCAATCCACCGCTATAGGCTAAAACAAGTTTTTTCATTTGGTTTTTTTTCATTGTGTCACATTGAGCGTAGTCGAAATGTGTTATTCTCGACTGCGCTCGAATTGACTGCTATTTGGTTTTTTTCTTTAGGAAAAGGTTCTGCTTCATTTCTTTTAATCGCTTAAATGCTTTTCCATTGATTTTTTTGGCGTTCTTTTTCTCTTCTTTGGGGTCGTGCAGCATACCTGTACACAGGCACATTTTGCGTTCGGTTCGTGTAAGGATGTCGAAGTTTTTACAAGTTTGACAGCCTTTCCAAAAATCAGGGTCGTCGGTTAGCTCGGAGAAGGTTACGGGTTTATACCCCAATTCGTAGTTCATTTTCATGACGGCTAACCCAGTAGTGATACCAAATATCTTGGCATCTGGAAACTTTTGTTTGGAAAGTTCGAAGATGGCTTTCTTGATTTTTTTGGCCAAGCCTTGATTTCGGAAATCAGGATGGACGATAAGCCCGGAATTTGCTACGAAGTTTTTGTTGCCCCATACTTCAATGTAACAGAAGCCGGCAAAAACATCGCCTTCCAAGGCAATGATGGCGTTTCCATTTTGAAGCCTTTGAATGATGTATTCCGGAGAGCGCTGCGCGATACCGGTTCCCCGCACTTTGGCGGATTCGGTTATGGTGTCACTAATAATTTGCGCGTATTTAATGTGGGATTCGTTAGCAACTTCGATTTTCATTGCTGATACGATTTAAAACTTAAAATAAAATAGCTCTGGAGGTTTTGCGGAAATGGACTCACCTATTTCCATAACTGAAGTGCACCCTTACGGGCGACGGCGGGGCGCGAATGTACGAACAGAAGCAAGGTGCTCAACTGAAATAAATATGTTCGCTTGTGTTTTCATGCTGGGTTAAAAGTACAAATTAATTTTTTCCAGCCTAGTGATGGGTGTTTTTTTTGAAGAATTGGAACAAATTCCCCCGGTTTCTTGAAATTTCATAAAATAAAAACCCAAACACAACAAGATATTCAACGCTGAGCAACCACAAATTCTCTTGGTATTCAGGGTTTGCATAGGCTGCGTAGCTTAGGACAACAACAGTTGTCCACGCCAAAGTAAAGCGATAACCTCCTGCCAAACCTAAAAACAAAAGGGTAACCAAATACCACGGATGCAAGGTGCTGGATAACAGAAAATATAAAGTGAGCGCAAATAAAATTGAGGTCATGAGCGTTTTGGGTAGCTCATTTTTTCTAAAGAAAGCCATACCCGCCGTTACCAAAACCACCAGCAGTGCAATAGTGCTCCCATAACTTTTGACCAAAAGCCATGGCTTAGCATCGAAAAAGTGAACCCCGATAGCTTTGATTAAGTTATAGACACCTGCATTGAATTCAAAATTGGAAAACCACAGCCCAATGGTTTTACCATAATTACCTGCAAAGTTTGGGTCGTAGAATGGTAGAAAGAGTAGTACACAACTCGCAATAACCAGGAGATAAAAACCAATACTTTTTTGTATACCTAGAAACCTAAGAAATAATGGCAAAAAAAGAATAGGCAAAAGTTTAGTGAGGATAGAAAGGGCGTACACCGGCGCCGCCAGACTCCAATTTTTCTTTAAGATGAGGTATAGCGCCAAAACCATAAAAAACAGCATGACTCCCTCGAAATGAAGATTTCCAGTGAGTTCAATGATTACCAGCGGGTTTAAAAAGTACCAGAAAATAGTTTGTTTTGGTTTCCTTAGAATATCCAATAGTCTCTTTCCGAAGAACAGGATACCCAAATCTGCCAGAATGATTTGCAATCGTAACACGATGACACTCCCAAGAATACTTTTTCCGCCAAAAAGGGCAGCTAGGGCAAACAAGGCTTGATTGAAGGGAGGGTAATTGCTAAAATGCTTCGCGCTAAGTGCACCCATACCTTCATGGAGTTGAGTATAATTAGCGATGGGAATTTCCTTCCAATCTAGAATTTCGTTAGGGGTATACAAATATGGATTTAATCCGTTGATGACCAAGTTGCCATCCCAAATGAAACGATAAAAATCCTGAGAAAGATTCGGCGTAGCCCACAAAAAAACCAATCGAAAAAGCACGCCAACAACAACCAAGAATTTAAAATTCCATTGAGCGGTTTGAACCAGCTTTACACTAAAGAAAAAAAGTGCTCCGTAAAGCGAAATCAATTTGATAAAATCAGTCCGGACCAAATCATGTGCAAAGCTGATGTATAATAAGATGCTTCCTATGGATAGGAGTAATGGAATTTTAAGTACTACGAAATGCTTGCGCAATGGACTGGGCATAGGTTGTCGCCTTGTGTGTCGCTAAAATATGCCTTTCAAAAGATTTTGGTAGGCTCCAATCACCATTTTGCAGGGCTTAACATCTGAATGTTCTTAGGGTTGTATTTTTTTTATTTAGCTTCATACTACGGATTGGTCATTCAGGTACAACGACTCTTTTATGTTTTATAAACCGCAACATTCTGAAGTTCAAAAACATATTGACCACTATTGGTTATTGCGTGCATCAGATTTTTTTGGGTTCAATAGTAGAGACATGTTTGCCTATCCTGGGATTACTCCAGATTTGATTATTGTACTGGAGGGGCAATATGCCCTAACCTATAGTGGCAAAAGGTTTGTTTCGGACCAAAGTCTGCTCTTCAGTTTTATCCACGAAAAAATGCATGTTGATTTTTCCGCTTTGAAACGCTGTATCGTTGTGAAGTTCAAGTCTAGGGGAATTTCTTCCTTGATACCATTTGTTCGCGCCGATGTAGCTGCCATTATGCAAGACCCTGTATTGTTTGCCGAGGATGCCTTTGGCGCTAAAGTGCAAAAATTGAATGACCACTTAAAAAAGTGTGATCCAGAACGCTTGGTTTCAGAATTGGACCATTGGTTTGCCAAACAATATCGAAAGGAAAATGAAGGATTCATGGTCGAAATGTCACAGGAAGTAAGCGAAGCCTTCGACCTTGCCGCTATCATGGATGCTACGGGGTATTCCTATTCGACCTTGGAACGGTATTTTAAAAAGGAAACTGGATTGACACCCAAAAATTTCCAAACCTTAAAGCGTTTCAAAAAAGTACTTCGCGAGCTTACCACCACCAAAAATCATGATTGGCAGCATTATGTAGTAAAGTATGGTTATTATGACCAGAGTCATTTTATTAAAGAAATGAAACGGTTCACGGGTCACACACCGTCGGTATTGATACAACTTCCAAGTCTTATTGGCATACGTCCGGATTATAGTTGACGAATTTTTACAATGCCGCCCAGCAGGAAAGCCCAATATTTGCGAAAAATAAATTCATGAAACACTTTTTGCTAGGATTGGCATTCATAGCAATCGCTTTCTCTTCATTAAAGGGAGTCGCTCAAGACAAAAGTCATGATGTGGCTTTGCAACGTATTTTGGACAAGGCGACTAAGTCCAAGAAAAACAATATCATTGGGGTTTCTTTAAGCATTAAAGCTCCTGTTTTTGGCATCGACTTTACAGGAAGTAGTGGTTTTGATAGCGCAGAAAAAACAGATTCATTAAGCGCAGCACAACCTTTTCGCATTGCCAGTTTGACCAAGGTTTTTGTCGCGACTGCAATTTTGCGTCTTCAAGAACAACAAAAAATTGCTATTGACGACCCTATCACGAAATACATTTCGGATGCCCATGTCAAATTGTTGAAAGATGGCGGTTACGTTCCGGATAGCATTACGCTACGACATTGCCTAAACCACACTAGCGGACTTTATGATTATGCGGTGGGCGGGAAAGAATATATTGCTGAAGCGATGCAGAATCCAAATAAGCGCTGGACGCGCACGGAGCAAATTAAGTTTGCTATGGATAATGGAAAACCCCACGCTTCCCCTGGACAAGAAGAACATTATAGCGATACCGGATACATTCTGTTGGGCGAAATTTTGGAACGGCAAACCAACTCAGGACTAGCCGAAAGTTTACGAATCCTTTTAAAGTTTGATGCTTTGGGAATGTCATCTACTTATTTGGAGAGTCTTGAAGAACGACCTGATGGGCTTCCGCAAAATGTGAGACGCTACATGGGCGACTTGGATACCACCAATTGGGACAACTCCATCGACCTTTATGGAGGTGGAGGCTTGGTATCGACTACAGGGGATTTAACCCTTTTTCTCCAAGCCTTATTCAACGACCAAATATTTGAGCAAGAGGACACTTTGGACATTATGTTGCTGCTAAAAGATTACGATGGTGACCTGCTCCCCAACCAGCGGTTGGGATTTACCAGTATTATTGGTGAGAAGAGTGGCGTTACGGTCTATTTACATACAGGTTTTTGGGGAACGGTCTTTATCCACATCCCCGTATGCAATTGCAGCATTGCTATGAATTATACTAAGGATGGTGATAGCGATGCCATACAAAATACGGTTGATTACATTTTGGAACAGGGTAAAAAATACAGGAAATAGGGATGGCCCATATCGTCAGTTCGAAGTGTTTTCGATAGGAGTTGTTGAAAAGCGCATTGAGAACCATCGCTTCTTTGCAAAACGATGTGCTCGGTTTTTTTCGTGATCGTGATGATGCTCAGTAAGCCGAAAAAACTCAAACTGACGATGTTTATGGCCCTTGTTTTTCAAAAGTGTTCGTTTTCTGATTGAAGTGATTAAGCAGTAGCGACCAAAATCTCAGCTTCCCCATCGGTAAGGTCAATGGCTTTTTCGCCATAGATTTCGATATCCGTAGTATATGTTCGGTTCAAATCCGTACTCCAAATGGTCATCCAGGTTTTGATAACCGCATCTTTGGTCAGGTCTCCCTTAGCCATGAATTGGGTATACTTTGATTCAGGAATCAATATCACCGTCATGTCTTCGGGGATATTATCCAAACTGGCCACATTGCACCCGATGACGACAGTATAGGGTTGGGTATGGTCTCCTTCATAGTTCGTGTATAGCGCATAGACTGTATCATCTACTTTATTGGGTATCCGTTGTAGGGTGTTTTCTGCCATGAATTTATTCCATAATTGCGGAATGTCTTTATCGGCTTTTCCTGGTTTGTTTAAAGTTCTTGTGGCAATACCTACAATGTTCAGGGCTTCTTTTTTGGTGTGTATCATGTGATTGATTTTAAAGTTTGACTCAAAATTAATCGCAGCAAATGACAAGGGTGTGTCAGGGGTTGTAAGAAGGTATCGAATTTATACTTTGTAATGTTAAAATGTAACAATTCCTAGAACAGTTCGTCAGAAAATTGAACCTTCAATTTATGAAACAACTTAGCTTACTTTCCATCATTCTACTCTTCACAAATTCCGTTCTTTTAGGACAAAACAACACTTCCGAAGTAGTTAACCTTTTGAAAGAAGAGATGACGGAGAATAATATTCCTGGATTGCAGGTTGCGGTTATTCAAAACAATAAATTGGTTTTTTCAGAAGTGCTGGGACTAGCCAATGTTCAATTTAGTATCAAAGCAGAAACGCATACCATCTTTTCCATAAACTCCATTTCAAAAATATTCGCCGCAACGGCGGCTATGCAATTGGTAGAGGACGGTAAACTTAACATCGCGCATCCGATATCAAATTATCTTGAAGGGTTACCTGATACGTGGCGAAAAGTGACCATTACTCAATTATTGAGTCACACTTCCGGACTCCCCGATATTGAAGGGACTAGTTCAGGGGATTTGGTTGGAGGAAAAGCTATGGAGACCGCGTGGGTTAAAGTGCAGAAAATGCCCTTACAATTTGAAGCTGGAGAGCAATTTAGCTATAACGCCACCAATTATTTACTCCTTGAAAAAGTCATAGAAAAGTTGAGTGGATTGAACTATGAAACGTTTGTGAAGCAAAAGCAGTTTGATGTAGCTAACATGGAAAAGACCTTTTATGGGGACAACTCATTTGAAGTAGTCCCTAATCGGTGTCCAACCTATAGTTTTTATGTTTTTGATAAAGAAGCGGACGATTATGTCCTAAAAGAAGACCTAATGGAAGTTAGGGAAGAATTCCCAGTAAAAACAGATGCTGGCGTGTTTAGCACGGCCGAAGAAGCAGCGAAATGGGTTATGGTTTTGCAAAGTGGAAAGCTACTAAGTCAAAAAAGTATTGATACGATGTGGAAACCCGTTCCATTGAACAATGGCCAATACGATGGTTTTGGAGGTTTATTAAATGCTTATGCCTTTGGTTGGCCGGTAATCAAAAGAGAGCAACATCCGGCAATATCTGCGTTTGGAGGCGGACGGGCGTCACTTACGATTTATCCAGAGGATGATTTGGCGATAATCGTATTTACCAATTTGTCAGGGCTACCCACCTTCGAAATTGTGGAAAAGATTTCGAAGTTTTACTTAGATTAAAGAGTATCCTCCAGTGCCCTAGCTAGTAAGGTTCAAAGGCTTGTTTTTTTGCCTTTTCCAGAGCAATTTTTTCAATGAAAATCCGTTAATCCTTTTTTTGTTAGTTGCAGAGAAGCGGAGCAAAAAGTATTTTAAAACTTCTTATTCAAAAATTAAACAATCACAAAACAGTTTTATTCATTATGAGAAAACAACTATTATTTATTGCCTCACTAGCACTAGGGTTAATGAATGTTTGCGCGCAGGAAAGTGGAGATTTTGAACTCGGAGGAAATATAGGATTAAATCTAGCGAATGTCTCCTCTATCGATGGTCAAGATAATGCTAGTACAAGAATAGCCTTTAATGTCGGAGCCTCCGGAGAATATTATTTTTCAGATAGATGGGGATTGAAAATGAAAATTATATATGATGGTAAAGGATGGTCTGATGGGTTCATAATAGATGAAGATTCTAATACTACCATAACAGATTTTGAACTTACTTATATCACTATTCCAGTAATGGCCAATTGGCACTTTGGCTCAAACAGAAATTGGTATTTGAATTTTGGTCCTTATGTCGGGATTTTAGTAAGTGCCGAAGATTCAGAATTGGGAATGGATGTTAAAGACGCTTTCAGTGGTACGGATATTGGTTTAGCGTTGGGAATTGGGTATAAATTTAACATCAGTAATAATACCAGTCTGTATGTTGAATATGATGGTCAATCAGGATTTACCGACGTTTTCGAGGAGAATCTAGGAGATACGGTTAGAAATGGAAGAAGCAGCTTGAATTTGGGTGTATTGTTTAGTCTCTAGCCAAGAAAATTTTGCAAATCCGGTGTAAGCATAATAAGGCATTTGGTTTTTCCAAAGGTGGTTGACCAAACTTCTAACCCCATTTAATTTACTTATTATGCTTGTGCTTCGATAGCAGGGGAGTAGATTTTCCTTTTCAATTAGGTTGAATATCCTCCATTAAAACTATCCCTATAGTTAGCAATAAAGTCATGCATATACTTCTTTGATTTATCTGAAGAACGAAAAACCAAGTAGTGCGTTCGTTTAATGCCATGAGGACTAATTGGTTTGAATACCAAATCCTTGGAAAGTTTAAAGGCTTTCAAAGTCCATTTCGGTAAGCACAGGATACCCATGTTCGCAGAAACCATTTCCAAAGCCACTTCGGTCAAGGGTACTGCTGAAATTTTGAGTGGTGTAATTTTATTCGGCTTTAAAAAGCGTTCGTAAACGGATACTGTCTCCAAGGGAAAAGAGTGGATAATGAGATGAAGTTTTGCAAAATCATCCAATTCTAGACACTCCTTTTTGTTTAATGGGTTTTCGTTGTGCATTAGGGCGAAGATTTCGTCTTCATAAACGGCTAAGCTGGATAAAGTCGTGTTGTTCGGTTTTGAAGTGGTTATCGCGATGTCAATTTCGTTGGACAAAATCTTGGATATGGGTTGATGCGTAGCTTCCAGATTTAAATCAATCTGTATTTCGGGATACAACAACCCCATTTTCTGAATAAAAGCGGAAAGGCCTTGGTAAAAACTATAACACTCCGTACTTACTTTGATAGTGCCCGAAGAACCTGTTCGTATCTGCTCAATATTGTGAAAGCCCTTGGCAATACTATTCAGGATTTCATTTCCTACTTTATACAATTCGTTCCCTTCTTCGGTTAATTCCCAGCGGTTCCGGGTCCTGAGAAAAACTTTAAAACCGAGTCGCTCTTCCAAATCCTTAAGTTGATGACTCAAAGCGGATTGTGTCAGGAACAATTTTTCGGCGGAATTGGCCATGTTTCCTTCCTCGACAATAGTCTTGATAAGTCTGAAATATTTAATCTCCATAGCCAAGCAAATTAGCGCTTTCTGAGGTATGATGTAGTTGAAAAGAATTCAAATAGGCATCAAGAGTTCTCAGTTTTAAAACTGCAACGGGAATAGCTCTGCAGCTACTTTTGAAAAGTAAACAGGAAGAATTATGAAGAAACAAAACGACCTAACCCAAGACTTGTTAACAGCAGTACAAATGTATTTTGATGCGCTTTACTACTGTGACACGAAGTTGCTCAACAAGGTATTTCACGAAAGTTCCAGTCTCTTTGATGTGGATAGTGGGTCCGTATTTGTAGAACCTATCGCAAGTTTTAGTCGAGACGTGGGGGGAAGGGTTTCGCCCGCTAGCAAAGGCCAAACACCCGAGGCGGAGATATTGCTAATTGACTGGTTGTCATCCACTTGTGCAACGGTGAAAATACGAATTCGGGCACATGCAAATATATTTGTAGACCATTTAGGGTTTGTACATGGAGAAGGTGGATGGCAGATAGTTTCCAAAATATGGCATTTGGAAAAAGTGGTGCAATAAGGGATTTGTATTATTCTAGATTCCCTGAGTTTTATCTTTTCAAAGCCATGTTAGGAATAAAGGGGATAAGCGACTATCGACTAGTATTCGTGTACTGATATAAGGCTATTCTGGATTATGGCAATCAAATGGATTACCTTTAAGTACATTGAAAAAAAAAGAAAACTATGAGATTATCACTTATTCTGGTTCTTAGCTTGGTCTATATGACCGTAGCCTGCCAGACCAAAACCAGTTCCAAGACTGAAAACCAAATCTACCCCATTCAAAAGACAGAAGCGGAGTGGAAGAAGCTACTTTCAAAGGAACAGTTTTACATTTTGCGCCAGCAGGGCACAGAGTATGCATTTACGGGGGAGTATTGGGACAATAAGAAAAAAGGAACGTACTACTCAGCAGCTACAGGGCAACCTTTGTTCAGCTCCGAACACAAGTTTAAATCGGGCACGGGATGGCCTAGCTTTTACCAACCGATTGAGGAAAATGCTGTTAAAGAAATTGTGGACAAAAGCCATGGGATGGTCCGCACTGAAGTGGTAGATAGTGGCAGTGGTTCGCATCTGGGGCATGTTTTTAATGATGGCCCTGCACCAACCGGTCTTCGGTATTGTATGAATTCCGCATCGCTTATATTCGTTGCCGATGGCGCGGAATTGCCTCCCCTTGTAAAAGAATGGCAAGCGAATCATGAGGAATAGTGCTATCTAAACCAAAGATTTAAGTCTTCAAAAAAGCGGGTTAGGAATGCTCTCCAGAGTAGTCCTCATTATACCTGTCATACGCCTTATAGTACTCCTCTAAGGTCATGTTGTGCGATTCAAAGGTCTCGTAGGTGTTGGTAATGTTTTGGATGTGGTCTATTCGAAATACGCGGAATGCTTTTCGAAGTCGGCAGTAGGCAATCAATAACCATTTTTCTTGGGTGCTTAGAAGGGCAAAAGGTTCTATATCCCGATTTGAGGCTGCATTGCTCAATGATAAATAATCAATATTGAGTACCTGAAAGTTGGTTAGGGCTGACTGTATGCGCATCAAATCCGTGCTAGTGCGTTGGTTCCTATAATTCTCCATAAAATAGATGCGGTCTTGCAACAGGTTAGCCTTATCTTTTTGGGAACCTTTTAAAAGCGCTTTTATCTTTAAAATGGCTTCGGAATAATATTGCACAAAGGAGGCATCCTTGTTTTTCAGAATCAACTGTTCTGCGGTAATCAAAGCGTTGGCTTCCTCCTCCGTGAACATCACTGGAGGAAGTTGATAGCCCTCCATCATGGAGTAACCTTTTCCTTCTTCGGTAATGATGGGTACCCCCGACTTTTCCAAAGTTCGGATATCGCGATAAATGGTACGAATACTCACATTATGCCTTTCCGAAAGCATTTTGGCCGTAACCAATCTTGAGGATTGCAATTGGGTCAGAATCGCGGTGAGTCTGGAAAGTCTAGGTTTATCTTCCATACTCCTCTAAAATAGGATTTCCTAACTAGTATTGGAAACGCACTTGGTTGGTGCTTGTGTAAAAATTATGAGTTTACGCCTTTGAGGTCAAAGACTTGAAGAACACAAAACCAAAACCAAGGAACAACATCAAATGGAATGGAAACAATCCATAGTCATTCAAAGGAACAGCACTGTACATCCCGAACAAGAAGTACACCATCAAGGCGAACTCAATCACCATATTCGGAGAAAGTTTTTTAGCCAAATATTTGTTCCCTTTCCAGCTATCAGTAAGGCTATTGATGTTGAATTTAGGCGTTCTTACGAATTCACTACGCTTGCCCATATGTCCTTCCAAAACAGCGATAGAGTTATGCAAAGAAAACCCTAGTGCTACGGAGAAAAAGGTAAAGAACAGTTTGATGTAATCCACAAAGTTGTCAAAACTACTGCCCTGTATACTTTTATAGGTAAACCAATAACAGATGAACAAAATAATGGTACTAACGATAAAGAAGCTGGTTACCTCAAAAATCCAACCCAAATGGCCGTAAGTATTTTTGATATACAACATTGGGATGCTCAACAAGGCTACGATGAATACGCACAAGAACATGGAACTGTTCAACAAATGCATTACCCCATGAAATTTGGTGCGGAAAGGGATGTTCTTCGCAGTGATAACACTCCAAACGGTCTTTCTAAAGTTTTCGGCGCCACCTTTGTTCCAACGGAATTGTTGTGAACGGGCTGCACTGATAACCACGGGAAGTTCTGCGGGAGTTTCTACATCTTCCAAATACTTGAACTTCCAATTTTTCAATTGGGCACGGTAGCTCAAATCCAAATCTTCGGTCAATGTATCGCCTTCCCAGTTTCCGGCATCCAAAATGCATTCTTTTCGCCAGATACCTGCGGTGCCGTTAAAGTTGATGAAATGCCCTTTGGAATTTCTACCTACTTGCTCCAAGGTAAAATGTGCATCTAAAGCAAAAGCTTGGATACGGGTCAACGTAGAATAATCTCGGTTGATGTGTCCCCAACGGGTTTGAACCACACCGATTTCTTCATCCTTAAAGTAAGGAACTGTCTTTTTCAACCAATCGCTTTCTGGCAAGAAATCTGCATCAAAAATGGCTACAAATTCTCCCTTGGCAATCTCCAAGCCTTCTTTCAATGCACCGGCCTTAAATCCTTGACGATTTTCACGACGGATGTGTTGAATGTCCAATCCAGTTTTCTTTAGTGCTTCAATATGCTTGGCAGTATCGAACACGGACTCATCCGTGGAGTCATCCAAAACCTGGATTTCAAGCTTGCTTTTCGGGTATTCTATTTTGGAAATGTTTTCCAACAAACGCTCCATCACATATTCCTCGTTATAAATGGGAAGCTGTATGGTTACGTATGGAATTTCTTTTGGGTCGAGAAGATTGTATTTTGGTGCTTCTTCGTTCTGTCTTTTCTGTCCGAGGTAGTTGATTAGCAAATTCAACTGGGAGAGACTGTAGAAAAATATCAAAATCAGAGCGGTACTGTAAACGGCGATGATGATATAAGCGATAGTTAAGCCCATTATTTTACACTGTATTTAAAGATCCAACCCAAGATTTTTACGCCAGCAAATATAGTACCTTTTATGGTTCCTGAAACTTTTGAAACCCCAATTCTGCGTTTATAACGCACTGGTACTTCGCAATATGCCATTTTTTTCTTGAGCACTTTCAGCTGCATCTCTACGGTCCACCCATAGGTTTTGTCCTGCATGTCCAAAATTTTGAGTTTTTCGTATTTAATTGCCCTAAAAGGTCCTAAATCCGTAAAACGTGCTCTAAAGAACAATCGCATTAAAAAAGTGGCCAATTGGTTGCCAAAAACCTGCTGAGGGGTCATGGAACCGGGTTCACGTAGCGCCTTGGTACGTGCTCCCACCACAAAATCAACGTCATCTTCCAAAATTGGAGCTACTACTTTATCCAACTCTTCCGGATAATCAGAGTAATCTCCGTCAATAAATACGATAACGTCTGGGCTTTTGGATTGTTGTTCGATGTATTGCATTCCTTTCAGGCATGCGAAACCATATCCCTTGCGTTCTTCGAGCAAAACGGTAGCGCCCGCTTTTTGAGCGTTTTCATGGGTATCGTCAGTAGAACCATTGTTCACTACGATTATTTCATCAACGGATTTTGGGATTTCGGAAACGACTTTCCCTATGGATTCCCCTTCGTTTACAGCGGGGATAATCACTTTAATCGACGGCATTTATTTTAAATCAGAAAGGTTGTTTTCTTTTTTGAAGCTGCTGAAGTCATACCATTCTTTTATTTTTTTACCGTCGCTATATTTTTCAGCCGAAGTTAACTTGGATTTTTCATATTTCAAGCAATACCCATCTTTGATGCCATTTCGCAATTGGCATTTGTGGTTGACCTTCCCTTGTTCATCATAAAACAACCACCAATTTACTTTTTTGTTTCGAGTGAAATGTCCCTCATGGTCTAGACGGCCTGTTTCATTGAAAAAATACCAATAGCCGGTTTTCAGATTGTTTTGAAAAGGCCCTTTGGCCTTAATTTCTCCATTGGTATGGTAAAAGCGCCAATAGCCCTCTTTAGAAGTCATGTTTTTCCATCCTTCCGATTTGACCGCTCCATTTTCGTAATAGTTACGAAAGTAGGTTTCCGAACCTGAAAATGACAGGGTAAGAAAAAGGCCTAGTAAGATGAATATTGTTTTGGTCATTACTTTTGGTTGACAAGGTTCATAAGGTCAACGTCATTGCCCAACAAAACTTGGTTGGCGTCAATCCGGCCCTTTTGTGGACCATTTTCCAATTTCAATACGCCTCTTGGGCAAACTGCAGAACAAATTCCGCAACCTACGCAGCTGGAGCGCACAATGTTTTCTCCTTTTTGTGCGTATGCTCTAACGTCTATACCCATTTCGCAATAGGTAGAACAGTTTCCGCAAGAAATGCACTGTCCTCCATTGGTGGTAATTCTAAATCTTGAAAAAAGCCTTTGTTGGAAGCCCATCATTGCAGCCATAGGACATCCAAAGCGACACCATCCTCTATTTCCCAATATGGGATAAAATCCAGTTCCAATAACTCCAGAAAATATACTACCAATCAAGAAGCTATAAGATTTCCGTAGTGTGCCCGATTGAAAGAGGAACACATGGCCATCTCCACTGTAAAAATGAAATCCAATTAGTGCCAAAATAACGATAAGGTATCCTATGGCACCGTACTTCGCATCTTTCTTGAATTCGTCTCGTTTGAATATCATAACCAAAGCAAAAACCGCAGTAAGCAGTACTCCGACCCCGATTAGGAAAGTTTTTTTGGTAAGCCAGTATTTGCTGGTATCATTTCCCAGGTAGGAATAAATAACGGCAGTGGTCATTAACGTAACGAAAACGACAACGCTGTGAACTACCCAGCGTTCAATATTCCACGCACGCACGCTTTTGTCGCTGAGCTGTCGAAAGGAATCTCCCACGGTCTCCGCAAGTCCCCCACAGCCGCAAACCCAAGAACAGTACCATCTTTTACCAAATTTATACGTCAAAAATGGGGTAATTACAAATACCGAAGCAATAGCAAATATGAGCATGGCAAAGCCTATATCACCAGAGCTTAAAAATCCTTTTACCCTGTAGCTTTCAAAATTATAGTAGTTAAGGGGCCAAATATTTTTTAAATCCAAAAAGGGCAAACTACCCCCTTGCAATACGGAGCTTCCATTTAACCTTGCCATAAATTCAGGAATAAGGAACGCAAAAGCCGTTTGAAAAAACATCACGCTCATGGTGCGGATACGTTCATACCGGTTGTGCCTGTATTTCCACATAAACTTGATGCCAAAGGCAAGTATCCCAACAGTGTACAATGTGCCATACACAAACCATTGGCTTGCAGGATTGCCGCTCAACATTTTGCTCAACGGGTCAAAAAGAGCTATTATTCCAGTATTGGGCCCTTTTTTGGCAAGACCTAGATATTCTGGATAGAAATAAAGAATAATGTAGAAGGCCGTAATTCCGATGCCGAGCAACCATCCGCCTAGGCCCAGGTTGGATATGGACCGAAACCAGACCTTATCGTTTTTGATACCAGGGTATTTTCCTCGGTATAAATCCCATGAGAACCAGACCGTGCCCGCAAAAATACTGGTCAATGCCGTAGTCAACCATAGTCCCCTATTTGGAAATTCAACATTAAAACCTGCCAATAGGATGATACATAAACCGAACATACCCAATAAAATGGATAGCTTCTGATGCCATTGAATATTGGCCGGCGGTCCTGCAAGTGACATACTTCTATCGTAAGTGCTCATATTCTTTTACTTATCTGGTGGTGTTATACTTTGCTATCCGATTTAAGAGGAAACAAAAATGCGTTTCAAACTCTTTTTGCGGGATTTGACTTGCTTGTTGAATTCAGCATTATACTGGGCGACTATCGCCGCTTCATGATGCTTGTAAAACTCTGGGTCGAAATTGGCATCTATCAAATGTTCGATGACATAATCCATGTCTCGGTTTTCGGTCAACCAACGGTCAAAAACCTCATGGCGCATGCGAATGCCAAACGTATTGATACCTAAAAACTGCTGTGTGTCGTTATGGAATGAAATGGTCACACAGATTTTCTCTTTCGGATGTCGCCAATGGAATTGCGCTTCGTAGTCTTTTCGTCCACGTTCTGAAAACACCCAGCCATACGTTTGGTATTCGATATCCAAGAATTTGGCCGAATTGAACCAATGTCCCGGTTTGTATTCGATGCGATTGCCGCATAGGGTTTGTGCCAAGGTTTCACACATCATGCGTCCAGTGTACCACACTGGTTCAATAGGTCTTCGGTATCCAATGGCTACATGTTGTTCGGCGCAATCACCGATAGCGTAGACGTCTTTCGCACTCGTTTCCAAAAAACGATTGACCTTTACACCTCGGCCTAGTTCAATTCCTGAGTCTTTCAGAAAATCGATGTTTGGGGTAACCCCGGCAGTAAGGCCCACCATATCACAGGGTAGTTCTTCTCCGGTTTCCGCAATAATGATGGATTTTACTTTGCCATTTTCATCGGATACGATTTCCTTTAAATTGGTCGCCAATCGCAAATCAATATGGTGCTCTAAAATATGTTCGTTTATCATTTTGGATTCTCCCTCGGGTAGGACTCCATTCCAAAAATTCTTCTCGCGAACCAAAAACGTCACGGGAATATCGCGACTGCGCAGCATTTCGGCCAATTCAATTCCTATCAAACCGCCTCCCACAATAACCGCACGTTTGCATACCTCTTTGTTTGGTGCATTGACTTCCAATAAATCCAAATCTTGCTTGGAATATAGTCCTTGTACACCGTGCAAATCTTGACCGGGCCATCCAAATTTGTTTGGTTTGGAACCCGTGGCGACAACCAGATTGTCATAAGGCAAGGCTCTGGAACCGTCAATGAGTAGTTTTTTGTTTGCAACATCCACATGGTCCACGTAGCCTCGTACCAATTCAATCCGATTCTTTTCCCAAAACCAATTTTCATAGGGTTGAATGTGCTCAAACTTCATGTGCCCCATATATACGTACATGAGGGCAGTGCGTGAAAAGAAGTAATCGGTTTCGGCAGAAACGATGATTATCCGTTTGTCTGAAAGTTTTCGGATATGACGTGCCGCAGAAACCCCGGCAATGCCATTTCCAATGATAACAATAGTTTCCATGAGGATTTTATTGGTTGATGCTATTTGTGTCGCTCTTCAAGATATGAACTTAACGCGCACTGTTAATTTAGAATGAGTTTAAATTTTAACAGATTATGTAAGGTAGAAGCTTATAATTCGTACCTCAAAATCCTGATTATGAAATTCTTAATTAAATCATAAAAATTGGGTCTGCAGTGTATGCTCTGGAAACATCGTTCGACTCAACGTCCAGTTTAAAATGCTAAACCTAGTATCATGAAACACTTACCATTACTTCTTTTTTGCCTGTTCTCAGGAATCTCGAGTGGGACTAATGCGCAGGATACGGAGACTTTTTTCAACAAAACGGATTCGTTCCTTAAGGTCCACGTAAAGGAAGGTCGGGTAGCCTACAAGGATATTAAGTCAAATCCCGCCGAGCTGAACGAACTTATCGCTCTTGCTGAAAATATCTCCATATCAAAATCGGATGCGAAGGCGTATCAAGCCTTCTGGATAAATGCTTACAACCTTTTGGTTATTAAAAGTATTGTAGAAAATTATCCTATTGCTTCGCCCTTAAATAAAGCGGGCTTTTTTGATAAGACCAAACATAAGATTGGGGGAAAAGAAGTCACCCTGAACGGTATTGAAAACGACCTTTTACGGGCTGTGTTCCCAGATGAATCCAGATTTCACTTTGTACTCGTCTGTGCTCGATTGGGATGACCTCCCAATATATCCGCTGCCTATAAGCCCGAAAAATTGGAAGCGCAGTTACAAAAGCAGACCGAACTAGCGCTAAACCGCCCTGACTTTGTCAAGGTAAAGGGAAAAAAAGTATTGCTTTCCCAAATCTTCGAATGGTACAACGGAGATTTTACAAAAAACAACACCTCTTTGGTGGACTATGTAAACCGCTATCGTACCGAAAAACTGGATGCCAAATCCAAAGTGGGTTATTACCCTTATGATTGGACCTTAAACGAAATCAAATAACAATTTACCATAACGATGAAAAAGACAACTACAACCCTTGGAATACTGTTTTTCTTTGCTTTTGCAACGCTAACGGCCCAAACGGATGCACCTGACCAACAAGGCAGTAATATCCAAAACCTGACGCCTTCCAAATTGATTGGAAAGGGGCAATGGGACATCAAATGGTTCAATAACATTTACACCGAGACCGAGGATACCTTCAATGGAGACATCCCGAGGAATACCTTCTTCACTTCCACGTTGGATATTTTCACTGGGGTAGGTGAAAGTAGAAGGGTAAATGTGGGGCTGCTTTTGGAATTTCGTTCCAATACAGTAGGCGGGCGCGGTATTTTTGACTTTTTATCCTTTGATGGGGAAGAAGGCACGGCACGTTCTGGATTTACTTCTTTTGCGCCTGCCGTGAAGTTTACGCCCTTTGCCAGCGTGAATAATTTCTCGGTACAGAGTGCTTTCTTTATTCCTTTGGTAGACAACGAGGTGGAGAATGGCGTCTTTTTGGATCAAAATGGGTTTACCTGGCAAAACCGCTTCTTCTATGACTACTCTTTTGCGCAAGGAAAATGGCAACTGTTCAGTGAATTGAACACGGAATGGAATTTTGGAACAGCTGAAGACAGTTTTGCAAACAATAGTTTGCGCTTGACGCCTGGGGTATTTCTTAGTTATTTCCCTAGTTCCAAATTCACCGTTTTGGGCCTTTTACAGCACATTCAACTATTGGATATCGGGGGAACCGAATTTTCCCAAGACTTGACGGCATATGGAGGTGGTGTTAAATATCAATTGACGGACGTACTCAACATTGAAGGCCTATACACCAACTTTTTCCGTGGAAATGATACCGGATTAGGACAAACTTTTAACATAGGTTTACGAGCCGTGTTTTAGTCCTTCAAGCGCATAAAAGCCTAAATTAGAAGCTTTGATTCTTTCAGTATGAAGAAATTAGGGCTTCTTTTTTTGTGTTTTCTCCAGTTTTCGTGCAATAGTCAGAAACCAGAAAAAATAAACGGAGTCAGTTTCGTGGGTTCACGTGACCGAGTAGACCAATCCCATGTTGATCCCGTGTTGAACGTCAATGCCAATTACGCTGCGGTGATGCCTTTCGGGTTTCTTCGAACTTTGGATTCTCCAAAAGTCATCTTCGACACCGAACGGCAGTGGTATGGAGAAACCAAACAAGGAGCGGAACAATACATTGAGTTCTTGCAGAAAAACGGTGTCAAGGTGATGCTCAAACCCCAAATTTGGGTTTGGCGCGGGGAATTTACCGGAGAAATCGAAATGACTTCTGAAGCAGATTGGCAAGAATTGGAAAAAACCTACAGCGACTTTATCCTCACTTTCGCACAATTGGCCCAAAAGACCCAAGTAGAATTGCTTTGTGTGGGCACAGAGTTGGAGCGTTTTGTAAAACACCGACCCGAATATTGGAGCAAACTAATTGAGCAAGTACGTCAAATCTATTCAGGGAAACTCACTTATGCGGCCAACTGGGACGAATACAGTCGTACCCCATTTTGGGAGCAACTGGATTTTATTGGTGTAGATGCTTACTTTCCGTTATCTGAAAAACGGTATCCCACAACCACTGAAATGCACTCCGGATGGCAAAAGTGGAAAACCAAGTTGGTAGACTTAGCATCCGTTGAGGAGCGCCCTGTGCTTTTTACCGAATTTGGCTACCGCAGTATGGACTATACCGCCCATAAACCTTGGTTGGTAGACCAAAACGATACGGCCGTAAATCTTAAGGCACAGGCCGAAGCCACTCAAGTTATTTTTGATGAATTTTGGAAAGAAGACTGGTTCGCTGGAGGCTTTGTCTGGAAGTGGTTCATCCATCATGGGGACGTAGGAGGCGAGAAAGACAATCGTTTTACCCCACAAAATAAGCCTGCAGAAAAAGTTATTCGTAATTTTTATGGGAGTTTGTAGACCAAGGTCTTGAATACCCAATAAAAAACGGTGAAACACCAGGTCCTACTTTTTGTTTTGGTGTTATGCTTAGGCATAAAAACGGCCTTTGCCCAATCAGGAACGGTTAGCGTCGTCAATATTCAAGGCAACGAAAAAACCAAAACCAGTTTTCTTAAAAAAGTGCTTTCCGTACAAGAGGGGCAACAACTGGATAGCCTAGCCTTGGACGAAGACATTTATCGGCTGAAACGCCTTCCTTCCATAGCCCATGCGTATTATGAAATCAAAACGGTAAGCGAAAATGCCTACGCTGTGGTGTATGGTGTGGAAGAAAACTTTACGTTGATTCCTTTTGCGAATGTATATACCTCCAACAACGATGAGTTCGCGTTTCGCGTAGGGCTTCAAGAATTCAATTTATTTGGACAAAATGTTACGGTAGGAGCCTTCTACCAAAAAGACGTATTTGGTTCTTTCGGGGCAAATATTCGAGCGCCTTATCTTTTTGGGAGACGATGGGGGTTGGCCTTGAATTATCAAGATTTAACGACCCAAGAACCTGTTTTTTTAGAGGCAGGTTCGGCCCAATACCGCTACAATAATGAATCTATCGAACTGCTGGGATAGTATCAACTGAATTTTCGAAATAGAATCGAATTTGGGATGAACCTCTTCACGGAGGACTATCTATATATCTCAGGGGAGACTGACCCTACAGTTCCACAAGCCTTGAAAGTTGACAAACACCTATTCAAATTGATTTATGATTACGATGGCTTGCGCTACTTCTATCATTATTTGGAAGGGTTTCGCAGTGTTTTGAATCTACAATATGTGGGAAGTACCGATACGCAACTTCCTGAGTTTTGGATTGGCTTTAATGATTTCTTGTATTTCAAAAGAGTGGGAAAGCGGGGCAACTGGGCCTCTCGTTTACGTTTGGGCCTCTCAAGCAATATTGATACGCCGTTTGCACCATTTGCTGTGGACAATAACCTAAATATCCGAGGGGTTGGAAACATAATAGACCGAGGTACCGCAGCGATTGTGCTCAATACGGAATTTCGCTATACCCTTTATGAAAAAGATTGGTTTGTGCTTCAGAGCAATGTTTTTGTGGATGGTGGGTCGTGGCGAAATCCAGGAGGAGATTTTGGGGATTTTGGAGATTCTCATAACTTAAGGATATATCCAGGCGTAGGCTTACGCTTCATCCATAAGCGGATTTTCAATGCCATTTTTCGAATTGATTATGGTCACGGTATTACCGAAAGCCCTGCTCGGGGTGTCGTTTTTGGTATTGGCCAGTACTTCTGAGCAATTAGGTCAAAAGATTTTTGCGGTAGTATTGGTATAGTTCTTCCGGACCTGCTCCCAAATAATTCTTCAGATGAATCATGGCAAAGTGGAATTGCACTTTTAGCCATCCTTTTTCACGATATTTTCTGGCGGAAGTAACCACGTGCTGTGGTAAAATTGTAAACGGATTTTCGGCATAAAGGCGGGTGATGAATTCAGTATCCTCATAAATGCGATACGATTCATTAAAGCCGCCCGAAGCTAAAAAAGTACTTTTCTCAACAAACAAGGATTGGTCACCCCCACGGCATAAGGTGTGATTGATTCTGGATAACCAAGCGAAAAAACGAAGAATTGGATTTTGGGTATCGAACTGCATTCGAAAGCAACCGGCCACGCTTTTGCTTTGGATGGCATCCAAAATATAAGTGTCAAAGTTCTTCGGGGGATAGGTATCCGCATGAAGAAAGTATAAAATGTCTCCTTTAGCCTCCCGGGCACCCGCGTTCATTTGTTTCGCCCTTCCTTTTTCAAAAGAAACCAACTTCACGTCCTTGGAATTCAAAATTTGTAAGGTGCCATCGGTACTTCCTCCGTCCACACAAATCACTTCCAAAATAGTTCCCGTTCCGCTTTTGGCAACGTTCAAATGCTCTATAAGAGGGGCAATGCCTCTGGCTTCATTCCAAACAGGAATAATAATGCTGATTTGCGGAGGATTACTTTTCATTTAGGCGCCAATCATAGTCCATAAATGAGATTTTCGCCGCCTTGCCTAAAGGGTTTTCGACAAATTGGTTCACATAACTTCTCAAACTCCCATTTTCCGTAAAATCTGGCCTGTACCACTTGAAAATTTGGGAAAGCTCGGCATTATCTCCTTCAAAACGATTTCTTTTAGGGTCATTGACGAAGTCTACCGAAGCCTTATCCAGAAGCCGTTCCACATTGTCCGAAGTGAACGCTTGGTTCAGTAATTTAGGACAGGAGTAGGAAGCACAATTGATGGCGAAATGAATCCTAGGCTCGTCCATCTTCCGAAGGATTTTATGCTCAATATCATTAAGTGAAGTGGTTTTATCTCCGAGGACAATCCATTTTTGTTTCCAGCGATTGGGAATTTCCTTGATGCTTTGTACAGGGTAATGGTCCAACACCAAGGCTACTGTTGCTGCATTGTACAAGTTGATGTAGTACGCTAGGGTTTCTTTTTGGGTCCAATTCGCATCGGGTATCGTTTCCTCAAGCAAGTCTAGATAATCCTGAAGTTTTTCCCTTTCGGTAAGGAAACCTTTATAATCCACATTTCCCGCATCATCCACATAAGTTTGCAGAAGTTTGTCCCAGTTTGAATGGTCGGGTTTATTGGCGAACAATGTGCCATAAAAACCCACTGTCAACACCAGAAAAATATATATAGTTTTCCTGTTCAACACGCAATTTTTAAGTATAGTCCCGAAATCATACGGAACCTTTCAAAGGGTGCCGAAAAAATCAGCAGCACCCTCCCCCGTTATAATGCCAAGTGCTGGGGCTCACATGAATTTGGTCCGAGGCTTTACCTAAGGCAGCAGCAGTTTTATCACACACCGCTAAAGGTTGATTTTGTAGCAAAACGTGGCCTAGCCCGTCGTCAAAATACTCCTCATCTCCATAGTAAATCGCGGTTTTGCCGGTAAATACACAAGGTCCATCCGCTGGCATTGGGTCTTTTATCGCAGCAATTTCAATGGATTCAATATGAATGAGTTCATCCGTTGGGAAATGATTAGGTGTCAATACCCGATATGATTTCCGTGCACGAATTTCAATAGTTCCGAAACCAGCGTCTGTCAATACTTTTACATAATCTTTGATTGGAATACTTCCGCTCAAGCAAAGCGCACGCAAGCGGTCGTCGTTTCGCAATTCATCATTCATGGGTTCTTCACAGGTGGGGTCACTCATGACTAAACGCCCATGAGGTTTCAATACCCGATACATTTCAGCTACTGCTTTTTTCAAATCTTCCATTTTGAAGATGTTGAAAAGGCAGTTCTGCGCGGCTACATCAATGGTTTCATCTTCTATAGGCAGTTCCAAAGCGTTTCCTTTGACCAGTTTCACATACTCGCTTTTGAACCAGTCGTTTTCTTCTTCCGCGATTTTAAAGTTCTTCCGAGAAGCCTCTAGCATTTCATCAACAGTATCTACCCCGATGACGCCTTCAGGCTGTCGTGAGAAATATGAAAATTGCAACAACTCCATTCCACCGCCCACACCCACATACAGTACTTTGGGGTCATTGACCAAATCTTGCGCGGAAACGGTACTCCCACAACCGTAGTTCATCTCTTGCATGATTTTAGGGATGGAAAGTCCAGGAAACTGCCAAATAGGATTGGTAGTACAACAAAGCCCAACAACTGGGGTCAAGGCTGCTTCTTTGTTAAAATCCTGTGTTGCGTCTAAATAGCTCAAATTTCGTTTATTAATTATTTGAACAATTGTTTCTTTTTGGGTTCGGTCGTAGCGGCTATTTCAATGATTTCGTTGATATCAACGGGTTGCAGATTGTCTGGATCACATTCGTCAGTCAAAACGGATACGGCGACAATCGGCAATTCCAAGTGATTGGCTACGATGACCTCGGGTACAGTGCTCATACCGACGGCATCGGCGCCCAATATTTTCAGCATCCGATATTCTGCTTTGGTTTCCAATTGCGGTCCAACCACTGAAACATACACTCCTTTTTGCACGGAAATGGCGTTTCTTTTGGCAATAGCCTCAATCTTCTTACGCATTTCCACATCGTAAGGTTCACTCATATCCACAAAACGGTTGCCAAATTCTGCGACGTTTATGAACGCCAAAGGGGAACCCCCTAGCATATTGATATGGTCTTCAATCAACATAATATCTCCTATTTAAAAGGAAAGGTTGATGGCGCCCGCTGCATTGGAAACGAACAGTTTTTGAACCCCCAAGGCGTGCATTACGCGGATGGGATAGGTGACATCGATAAAATCATACCCTTCGTACAGGTGAAAACGCCCCTGCATCACCACCACTTTTTTTCCGGAGATGGTGCCGTAAATGAGTTTGCCAGAATGAAATTCAACCGTAGCTAAAGGGAAGTAAGGGATATGGTTGTAGTGCGCCTCAACGGGATTCTCGATTTCTTCCGTGAGCTTGCCTAGCCCTGTACCCAATACAATACCGATTTCAGGCTTGTCAAAGCCTCTTTTGTGAAGATATTCTACCGATTCGTCAACCTGTTTTTTTGTCATTCGTTTAGGTGTGTTAAAAAGGGTTTAAAGACTGCAATGTCTTTAATATCTTCATAATAATCAACATCATTTTTCACTTCCAAAAGAAAATAGGAGGTGTCTTTCAAATCAGCTAGGGAATCTTCCAACACGGTTTCAGTGCCCCATTGCTTGTTTTGAAACAATGCGTCATGCATTCTTGAAAGTCCCAATAGGTAATAGCCGCCATCTTCTGCCGGTCCTAACACCACTTCATTCTTCTCTAAGGCGTTAAAGGCTCCTTCCAAATCCGAGGTGTTGAGGTCGTACATATCACTGCCAATGATGAGAATGTGCTTATACCCTTCTGCAAAGCCTTCCGCGAAAGCGTTTTGCATACGCAGGCCTAAATCCTCGCCGACTTGCTGTTTTTTCTCATATTTGTCCGACGACCAGAGGTCATCTTGGGCAATTTCTTCAGAATAATAGACCTGTTTGGTGGCGTTTAAGGGACTGGTAATTTTTCGGGTGTGCTCTAAGAGAAAAACATACACATCAAGTGCAGCTTGGTCACCAATTTTAGCAGCCAAACGGGTTTTGCATTTACCCAATTCAGGGTTGCGTGTAAAAATCAAAAGCAGTCTTTTGGATTTGGGGTCAGTTTTCAATCCCATTGCATTTACCGGGTATTGGTCAGGAAGATTTTGATAAACTTACTCAAAAGATTAATTTTTATTCCCAGAAAGTATCTTTTTGGGAAAAACCATCCTTTTAAATTTCATCATCATGCGCCAAAACCTTCATTGCGATTCATTTTCTTTTAATCAGGCTTCGAAAATTTGGTTGTTTTTTTGGCTTTGTGCGGTACAGTGTCTTTTTGTGGGCTGTCAAACCAAGAAAACCAAAACTTTGGAGGTTATGGAAGAGGAACAAGCTTGGCATGAAGAACCGTACCGTCCTCAATACCATTTTACGCCACAGCAGAATTGGATGAACGACCCCAACGGTTTGGTGTTTTATAGAGGATGGTATCATCTGTTTTATCAATACTATCCGGATGATACGGTTTGGGGTCCCATGCACTGGGGGCATGCCCGGAGCAAAGACATGGTGCATTGGGAGCACTTACCTATTGCCCTGTATCCCGATGAATTAGGTTTGATTTTCTCGGGAAGTGCTGTGATAGACCAGCAAAATACTTCAGGATTTGGGTCCGTTGAAAATCCAGCTATGGTTGCGATGTACACCTATCACCTTATGGAAGGCGAAAAAGCGGGACGGGATGATTTCCAAACCCAAGGCATTGCCTACAGCTTGGGTGAAGGGGCTACGTGGACCAAATACGCAGGAAATCCGGTTATCGCTAACGAAGGAATCAAAGATTTTAGAGACCCCAAGGTATTTTGGCACGAGCCTACAAAAATGTGGGTTATGGCCTTGGTTGCTGGTGACCATGTAAAGTTTTACGAGTCTCCTAACTTGAAGGAATGGTCCCATATGAGTGATTTTGGAAAGGAAGTAGGTGCCCATGGGGGTGTTTGGGAGTGTCCAGATCTTTTTCCCTTAACCGATGCAAAGAGCGGGGAACGCAAATGGGCCTTGTTGGTGAGTATGAATCCCGGAGCGCCGAATGGCGGAAGCGGGACCCAATATTTTATCGGCGATTTTGATGGAAAAGAATTTGTTTCGGCACAAATAGAAGCCAAATGGCTGGACTATGGCACCGATAATTATGCAGGAGTTACCTACAATAATCTTCCCGAAGCAGAACGCGTTTTTATCGGTTGGATGAGCAATTGGGATTATGCGCGGGATACTCCTACCGAAAGTTGGCGCAGTGCAATGACCCTTCCTCGAAAACTATCTCTTGAAAAAGACGAGGCCGGTTATTGGCTTAAAAACCTTCCTCTGGCATCAGTGGAGAACTTAATTGCTAAGACAGATATGAATCCCGAAACGATTCAACCAAAAGATAGCCTAACGCTAACTGGTAAGGATTTCAATCAGGGTTTGGGCCGCTTTCAAACAGCAACCCAAAACTTTCGATTGGAGTTTTCCAATGGGAAAAAGAACTTTCTGATTTTAGAGATGGATGGCTCAACAGGAACATTTACCCTAGACCGAAGAGCGTCAGGCAAAATTGGGTTCCATCCCGAGTTTGGAAACAAAGAACATACCATGCCCATCCGAATAACCAAAGGACAAGTGTATGATGTCTCCCTGTATTTGGACAAAAGTTCCATAGAGGTATTTATAGATGGCGGTAAATATGTGATGACCCAGCAAATTTTTCCAGATGTTGATTATGACCAACTTGAAGTACATAATTTGGATAAGGTTTCGGCTATAACCGATTTAAGCGTTTACCCCATGGCATCCGTTTGGATAGATGCCAAAGAAAAAAGGCCAGTTGAAAACTGACCTTTTTTACGATTGAGAATGTAGATGAGACCCTTTCGGGAATTGAGCTTACTGTTGCAATATCCCCTAACTATTAAAATAGGTAGTGATATAGACTGCTAATAAGGGAGCAGATGGACCCTGTGATAACGAGATACCAAAACAAGTATCCCATTTTTTCTTCAATAGCGTTCGTCATTTCTAACAAGTGTTTGTTTTGGTTGTGATTTTATAGTGAACCGAAAGTAGCAAAAACCCAAAGGCGAGAGGAGGGGTTTCTTATTTGTGGAAGTAAAGATCTTGTGATTGGTATAAAAAGCGTGATAATTGGAAATTGAAAATTCAGGGCTTGAACCCGAAGAAATTCCCCTTTACCTTTAGGACATACAAAACACTATGGATTATACTAAAATCGACCAGTACATCGCGGCCCGGATGCGCCATTGGGGCGAACCAGCTGTCCGAATATCCTTCGCTATCATTTTCTTTTGGTTTGGAATTTTGAAACCCTTGGGCAAGTCTTCTGCTGAAGGTCTTTTGAAAGCCACCGTGGCATGGTTGCCTTTGGGCACTCCCGAACTGTGGTTGATGGTAATTGGCTATTGGGAAATGGTCATTGGAATCGCCTTTCTGTTTCGCAGTACTACGCGCTTGGCCATTGCGTTGCTATTTCTTCAAATGATAGGTACTTTTATGCCTTTGGTATTTTTACCTGAAATTACGTTTCAAGAAGGCAATTATCTATTACCCACCTTGGAGGGACAATACATTATCAAAAACGTAATGATTATCTCCGCTGCGTTGGTGTTAGGGGGATACTTTTATCGAAAGAAGTCAAAAAAATAAAGGGGAACTATACTAAAGGCGTCCCTTTGAGGCGCTTCTCTATTTTCTTCTTTTTGACGGTAAGGCTCTTCATAAGATCCATTAATTTGGAGTCTTTCGTCTTTTTATAGATTTCGTTGATGGATAGAATCAATTGCTTTGCCTCTCTCGATGCTTTCACCCTATCACTGGTAGACATGTGACTGAGGGTTCTGTTTTGAAACTCTTCTGCCTGGGCTAATAACTCTTTGGTCATTTTTATTTAAAATTAATCTCAATTGGGTAAATATAAACCTTAGTTCGATATATAAAAGTTATTGCACCATTCATTTATCATATTTATGAAAATGTTAAGAATTCGTAGGAGTATTCCCTATAATTTTTTTGGTTTGTTGTCTGAAAAGGGTCATCCATTAACTCAAAATGGGGTTGTGTGAAGTGCTTTAATGAAGCAAACCAATAGTTCAGTTACTTGGCGAGAAATAACCATAGTAATTTCAAATCGCCATGAATTTAATAGCAAAAACCCTTCTTAAAAACAGTCTAGTCTCTATTTGTTTTGTTTTAATGATGTTGCTTTCGTCCTGCGGAAACGATGATGGCCCCGTAAACGACACCAATATTATTGGGGTTTGGCAACTATCAGAAATTACTATCGATGGGGAAGAAGATGAGGTTTCTGATTGTACCTATCAAGATACCGTAGAATTCAAGTCAGATAACACCTATATTGAAACGGTGTACGTCACTCCAGACCCAAATGTAACGACCTGCATCACGGATGATGATTTAATCACCATGGGTACTTGGTCAATCCCTTCCGATGGGAGGTTAAACGTCACTATTGCTTTAGGAGAAGACTCTTTTACTCAGACTGCAAATTATTCTATCTCTGGAAAGACCTTATCTATAACCTTCAATATAGGTAGCATAGAAAATATAACTACTTATACCCGCGTTTAAGACAACAACTCCTAGCCTTTATTAATATGAAAACCCGGCATCACCGCTGGGTTTTTGAATCATTCTGTATTAAACCAATAATTATTCATTATGACACCAGAAGAATTTAAAGCGGAACTAAAAAAGCATGTAATACTATCTCTTGAAGAATTTGCACTTGAGGTAGAAGGAGAAGAGATGCGCGCGTTTGACTTGGGTATATTCCCATGGCATCAAGATATTATATTTTCATTTCTTACTACGGAAGATTTTAATGATCTCGGATGTCATCCATACGCGGAAAATTGGGAGCATTTTAATTTTTCCGATGACAATTACTCCCATTTATTTAAAGTCAATGAAAAGTTATTTCGAACAGATTATGAAAAAGAGATGTGGTATTTTGGTTTAGGAGCAGAAGTTTTGCATGATTCCGAGGTTAAGCTAGCTTTTGGGCAATATAAACTATCTCCTGATTTTGAATTTTACGTATTCCATCCAGACGAAAGAGAAGGTGCCAATTATTACTTAGAAATCAAAAAATAAACATAACACGAGAAGCATTTAAATCCAAACCGAAAAAATATCTGACTTCTGAACTTCAGCCTTTTGCAACCAAAGTGAAAGGCATCGAAATGCGGGCTTTAAAATCGGCATTTTTCTATGGTATGGACACGTTTATTTTTCATTTATGACAGCAAAAAAAAGTGATATCATACATGGATATGCAGAGAACCGATTTTGATATTTTCAATACAGAGAATGAAACAGTAGAAGGAGAAGGTTATTTTAAGGTTTGCGGAGAACTATTGCATGACCAAGATGTACTTGAAGCATTCGAGCTATACAAAAAGTCCCTACATTTTGAATTTTTGGTATTTAACAATGACGAACCCACTCGGGACGACAGTACTAACTACTATTTGAAGGTTGTTTCAAGCACTTAGAAAAATGTCTTGCAATCTGAAGATAAGAAACCCGGCATTTGCCGGGTTTTTTATAGCATTAATTTACTGAAAAGAAACTTTCACACTCCTCACTTCTGAGTAAAAATGCTCTACCGCGAGTTGAGGCTCATTTTTGGGCGCGTCAATGCGAAACGAAAGCTCCAGTTTTTCATCTAGAATGCACAAATGACCATCTTCCAAAGGGTGCGGTAATTGAATCATGCTTTCGGTTTGCCCGGCCAAAATTTTGGGCAGGCTAATGTGAAACGAAAACCGAAACAGCAGGTTGTCCATCACCTTGATTTGGGCGATATGATGTTTGGACGTTTTGACCACGATGATGCGGCTTTTTCGTTTTTCGGCTTGGTTGAGCAAGTGGCCGTCGCGGTAGTTGATAATGTCGTGCACCCCAAAGGTGATTTTAAGGGACGAAAAATACGATTGTGCCTGAAAGTCGGCCAAGGTTTGCAGCAGGTTCGGTTTGGGCATGTTATTAAAATTTTTTCGAATCCATCAAAGATTTGAATAATTCTTAGCATTTGATGAATTGCAAACAACCTGTTGAGTGCAACTACTGCGGAGCTGGGTAGAATAGCTACTTATTTTGAATTGAGTATTCCCGAGTTTTTTGGTGAGGGTTTTTAAGCACTAGTGCCATTCAGGTGGAATCAGAGCTGAATCAGTTCCGTCCTCTTTTGTTACCACGTATGGCATTATTGCATTGTGAAAGCAGGACCAACTTCTTTCTAGCTGTGTTACCTTACCTCTATCCGCAATATCACGTAGGTCGTTGCTATAGTTGGTCGGAGGGAAGAAAATCCGCAACTTTTTATCAGGATAGTTGGTTTTAATGAATTCCAAAGGAGGGACCAAGTCACTGTCTGCCGAAACTAAAATTAGTTTGTCCACCCTATTCAAGGCACAGTCACCAATCAAATTTACCGCAATATTAACATCGGTTCGTTTTTCTTCCGGTTTGGTAAAGTCCGTGTGACAGTTATTGCAATGAACAGGTTTGTCGATATACTTTCCTTTGATTACCTTAAATTTTTCTCCATTTATTAAATCATTTGCTTTGAAAAGCGCACTTTGCCTAATCCTTTTTTCTAAGGACAAAGGTGGTGCGGTAAAATACTTTACCTGAAGAAGCGTATCCTCTGGGGCTAAAAATTGTTGAAAGAGTTTGCAAAAATCAATCCAATAATATGCACCCCATCTTTCATCTAACCTTTTCTTTCTTTTAAGGCCATAGTAAAAGTTAAATCCATCCACATAAACAATTGTTCTCATATTATTGCAAAAAAAAAGCTGTCCTTAACCAGACAGCTGTACCTAGTCCAACGACGAGGCGATGCGTTATGCATCAAAGTTACAAAAATGGTACCATTTAAACAATAGGTTTAAAAGCATGGTCTTTCTAATTGGCAGTGACTCAACAACTTTCTCTTAAAGAAATTTGGATGAAGATTATGAAGAGTCTGTTAAAATATTCCCAAACTCTAAATTATCTCGCAACCCCAACGACCAATTAACATCTTTGTTGAGTAAAGCAGAAGTTTAGTTCAACAAAATCTACAAACATTAGGGGCGAGTAGATGGATTGTGCGCCACGGTTTACTTGGAATACAAAACCAACGTGGTTAAGGAGTTTCCCCCAGTGCTGTAGATACATACAAGGCGTTTTCAAGTAGTATACGTATCCACCTCTAAATTGCTATGAGAGGGAATTTTAAGTTTGAGTTAGTTTTATATAGGATACAACTCTTGGGAACGCTTTCCTTTAGTTGGTATTGAAGTAATTGACAGCCTTACCTTAGAAACTGAATCCTTTTTTCTTTCCCTTATTTGAGACTTCTCCTCTAGTTCCAATTCTTTTTCAAAAACATTGAACCTTTTTGAAATTGAGGTGTACTTCATTATAATAGGAACCAAATAATTCTAGTACGATGAGGGCAACCAAAATTTTAAGCATCGGTGTTTGTACGGTTCTTTTGATTGGTCTTTGCGCTTTCACGGTGCAGGACGTCAAAGGATGGTTTGTGGCGGGAAGCAAACCAGAATCGTATAAAATCGGTGTGGAAAAAGATGCCTATTTGAAACAGAATGTGGGTTACATCGCGTCTTCAAAAAATAAAATTGATGGTTTTGGGGTGATGATGCAAACGTTCATTCCTGAAGATTATTTGGGTACAACCGTAAAGCTGACCGCTTTTATCAAAACAAAAGATGTAAAAAATTGGGCGGGCATGTGGATGCGTGTCGACGGGAAATCCAGAAAGGTATTGGGCTTCGATAACATGCAGAACAGGCCTATTAAGGGCACTACGCAATGGAAAAAGCACTACATCATTTTAAAGGTTCCCAAAGAGAGCAAGTTTATTTCGTATGGAGCAATCCTTAATGGTACGGGAAAAGTATGGTTTGATAATGTCAAGTTCACGGTTGTTCGCGTAGATGACCCAAAAGCCAGAAAGAAAGGTTATCCGCGAAAGCCACAGAATACAAGTTTTGAAGAATTCAACTAACCAATGGTGTAGAATTGGGGTTCTTCAAATCCATACAATTAAAAAAGCTCTCTGACGAAAAATTGGTTTCTCAGGTAAGAAACGGAGTGGAAAAAGCATTTGAGGTGCTGTACCGACGCTATGCCAAGCGAATGCTTTTCTTTTTCGCTCAAAAATTACAGGGTGACCAACAGTTGGCTCAAGATTTTTTGCAGGATTTGTTCATCAAAGTATTGGAAAAATTGGATACCTATAATGTGGAAAAAAGTTTTGCGGTCTGGATATATTCCATAGCCAACAACATGTGCAAAAACCATTATAGAAAAGTAGGAAGAAGTAGCGTGGAATGGAATGATAAAAGCGCAACGCCATATGAAACAAGCTCGGATTTTGGCCATGACGATTCGAACGAAGTCTTTTTGAAACGACTAAACCTGGCTTTGGAAAGTATGGAAGAAAGTTATCGTGAAATATATACTTTGAGATATAGGGAAAATCTGACCATACAAGAAATATCAGAGTTTATGCAATGTCCTCAAGGAACGGTGAAGTCTCGCTTGCACTATGCAATTAAGGCCCTATCAGTAATAATAAACAAACAATCCAATGGAAACTAAGCTATATCAATTGCTCGAAAGCAAAAGTTTCAACGAATTGAACACCACAGAGAAGAGTTATGTTCTGGGTTTGATGTCTCAAAAGGAGTATGAAAGCAGCCATTTTTTACTAAAACAAACAAAGGCTACTTTTTCTGAAGGACTCGAAGTTATGGAGCCCAACCCGTTGATTTTCAAAGATTTAAAAGCAGTTTTCAATAAAAAGTACGGTGCCAAATCGAGAAACCGAAGCTTTAATTTGGAAAGTATTTTAGAGATTTTTTTAATACACAAAAAGTGGTCCTTGGTTGGTCTGGGAGCTTTGATTACCATCGGTTTTGTGCTATTTGAGTTTTCAAAAGAATCAGAGATTACCACAACCGCAATGGACATCTCCAAGATTAAAAACTTTTCAGAAATGAACAAACACCTATATCTGGATGACATTTATATGGAACCAGATTCAATAACACCAATAAATGAACTAAACGAGATGGAATAACATTAACGTAAGGGTCGCATGGTTGGCCCAATAACATAAGATGGTGTCTACAAAGACCTATCTATTTAAAACACGATGGGATGATGCGTATAACTGTACTCGCTTTTTTGCTTTTGTTTCAGTTTTCTGCCTTCGCGCAAGAGGACTTTATTCACGGTAAACTTTTGGATGCTAATACTAACGAGCCTGTCGTTTTTGCCACCTTACGGCTAAAGCACAAGGCCATGGGGGTAATCACCAATCAAGATGGTGGATTTCGCTTTCCTAAACGGTTTCAACAACTGGATGATATATTGGTGATATCCTGTATGGGATACGAAAAAAAGGAAATTCCTTTATCGAGACTATCCCCTAACGGAATCAACACCATTCGTATTAAACCGGGGGTACTTGCTTTGCAAGAAACGATGGTCACCGCCAAAAAGAAACGTGGACTTTCGGCTCGCGCAATCGTAAAAAGAGCTATTGCCGCCATACCCCAAAACTATCCCAAAAACACCTTTTCGACCGTGGTATATTACCGCGACTATCAAATGAGCAACGGTCAATACGTGAACTTGAACGAAGCTATTCTGGAAGTGTTCGATGAGGGTTTTGATACGGTGGATACCACAGATACTAAGGTAATGCTATATGACTACAAGCAAAACAACCAGTTCAAACGCGATACCCTGGCCGACAATCCATACGATTACACGAATTTGGAGAAAATCATTGAAAATGCATACATGCCCGCCCATGACGGGAACGAGTTCAACATTTTACGCGTGCATGACCCCATTCGTAACCATAACATCAATTCATTTGATTTGATTAACAAAATGGAGGAAGATTTTATCAAAAACCACTCCTTTAAAAAAGAACCGGACGTTGTGTTGGATAATGAACTGCTCTTCAAAATCAGAATTAATAGAATACACCCCATTGCCAAAGTGATCGGTTGGATTTACATTTCCAAAACGGATTACGCGATTCATAAAATTGAATACTCGGTCTATGATAGGCTAAAGAAGATAGTAGGCGATGTTTCGGAGCGCAAGAAAGGGAATCTTATTTTTGAAACAACAGCTGAATACAACAGAGACCCGGAACAAAAAATGTTCTTAAACTATGTTTCATTCTACAACAAATTTCGGTTAAGCCCACCTCCAATTTTCACTATAGATAGTATCGCCTTTGTACCCTCTAAAAAGGGGTTTATGGTGTATTTGAACCAAAAACTCAGGCAAAATGATGAACCCGAAAACAAAGCGAACTATGAGGTGAAATTCAAGGGGAATGCTTTAAGATTGAAGAAAATCAAGGTATATCGAAACAGTTTTAAGGTGTTTCAAGATTCGTTAATGATTTATTTAGACGTTTCAATGGTGAAGCTGAGCAAGATGGCTAACGAAATAGCAACAGCATCCGCTAGTGAAGATGTATTGGAAATCAAAATTGAAAACCTTACTGACATTCAAGGAAATCTTTTGAACGAGTGGAAAAGTTTGGAATTCAATCAATTCAGGGAATATTTTGTCCAAAAAGTGAAGCCTTTTGCCCAAATTCCCAAGGATGCTTTGTTCATGCGAAAGAACAAACCCATTTTTGAGTCACAACCGTTAATACGTCCTAAAAACTCGGAGGAGTACTGGATGAATACACCTTTAGTGAACAATGAATGACCCTTAGCAGCATAAACTGCTTCTGAGGAATGTTCAACAATGCTGTTAAAATAATCTCAAAACCTATTTTCATAGCCTTTGCTATCCGTAGAATTTTATATTTGTTTAATGAATATTCATTATTATTAAACAAAATAGTATGGATTTATTAGTTCAAGCGGAAGAATTCGAGAAAAGACCTATGAGCCATATGTCTACAAGCGACCGGGTGGAAGCCTCTCGCGAAGCAAAGGCATTGGTATTGGCGATTAATGAAATCTATAAAAAGACCAAAGATTCCAAGTTGATGGACGTTATGAAGCGGATTACGGTGAAGAAGAAGAAAATTGACAAACGAATTAAAGCAGTGCCACGGGTCTAGTAGATTCATTCAAGACGTTCCTGAGAACAATACGTACCTTCCTTTAAATTGTTATGAAAAGGAATTTAATTTAGTTAGTTGATGTTTGGTACGGCCCTTGGGAGCGTCTTTTTCTCCTACATTTTTTCAAACACCAACCCCATAATTTCTATACTAGTAACCTTTCCTTGTTCATTTCTTGTAAACTGAATGGGACTTATGGAGATTTCCAACAAATCTTTAGATAAAGAACCCATTCGCTGCTTGGAGGCACCATTTCGATAATAATAGAACAATACGTCATCCTCTACCACCAACTTTTTGCCAATTTGAAAGTCGGCGTTGAAGTAGAGGCCTTCAAACTCCTTTAGCTCTTCTAAACTGTGTTCGTAGGGTTCATATTCTTGAAATACCCAGGGCGCTTCATTTTCAAAATCATCGTAGTTATACTGTTTGGTTTCTCCTTCGAGACTAAACCTAAGTATGGCATCCTTATCTTCTCCAAAATAAAAGCGATGGTCGCCTGCGGGAATCAATTTGGCAATTTCGTAACCGTCCAAAGTGTAGGCGTACAAGGCCCCATCTTTTAATTGGATGGTGTTGGCTTTTCGTTCTTCATCCGAACGGTAAAACAAATACGTGCCTTCATAGCGCTGCAAATCGTCAGAGCTGATTTCTTGGATGGTTTCGGCATTGTTAGGTTGTTTCTTCTCTGTTTTAGGCATATACAAATCCACTAATTCGAAAAAACGTTCCTTAAAATCCCAATCAAAGGTGTTTTGCGTGGTGAAAAAGGCCATATCCAACTCAGGGAAATACAAGTATTTGGAAACGAATCCGCTGGTAATCATGCCGTCAAATCCGTGGGCTTCGTACCCGTTATGCGTCTCGAATTCCACGCCTAAGCCGTAATTGATTTCAGTGCCGTTGTTCAATTTGGCCTTGGTCTGCATCCTTTTCCAGAGTTCAGGAGAACCTATGGTCGCATTCTTGATACCCAAATGCCATTTGAACATATCCCTTGGGTTGGTGATGATTTGTCCATCCCCTTTGTACAGCAAACCGTAATAATGCGATTTGTAATACTCTTGTTCATCTTCAATGTACCCGATAGCTCGATTTTTAATGGTACGATATGCATCGGTGTTCACGAGGGTGTTTTGCATTCCAAGCGGTTCGAAAATTGCCTTATGCAGATACGATTCATAAGACATACCTGAAACTTCCTCGATAATTGATGCCAATAAAATATAGTTGGCGTTGGTATAGTTGAAGTATTCTCCAGGAGTAAACCGAAGTTCATCCACCTTGGTGATAATGTTCAGCAACATGGAATGACTGATGTAGTCGCGCCAAAAAACATCAACCACTTCCAAAAAATCGTCTACTTCCTTGATGCCGCTGGTTTGGTTTAGCAAATGTTCGATGGTAGGGTCTCCTTTTTCGTATCTCGGGAGCACCTTGAAATATAAATGAGAAGGGTCACTTAGTGAAAGTTGACGCTCCGACTCGAACAACAAGATGGCTGCAGCCGTAAACTGTTTTGCGATGGAGCCAATATCAAAAACGGTTTCGGCAGTAACAGGCACATCATGGTCTAAATGAGCATTGCCATATTGCTTTTCCATAAGGATTTGATTTCCCTTAAAAACAGCAATGGAAAACCCGGGTGCACCTTCGGGCACCTGATAGAGCAAGTCAATTTTAGATTCTAAGGTTTGGGAGAAAGCGGTATACGCTACTAGGTTAAAAAGGACAAAAAGAGTGAAAGCAGTTGCTTTGCGCATGGGTTGGTTTTTGCGAGGATTCTTGAAATGAACAATGCGATATTATCTCAAAATCCACTGGTATTTCTGTAGCTAAAGGTCGCAATAACCCATGGAATTTCAATACAAAAAAAACCGGGCAAAATTGCCCGGCCTTCATCAATCAAAAAACAAAAGTGGAAATTATCCTATTTCCCTAAATTCGATTACGGAGAAGAAATCTTCATCTTCATTGTTGATAAAGTAAATCCCTTCCCTGTCGAAACGTTGTCTGATGTTTCCATCGACCACTACCTCGAATCCGTTTTTGGTGGGTACTACCTCAAAAGTATCGGCCACCGACCTTCGGTACTTCAATACAAAGTATTGGTCATAGGAGTTGTCGTTGTCGTTGTCCACCGCGATCATTTTGGTGACCTTGGCTTCCACGGTCTTTCTATCTTGGTCGATACGTCCCTTGTCCGCTTTGTTCCACGTCATGGGGTATCTTCGGTTTTCCATGATTTTGACGTTGTATTTGGTCTCGGTCCCATCTGTCTTTATGGTGAACGTCTTGTGCTCCGTCGCGCTCAGTTCGCCCGGTGTGCCCTCTTGGGCCAGCAGTGGAAAGGTTGAAAACAAGGTTAGTATGGATAATGCGATTATATTTATCATTTGATATGTTTTAAGGGTGAATAAATGTGTTGTGGCGGTGTTCTTACTTCAAGTAGGAAGTGAACATCCAATTGCGCTTTTCGAGGGCTCTCAAAAAGTCGGTCAACATTTGCTCCGTGGCGATGTCTCCCGTGTCCAGTGCCGCTCCGATGGCGGATAGGATATCATCATGGATGATTTCGAAGTCCTTCAATACCGCGCGCACCATTTCAATGGCACTTTTGCTCTCACTGGTCTCATCGATTTTGGAGAGTTCCAACGACTTCTTCAAGGTGAAGTTGGGCTTCACTCCGAATACGCGGATGCGCTCGGCAATGATGTCGATGTTCTCCTTTACCGTATTGTATTCTTTCTCGAACTCCTCGTGCAATTCGAAAAACTCTGGTCCTTCGATGTTCCAGTGGAAGTTTCTCAGCTTATTGTAGAAGATTTGGTAATCTGCCAATAAGGTGTTCAGGTTGACCACGATTTCGGCGGTGTCCAAGTAAGAAAACCCCAAGGTTTTGAATGCTTTATTGTTTTTGATTTTAGTCTTTGCTAATTCCATTTTATGTTTTTTTATGTTCGTGAATAGTGTAGGGATAGAAAATCCTACACGTTGGTTTACCTTCTGAAGAAGAAGGATTTGTTTGCGATAAAAAGGGAGAGGGCTACCAAAGGAATATAAGGTCAATTGCCCGACCTAGAAGACTAAAAGTGTGGAAGTAATTTCTTTGTGGATACTTTCAATATACAGGTTTCTTCCACAAAATCAAGTATTTAACAGGGTTTAACGGCTTAGGTAAGAGCTTTAACATCGTTTTTGGAGTTTGGGGAGGATGATGCTTTTCTTTTCGGCGCTATTAGATAGAAACCTGGTAGTTTTAGTTTAAAGTGTTGTAAATAATTTTAGAAAAAAAATTATCTAAAAAAGATGGCATTTTTGTGTTTCCACCAAGAATCGAACCAGGCACACACAGATTTTCAGCCCGTTACTCGATACTTTGCAAAAAATGTATCTCTGCATTCCATTAAACTTTACCACCATGCTTTTCGCCGATAAAAAGTAACGTTTCGTCGAATGGATGATTTATGGGTTTATAACTTTCCTCAAAAAAAGTAGGTGTAAATTTTCTTGATCATATAATAGGTACTACAATTTTGATTCAGAATGCATTACATCGAAAAAACAGATTTTTCTTATAAAGAAGCAGGTAAACTCCCGTAATTAGGGTAAGCATTGAGAACGCTGTGTGAAGGTTTAAAAGTTTAACCAAACAAACACCTTGCACCCCAAATGCGCAACCTACAAAACAACGTCCCTCCTTTAGGACGACCTCATTTTAAAAACAACACCCTTACTAATTTTCTAAATCCTATTACGATGAAAAGGTTTTTTTCATTGGCCTTGCTATTGGCAATGGCCCCACATTTTGCATTGGCCCTGAGCCCAAATTCAATTGACGACCCATCCTCCGCAGAACCTCCTATGTTCTTCGGTTTCGAGACTTGGGGTCGAAAACATGCCATTACCATCAACGCTTCTCAAGTACAGGGAAGTGGAAGCCATACCAACTTTCCGGTTCTCATTACACTAGACCATCTCAATTCCGATGTGGTCGACGGTGGCGCAAATTCTGCCCTGAATGGTGGGGGTGATATTCGGTTTAGCAGTGATGCCGCTGGGAACAGCCAGCTAGCCATCGAGGTCGTAGAGTTTGTTGCCAGCTCCAATGTGAACAACAGAAGATGCCAAATATGGGTAAAGGTGCCAAACCTTTCTACCTCATCGAACACCACAATCTATATCTGGTACAACAAATCCGGGGAGACCCCGCCTGCCGCAAGTTCCACCTATGGAAGCCAGGCCGTCTGGTCCGACTACCAAGCGGTATGGCATATGGAGACTAATCCATCGAGCAATATCATCGATGCAACTGGCAATGGATACAACCTGGCCAGTACGGGTGGCATGGGTGCCGGTAATGTGGTTTCCGGGGCAATAGGGAACGCTATACAATTCGATGGTTCCAACGACCGATTTGACATCGCCACACCGGTGCCGTACAATTCCTCTTTCACGGTGACCTCCATCTTCAACTGGTCTGGGAACGGACAATACAACGGAATTATCGCCAATACCAGCCCATGGGGAGGCCTTTGGGTGAACAATGGCGGTGGTGGCCGAATTGTGTTTTACGATGGAACGGGTCAGGAATTCAGTAATTCAGGAAATTTCACGGCGAATTCCGTAGCCAAGTTCGCCTTTGTCGCCACCAATGGCGACCACGAATACTTCTTCAATGGGAATCCCGACAACTCGGGAACCGCAACATTGACCTCGAGCGAGTTTGCCTATGTGGGCGCGGAAGGAAATGGTGCTTATTTCTCCGGTTGGTTGGACGAACTCAGGGTGACCACGCAAAGTCGTTCACAAGGATGGCTGCAAACCGAAAACAACAACCAATTAAACGCTGCCGCCTTTGCCACATCAGGTGCTTCGGAAGATGTCGACAATGGAACTGGTGGAGGAAACACAGGTGGAGGTACCGGTGGCTACTGGACCCAAACCGGAAACGATATCCACTACAACACCGGAAACGTTGGTATCGGCACCACAACCCCTGGCAGCTGGAAACTGGCCGTGAACGGAAACATCCGTGCCAAGGAAATCAAGGTGGAGACCGGCTGGGCCGACTACGTGTTCAAGGAAGGTTATGACCTCCCTACTCTGGAGGAAGTTGAAAAACACATCCAGGAAAAAGGCCACTTGATGAACATACCATCCGAAGCCGAAGTCCTGCAAAACGGCATCCAACTCGGGGAGATGAACAAGTTGCTCCTGGAGAAGATAGAGGAGCTCACCCTTTACATCATCGAGCAAGAAAAGCGAATTGAAGCGCTTGAAAACAACAGCAACAAGTAAATCCCCGTCTTATCATGAAAAGAGTAATATTAACCTTATTAGGGGTTGTCAGCACCTTTTTGTGCCTTGCCCAAGAGGATGTAACCGATATTGGAGTGCTGCCATCAACCCCTGAGGCAGCTAACTTCGAAAAATACGGAAACATACCTGTAGGTAACTTTTCAGGGATACCCCAGGTAGGCATTCCCATACATACCATAAAGTTGAAAAACATTTCCGTGCCCATTAACCTTAGCTACCACTCCTCTGGCATAAAGGTTGACGAAACCGCAAGCAATGTGGGATTGGGTTGGGTATTGAATGCAAGCGGTATGATTTCTTGTAATACGCGTGGGAACCCCGATTTTGATACCTACGGATATGCCAATGCAGGAAACCCTTCTCAACTTATTTACGATAGATATCTCGCCGGGGCATTCCAAGAAGATCAAATCAATGATGATGTGAATCCCAACAGTGATCATACCTTACTTGATGATATTGCTGCTGGGTTAATTGATGGCGAACCAGATTTGTTCAATTTCAAATATCCTGGAGGATTGGGAAAATTCGTGTATGACGAGACGATTACGCCAAGAACCATACCATTTAAGGCCATTAAAATTGAACGTATTAACAACGGTGCAGGTTATCGTATCACCGATGAAAGAGGAAACGTTTTTGACTTTCTTGACAGAGAGACCTCATTGGTACGGCCTGCCACAGGCTCGGATTGTGATGTCATCAATGCGCAATATCCTACAGCTTCGATAACCCCCACCTGGCATTTATCCAAAATCACTACGCCACATAATGACACTATTGACTTTACGTATGAGACTATAAGTTACGAATACGAATATATCTCTAGCCAACAAGATTATACTCTGGAGAGCGACATTTTTGGAAACCCTAGTAATGGTTGCGACCCGTTACCATTTAAGGAATGCAAAAACGTTATTGACGTCATAGTTGGTAAACGGTTGACTTCAATTGACTCTAGCGATGGAACTGAATTGACTTTCATCTATGACAATCAAGATAGATTGGATTTGGATGGGACCAATCGTTTGAGTGAAATCAGGTTATTTTTTGATAGTCAAGAAGTCGATAGTTGGACTTTACAACACGATTACTTTATTTCGGAAACAACACAACCGAGCGATGCCTATTATCGCTTGAAACTGAATAGTGTTACGCAATCAGGTTACCCAGCCCATGAGTTTTTCTATGATGAAACCGAGACTTTGCCCAAGCGAAATTCATTTAGTCAAGATTCTTGGGGATACTACAACGGAAAGGCCAACAATACTTTTTTACCAGCAATAAACTATAAGGGCACATTTATGCCAGGGGCTGACCGTGCACCAGATTTTACTTATACCAAAGCGGGCATTCTGAACAGAATTAAGTACCCAACTGGCGGAGAAACCTTATTGGAATATGAACCAAATGAATATTGGTTCGACGGTATTGAAATAAATAGTCAGGTAAATAGTTCTCAAGTA
>CALBPG010000163.1 GCA_937899065.1 uncultured Allomuricauda sp.
ATCCGTATGAAAAGAAAAGTTTCCGTCGGAACGCAAAATAGTAACGCCATTTCTTCGCTCTTTGATAATTTCTCTTCGCTCTTCGCGAAGGCGCTCTCTTTGTTCGATTACTTTTTCTCGCTGTTCTTCTCTACGTTCCTTCTGCTCCGCTCTGGCTTTGGCGCGCTCAGCCACTAGATTGCCCCAATCCTCGAAACGTTCTCTGTATTCTTCATCGAAGTTTTTACTCAATTGTTTTTTCCATTTCTCCATATACTTATCGCCATCCTTCTTATACGCATCATAGTCGAAAGACATGTTGGGTATGGGCGGCATTGGTGGAAGTTCTGGTAATACCAGCAGTTCAGGGAGGTCTGGAATAGTCAACTGCTCAAACAAGGGCTCCACAATTGTTTTATCTGGAAACTCATAGCTGTATTCGTAAGAAAAACTCCGGTCGCCAAAAAGTCCTTTATCGCTTCCTTTTGAGCGAATTTGAACAGATTTACTGTTTCCCACAATAGAAAAGGCATCCTTTTCAAAAAAACGTTTCGCCTCCTCATCAGTAGCTTCGACCAGCTCTACAGTGGCCGTTACCTCAATTTGATTTTTGGACCATGTTTCAAACTCAATGTCAGTGTAGCTGGTTTTGATTTCTACGGTCGCATTTTTATCGACTGTAAAGTTCTCTTTGTAGGTTTTTGATTTCTGACCGCAAACTACGGTAGTCATCAATAGGAACGCACCAAAGGTAGTCCTATATAATATTTGATTCCTGTTCATTTTGTGATGATTTTAATTGATTCAATTTTGATTTTAGTTTTTGTAGTAGTTGAAGGCGTAATTGAAGGTTGTTAATGAGCGCACTAATAGTGTCATCATTTGGTCCTACAAAATTCAACTCTTCTGTAAGGGTGTTATATTCCGTATTCAACTCGGCCAGCTGCTCCATCACCCCATCTACCAAGACCTTGTTTTCGTCATCTATTTCCAAACGAGAAAGTTCAAGGGTAATATTGGCGTGATAAAAATCCTCTATCTTCTTTAAATCTGGAGATAAATCTCCAAGGGAAAAGGTTTCTGTCTTTGGCGTATCTTTTTCGACTTCCACAATCGTTGCATTGTTTTGCGGAAGTGCATTGTTGGTATCCTTTAAAACATAGTACAGTCCACTGGCTACCAATACGGCTATTGCCGCTGCTATGCTCCAAACAGGAACCTTACGTTTCTTTTGTTTGGGCAAAGCAGTCTCAAGTTTATCAAAAAAACGTTGTTCATGTCCCGAGGAAAGCGGTGTCTCTTTATTATTCTTCGCACGTTCCTTCTCAAAAAGGTCTTTTAGATTTTGTGTCATAGCTTTTGTTTTTTCAACCGCTCCTGCAATTGCGTCTTACCGCGCAGTAACCTTGTTCTTGAAGCTGTTTCCGAAATATCCAAGATTTCAGAAATCTCAGCGTGATCATAGCCTTCCATCAGATACAATTTGAGCACTAGACCATATTTATCGGGCAATTGTTCCACAGCCGACTTGATTTCTTCGACATCCACCTCATCTTCTACGGTCCAATCTTCTTCATCTACCGCTATGGCAGCCATATGTTTTTCCTCCAACGGAGCAAAGCGCTTTCGGTTCGACTTCAAAAAATCAATACTTCGGTTTACTACAATTTTTTTCAACCAAGCCCCGAAAGTCACCTCCCCTTTAAACTGGTCAATCCGCTGAAACGCCTTGATAAACGATTCCTGCAAGACATCTTCCGCATCAGCAGGGTCTTTTACAAATCGTAGGGCAACAGTAAACATACCCTCGCAATACTGTCGATACAGTTGCATTTGGGCCTTACGGTTGTTGGCCTTACATTGTTCTACCAGTTCAATTTGAAACATGGTCGACTTTGGTGTTGGTTTTGTTCTTTGCTTCTAAGGACGATGTAAAAATCGTCATGTTGCAAAATCCCTAATTTTTATGAAATAAAAAAAACCTGCCACGATGGGCAGGTTTGCTAATATGCTGTATTCCAAAGGCTACTCGTCAAGCAGCAAGTTTAAATGAACCGTAATATTATCTCGGGTCGCCTTGCTGTAAGGACAAATCTCATGGGCCTCTTCCACCAATTTCTCACCGGTTGCTTTGTCCACCGTAGGCAAATAGGCGTCTAACGTAGCTTCCAGAAAAAACCCATCATCCTCTTTGTTGAAGGCAATGGTTGCCGTAACGCTAAAATCACCCAAATCAGATATTCCATGACCCTGTGCCACCGCTTGCAAAGCACCTGCAAAACAGGTGGAATATGCCGCTGCAAAAAGTTCCTCAGGATTGGTGCTCTTCGCATCTGGTTTTCCAGACCGACCGGGCATGCTGATGTCATAATCCAAAACACCATCCTCACTAGAAAAATGGCCATTTCGCCCCCCCGTATTGGTCGCCTTGCTCTCAAAAATTGTTTTCATATCTAAAGGTTTTGTATTGTATTCCAATTTGGGGCGTTTACACAGTGTAAAACAAAAACCCAATGAATACGATACAAAAATTACCAAATGTTATAGAATGTAAGAAGGGATTAGGGATTAAATTTTTGTAAAACAAATCATAACTCCATCATAAATCACGTCAAACCAAAACTTGTTACCTTCGTAATGGCAGCAATTTAAACAGTGCGTGAATCCCAGAAAGAAAACATCGGAAGCCACCATAGGAAAAATCAAAAAACTACGGCAGGTCCTAAAGACTGCGGATGTTTGGGTAGACGAAATCACCAATGGTGACAAAAATTCACTTTCCAAGGCCATCACCCTATTGGAAAGTACCAAACCTGAACATCAACTTTTAGCCAATGACATTATTGAAGGGTGCTTACCTGCTTCGGGAAACAGTATCCGAATAGGTATCACCGGGGTCCCTGGTGTGGGAAAAAGCACCTTTATTGAAGTATTTGGTTCGCTACTTACAGAGCAAGGAAAGAAAGTTGCAGTTTTAGCAGTAGACCCGTCGAGTACCATTAGTAAAGGAAGCATTTTGGGCGATAAAACCCGCATGGAAAAATTATCGGTGGATGAGAATGCTTTTTTCCGTCCTTCCCCGGCAGGTACTTCCTTAGGTGGTGTGGCCAGGGCTACAAAAGAGACCATAGTATTGTGTGAAGCCGCTGGTTTTGATGTCATACTAGTCGAAACCGTTGGCGTAGGCCAGAGTGAAACTGCAGTCAACAATATGGTCGATTTCTTTCTGCTACTCAAACTTTCCGGAGCTGGTGATGAACTGCAAGGCATCAAAAGGGGTATTATGGAGATGGCCGATGCCATTGCCATCAACAAAGCCGATGGCCAAAATGAAAAACGAGCTGCCTTGGCCCAAACTGAATTCACAAACGCCCTGCATCTTTATCCACCCAAAAACAATGGTTGGAGCCCAAAGGTCTTGCTTTGTTCAGCCCTAGCGCAAACCGGTATTTCGGAGATTTGGTCAGTAATTATGGATTTTAAGGCCAAAACCCAAGACAATGGGAGTTTTTACTTGCATAGAAAACAACAAGACCAGCAATGGTTTACAGAAACCTTTTTCGACTTGCTCCAAAGAAGTTTCGAGCATCGACCCGAATTCTTGGAGCGAAAAAATGAACTCCAATTGAAAATAGACGAAAACAAAATCTCTCCATTCGCAGCAGCGCTGGTGTTGATGCAGAAAATAAACCAACGCTAGCGTAAAAAATCATAAATTTGCCCGGCGAAAGCAACCGTAGATGAACACTGTTACCCAATCCCTTCTTTCCATTGTGGTCCCGCTATATAATGAGCAGGACAATGTTGTGTTATTAACAACAAAAATTCATGAAAGCCTTCAGGGGTATAGCTACCAAATCGTGTATGTGGATGATTTCTCTACTGATAATACGCGAAATGTGGTCAAAGAAATGAATGACCCCTTGGTCCATTTGATAGAACTCAAGAAGAACTATGGACAGAGCTTAGCGTTAGCAGCAGGAATTGATTACGCGGAAGGTGAATACATTATTACCATGGATGGGGATTTGCAGAACGACCCCTCCGATATTCCCAATATGCTCACTTATGCAGTTAGTGAGGAATATGATGTGGTTACGGGAATTCGTCAAAAACGAAAGGATTCTTTGGTTAAGAAAATCCCATCAAAAATCGCCAACTTTTTGGTGCGCAGAGTGACCAAATTGGATATCAAAGACAACGGTTGTGCCCTAAAGGTGTTTACCAAGGATATTGCCAAGGGACTCAATCTTTACGGTGAGATGCATCGTTTTATTACCCTTTTGGCCCATTTGGAAGGAGCTCAGATAAAACAAGTTCCTGTGAAGCACCATGCCCGACATGCCGGGGTTTCCAAATACGGTTTGGAACGTGTTTTCAAGGTAGTGGCCGATATGATGCTACTCCTATTTATTCGGAAGTACTTTCAACGACCCATTCACCTCTTCGGTATTTTTGGGGTATTGTTGATTATTTTGGGTGTGTTCATCAATATCTATCTTCTCATTGTCAAACTAGGCTTTGGTGAGGATATTGGAAGTAGACCTCTTCTGATTTTTGGAATGATGTTCATCCTTGGGGGTATTCAGTTATTTACTATTGGTATCGTCATGGAGCTTCTCATCCGAACCTATTACGAATCCCAACAGAAAAGACCTTACCGGGTTAAAAAAGTGAGTATTGGTGCAAGCAAGGCTGCGTAAAAAACTGCTTACGGGCCTGAAAATACTGGTCAGCGCGGTACTTATCTACTTTATTTTCACCAAAATTGATTACCAAGAATTTGTCACGGCTATTCGAAAAAGTAAGCCGTTTCCTTTCATTTTGGGAATTCTGTTGGTGCTGCTTTCCAAAGGTATTGCAGCCGTTCGCTTAAACGCATATTTCCATACCATTGGTGCGAAATTGACACAAACAAGCAACCTGAAGCTCTACTTTCAAGGCATGTTCTACAATCTTTTTTTGCCGGGAGGCATTGGCGGAGATGCCTATAAGGGATATGTTGTTCAGAAACAGTTTCAAACCGGAACCAAGAAGGTTGTGGGTGTCTTGTTTTTGGACCGTTTGAGCGGTATGGTCATCATTTGTGTTTACATTCTACTACTCCTGCTTTTCATTGAACATCCTTTGATTGAAAACCTAAAACCATTCATTGTCCTATGCATCCCTTTAGGCGTAGGGGCGTTTTGGTTCATAAACAAGTATTTCTTCAGCTATGCGTTGCGCGTGTTTTGGAAGTGTTTGGGTTACTCCGCATTAGTGCAGTTATTTCAGGTGGTTTGCGTCTTTTTTTTGGTAAAATCGTTTTTGGTGACTGAAAATCTATTGGAGTACTTGGTGGTCTTTTTGGTATCCTCAGTGGTCTCGATAATCCCATTGACCATAGGCGGTTTTGGGAGTCGCGAAATTACTTTTTTGTACGGTTCCGAATGGCTGGGGCTAGATTCGAATATTTCGGTAGGTGTGAGCTTCCTCTTTTTTATCATAACGGCTCTTATCTCCTTGTTTGGTATTGTTTACCACATCAAAAAGCCAAACCTGGTCGTGGAGGAGCACTAATCTAAATACACCAAGTGCATTTTGTTGAGTTTTTTGGTACGGGTTGAAGGATTCAAGAATTTCAAAGTAAGTCTCGTAATACGAAATTGGTCAACTGTGATTTTATCATGCCAATGGAACCCAAGGTTTTCCATTATCTCCAATTCTTCATCGGTAGCGTAGACCCAAACATTGTGCATTTTCAAAAGCTTCTCTTTCGCAATGATTTTAACCGGTTCCCGATTGTAAAAATCCAAAGCCCAACTATACCGTTCTGAAATTTTATAAATTTCATTTGTTGGAATTCCTCTTTCTTCCACCTCTTCTGCCATGGTCGAACCTGCCTGATATTTCAATAAAGAGGGATAAAAATGGGAATGCATCACAAAATTGAGTAATAACGAGCTGTAAACGGATAAGGTGATGATACGCATGTAGTACGCCTCTCGATTCAAACAAAAGTAGACGATGACTCCCATTAAAAAGAAAAGCAAAACATAGCTCCATATGTGTTCAAACTTGAATACGTAAAAACAAATCAATAAAGTAAAAATGAATACTATACTGAGTACGGCATATTGGATACCCAACATCAATTGAATCACACCCTTTTTGTCAAAGCGATTCAAACTATGTAAGTAGGAAGCTGCCAAAATAGAATATAATGGAATCAAAATATTCATATAGTGCGGCAACTTGAATTGGGCAAAACTAATGATAGCGAACAGTATGGTTATGCCTCCTAAGGTCAAAAATTCATATTGGGGTCGATATTGAAAGCGCAGTTTCACGAAGGTTTTCACCCTTAGCCAATACCCTATCAACGCGAGAATGGTCCAAGGTAGAAAAACCCATAAAAAGGAGTGAAAGAAAA
>CALBPG010000164.1 GCA_937899065.1 uncultured Allomuricauda sp.
CACGGCTTCGTTGGGTCTCTTGTACGATTATGCACATTCAGGTGATGGTATTCGTGTCGCCGAAGTGCTGGTAGGTGGACCGTTGAATAAAGCTGCTTCTGAGGTCAAAACGGGAACCCTTATCGAAAGCATCGACGGCGTAAAATTGACGCCAGACTTAGATTTTTATCAATTGCTCAACCGAAAAATTGGTCAAAATGTGCTGCTTTCCCTTTCTGACCCAAGCACTTCCAAAAAGTGGCAGGAAGTGGGCAAGCCCGTCTCTTTAGGAACCGAATATCAATTACTTTACCAACGGTGGGTTAAAGCCCGTCGCGCAGAAACCTTGAAGCTTTCTGATGGCAAATTGGGTTACGTGCACGTGCGTAGTATGAACGACCCAAGTATGCGTACGGTTATTGAAGACGCTTTGGGAAAACACATTAGTGCGGATGCACTTATTGTCGACACTCGTTTTAACGGTGGTGGAAATCTACATGATGTATTGTCCGATTTTCTGGTGGGCAAGAAGTACATGGATATCATTCCTCATGGACAGAATATTGGGTATCAACCTTGGAACCGTTGGATAAAACCCTCCATAGTGGTGATGGGCGAAAGCAATTATTCCGATGCGCACTTATTTCCTGTAGCCTACAAAATCAAAAATGGAGGGAAGACCTTGGGTATGCCCGTTCCTGGAACCGGAACCTTCGTATGGTGGGAGACTCAAATAGACCCAAGTATCTATTTTGGAATACCGATGGGTGGATGGAAACCATTGGGTAAACCATTCTTGGAAAACGACCAAATGGAACCAGACATCAAGGTACAAAACCTTCCTGGTGATATGGCCACTGGTAAAGACTTGCAATTGGAGAAAGCGGTGGAGTATTTGTTGCAGAATTGATACTTCTTCTTTAATCGTTAGTCCATAAACGTGATACATCAATTTTCATGAACTATTTAGTCGGATGGCATGTAAATTCCGCTGAAATAGAATTTTTGCTGTTAGATTAGGTCATATTTATGGTTATAGATATCCAACTATAATCTGGATGGGCAAATTTCAAAGAAAACAATATGAGTTTTTTAAAGTCAGTATTTGGTTTCAAAGAGGAACCCATTCATTCCTATTCCGATTTTTGGAAATGGTTTGAAAAAAATGAAAAGAGTTTCTATAAAGTCGTCAAAGAAGGAGGTAATGTGAAGAAGTTTTTTTTTGATAGACTTTCACCTAAACTAGGTGAATTAAGGGATGGGTTTTGGTTTTTGGTCGGAATGTACGATGACACTACAGTTGAACTAGTTTTGACGGCAGACGGTGTAATTAAGAACATTGTATTTGTGGAGGAACTAGTGGCAGCATCGCCAAAAATGGACAATTGGAAAATCACAGCATTAAAACAACCGCTAGGTGTCGAAAAGGTTCGAATAGAAATGGACGGTTATTTATTCGATACTAATACAATGAGTTTCTATGCAACCGAGGACAAAGAGATGCCAGATGAGATAGATATAACTGTAGCCCACGAAGATTTCACTGAAGAAAACAAAGGGATAATTACGAACGGAGTTTATATCACTTTAGACAACGCCTTAGGAGAGCTAAATTCAGTTATCACAATTGACAATCTCACAATAATTAATCCGGCGGAAGCAACATCTGGACTAGTTCCTTTAGAGAAATTGACGGAATTTTTGACTTGGCGTGAAAAAGAGTTCGTGGAGAAATACAAGGGTTTTAGACGCAATACTGAAAACGATAGTTATTCTGGTTTGGAAGCAACATTAGAAAATGGTCTTCCACTGGTTGCAATGGTAAATACGGATTTATTGAATTGGGATAGTAAGGCATCTCATCCTTGGATAGTCATCCTAGAGATGAAGTATGATGGAGAGAACAGTAACGGTATGCCAAATAGCAAAACCTATGAACTTCTCAATCAAATTGAGGACGAAATAATGACACAATTAAAGGACTCAGATGGTTATTTGAATATTGGCCGACAAACGGCTAACTCAGCTCGGGAAGTCTATTTCGCTTGTTGCGAATTTAGAAAACCTTCAAAACTACTTTATAATATCAAAGCGAAGTACAGAGATAAAATAGAGCTGGATTTTGATATTTACAAGGATAAATATTGGCAATCCTTCGATAGGTTTATTCACAACTAGAGTCTGTAAGATTTCAAATAGATAAAAGTAAAAAGCGGGAGTAATGAAAACTTACCTTGAGGTTCAAATTCTTATAACTAATTAAAGGTATACACACACGCCTGATAGGGCTCTAAAGCAAAGCTACCCTCTGTTTGAAGGGCTTTATTAGCCACATTTGATAATAACAGCTGAGGTGTGCCCATGCCTTCGAAGGATAAATCAACAGGGGTGCTTGTGGTACTAAAGTTTAAAAGGATAAGGTATTTTTCATCTTCCCATTTACGGGTATAGGCATACACGATTTCACTGTCTTTAAGAAGTTCTTCGTAGTCTCCATACACCAATCCCAAATGGGTTTTGCGTAGTTGGGCGATTTCTCGAAAATAGTTGAGTACGGAACGTGGGTCATTTTCTTGTTGCGCAACATTCACCCCCGTTTTATGATTTTGGTTTACTTGAATCCAAGGTGTTGCTTCGGTGAATCCTGCCTGCGCACTTTCATTCCATTGCATAGGAGTTCGGGCATTGTCGCGGCTAGCTTCTTTTTCGTTTTCGATAAAGGTCACTTCATCTACGCCTTGTTGTTTGAGGAGTTCGTAACGGTTTAGGGTGTTAATGTCGCGGTAATCCGAAATGTTTTCAAAACGAATATTCGTCATGCCAATTTCATCTCCAAAAACAAAATAGGGCGTCCCTCGCATAGTCAACAAAAAGGTTTGGAGTAGGGTGGCAGAGTTGCGCCAGTGCTCAGGAGCATCATTCCCCCAACGGCTCACGGCTCTGGGAAAATCGTGATTGCTCAAATACAAACTGCCCCAACCTTTGGTTTTGAAAATTTCATCCCAGTCGCTAAAGATTTTTTTGAACTCTGTCAATTTCCACTTATCCTCGCGCATCCAGAATACTTCATCTCCATCTCGGTCAAGTGCCATCAAATCGAAATGAAAGAACATATTCAATTCTTTTCGCGCATCATCCACAAAAAGATGCGCATCTTCTCTAGAAACTCCGGGAGCTTCTCCTACGGTCATCACATCGTAATGCGAAAGCACTTTGGTATTGATTTCATGTAAATATTCATGCAAATGCGGTCCATTGGCATAAAAAGGAATAAAGTTTCCCTCGAATTCCGCTGGTAATTCCGGATAGGTGTCATCCTTGGAAATAAAAGGAATGACATCCATTCGAAAACCATCGACGTCTTTCTTGAACCAAAAATGCATCATGTTGTGGATTTCTTCACGCACCTTTGGGTTTTCCCACTTCAAATCGGGTTGCTTTATGGAAAAGTAATGTAGGTAATAGCTATCCGTAGTTTCGTCATATTTCCATGCATCTCCGTCTACATCAAAATAACTAAAGCGCTTGGGCGGTGTTCCCTTTTCGGCAGGCCACCAGTGGTAGTAATCCCGATAGGGATTGTCCCTTGACTTTTTGGACTCCTGAAACCAGCGGTGTTCATCACTTGTATGGTTGACTACCAAGTCCATTACAAGCTTTAGACCGCGTTCATGCATTTGGAATAAAAGCTCATCAAAATCAGCCATAGTGCCAAATTCAGGTAGAATGGTTTGGTAATCGCTAATGTCATAACCGTTGTCATCATTGGGCGATTGATAAATGGGACATAGCCAAATGATATCCACCCCCAGGCTTTTGATATAATCTAGTTTTGAAATAATGCCTTTGAGTTCACCCTCACCATTGCCCGATGTTTCTTTAATACTTCGTTGATATATTTGGTACACATTTCCTTCTTTCCTCCAGGTTTG
>CALBPG010000165.1 GCA_937899065.1 uncultured Allomuricauda sp.
TCTATTTTTTGGTTCCACCAGCGACTTTCAACAGCTGGCCACCCAAATTCCGGATACCGCCTCAGTGGTTATTATTCGAATGGGAAGAATGCAGTATATGGACCAAACCGGTTTATATGCCATGGAAGATGTGCTTCAAGATTTAAAAAACAATGATGTGGACGTTTTGTTCGTAGAGGTACTGGAACAACCACGGTATATGATGGAACGCATAGACATTGTCCCTGATTTGATTCCCGAGGAACATATTTTCCCAGACTTCAAAACCTGCTTGGATTGGGTGCAACATAATGTTCGCGATACCCATACTTCGTAATACAACTGTGGGAACATACGGTCCCTAGTATTGTCTTCAATTTTGTAAATCATTTAAAACTTACTAATCAACCAACCTTTTTATCTACAGGAACCCATTGGCTTTGGTACTACTTTAGCATGGTAGCGGTACATTGGCAGATTACCTATATTTTCAAAGACAATTTGCTACCTTTGACGGCCAATAAATCGGTGGAAAATGATTGAAACCATTAAGGAACATATCGCTGAAGTAGAGCAGTTCGCAGCCAGTTCGCCAGAAGAAGTAGAAAGCTTCCGGGTAAAGTACTTGGGGAAAAAAGGACTTATTAGTGGTTTTTTTACCGAATTCAAAAACGTTCCGCCAGACCAAAAAAAAGCCTTTGGCCAAGTGGTCAATGAGCTAAAAACCAAGGCTACGGAAAAAGTAAGCACCTTACAGGCTGCTTTGGAAGACCAACAAGATACCACCGGAAAGTTTGGTGACCTTACCCGTCCGGGAGAGCCTTTGGAAATGGGCTCCAGACATCCAATATCGCTCGTCAAAAACAGGATTATCGATATCTTTTCACGCATTGGATTCAATGTATCGGAAGGACCTGAAATCGAGGACGATTGGCACAACTTTACGGCTTTAAATCTTCCAGAATACCATCCAGCGAGAGATATGCAGGACACTTTTTTTGTGCAAACCAATCCTGATATTCTGTTGCGTACGCATACCTCATCCGTTCAAGTACGCTACATGGAAAACAATACACCTCCTATTCGAACCATATCTCCTGGAAGAGTATATCGAAATGAGGCTATCTCTGCGCGTTCCCATTGCTTTTTCCACCAAGTGGAAGGCTTATATGTAGACAAAGATGTGTCCTTTGCCGATTTGAAACAGACCCTTCAGTATTTCACCTCTGAAATGTTTGGCAAATCCAAAATTCGTTTACGTCCATCCTATTTCCCGTTCACGGAACCCAGCGCCGAAGTTGATGTGTATTGGGGATTGGAAACCGAGACCGACTACCGTATGACCAAAGGCACCGGCTGGTTGGAAATCATGGGGTGCGGAATGGTTGACCCCAACGTGCTACAAAACTGTGGCATAGACCCCGAAGTGTATTCTGGCTTTGCCTTTGGAATGGGAATCGACCGTATCACGTTGCTCCTGCATCAAATTCCGGACATTCGTATGCTTAGTGAAAATGATGTGCGCTTTTTGGAGCAGTTCAAAGCTTCACTTTAAGCAAATTAAACGCGATTTACTTCAAAAAAATCCTTCATAATCCTTCTGTTTTTTAGGAGTTGGCATTTTTGCCCCCTCATTTTTATGGAATTGTCATTGGAATCCGATAGCTAACCTATTAATTTAGAGGTTATTGCCAACCAAAAAAAATTCCTATGACCTCAAAACACATTTCAAGAAGAGATTGGCTAAGAAAAGGAGCTTTGGCCACTGGTGCAGTGGTAGCTACACCTTACTTCGGTTATTCTGGACAATCCAAAGCGCCACTAACCCTAAATTCCAGCGGAGACGCCTTGTACAGTCCTTTTTTTAAGGAGTATTTACGAAAAGACAAAATTGAATTTCCTGTTTGGGATGCGAAGCTAAACGCTAACGAAAATCCATACGGTCCTTCCCCAAAAGCGCTGGAAGCCTTTAAAAATGGCGCAGCGGGCGGTAATCGCTATGCATGGAAGGAGCTCGTTGAGCTTATGGGAAAAATAGCAGAGTTCGAAGGGGTGGCTTTCGAAAATATTATGATGGGGCCTGGTTCTTCTGATTTGCTAGAGAAAACGGCCATGGTACTTTGCATGAAGGGCGGTAATGTGGTATCGGCAGACCCCGCATATATGTCGCTTATCCAAGTTGCCAAATCCGTTGGGGCCTCATGGAAACCTGTTCCCCTAAAAAAGGATTGGTCGCATGACCTAAAAGCCATGGAACAAGCGGTGGATGACGAAACCAAACTAGAAAACATCTGTAACCCCAATAATC
>CALBPG010000166.1 GCA_937899065.1 uncultured Allomuricauda sp.
TTCCCATAGTCATATCTCTTCGCAAGCTTGGTTTGTTATTTGTGCTTCTTTTTGTCTCTAATTTCGTGAGCGCACAGCTTAGTGATTTGCATTATTTACCGCCTTTGAAACAGGGGCAAAATAATGCTGGTATTCGAGACCAAGCCATTTACCTCTCCACACCAGAACCAACTACTTTTTTGGTAAATGCATATCAAGGAACAAATACAACACCTGTTGCCACCTTTAATATTTCCAACACAGCTCCGGCTGAATGGACATTAAGTGATGGAGACAACAATATCATTTTGGTAAACAATGCCAATACTGGGGTAGTTCTTAACAATAGCGGTCTACGTTTTGAATCTCCAAGTGGCAATAGATTTTACGTAAACTATAGAGGTAATTCCAGTGCACAAGCTGCCTCTTTAACAGCCAAAGGGCGTCAAGCACTAGGTACCCGGTTTAAGTGGGGAGGAGTTCCCAACCTTGGAGCGCATCCTTCCAAATCGAATACGTTGGGGATCATGGCGACAGAGGATAATACCACGGTTCAACTTTATGGGTATGATCCTGGATGTGAGTTTAGAGTAGGAAATGATAGAGCTGGTATAACAGCGAACACCTATACTGTTACATTGGATGCCCATGAATCCTTTGTTTTTGAAACCTATATTGGAAACAGCCCTACGCCAGCGCACCAAGACGGGTGGATTGGAGCAACAGTTGAATCCGATAAAGATATTGTCATCAGTAATGGTTCCATAAACTTTGGTCGCCAAGCCGGTGCCAGTAATCGTGACGCGGGAATTGACCAACCGGTTCCAGAAAACCGATTGGGGAAAGAATACGTTTTCATTCGTGGTAATGGAGGAACCAATGGCCTTACGGAGTTTCCATTGGTAATTGCCATCGCAGACAACACCCAAATATTCGTAAATGGGGGTACCACACCCATTGCTACCATTAATAATGGAGACTACTTCCAAATACCGAGTACCTATTATTCCTCAAATACGGTTGGGGCAAACATGCTATTACAGACCTCAAAAGACGTTTATGCTTATCAATGTATGGCTGTTGCTAGTCAAGTCTATACTCAAGTCTTGAACTTTGTGGCTCCAGTAAACTGTTTGTTGCCTGATGTAATGGATAACATTCCAGACATTCGAAATATGGCGGGTACCACCGTAACAGGAGGGATGACCATTATCGCCGCAGTAAACACTCCAGACGCCAATATCCAAATTACGGATGGTAACGGCGCAGTTACTTTACCCGCTTCCAACCCGGTTGCAGGTTCAACTGATTGGAAAACATTTTATATTCCCAACCTTAATGGGAATGTTAGCGTACAATCCACCGGTCCTATGGCAGTTGGATTCTTTGGCTTTAATGGGGCGCGAGGGGTAGCAGGCTACTTTTCAGGATTCGATACATTACCGGAAGTGACTCTTGAAATTAGAGGGGGAAGCGGTTGTTTTGTAGGTTCTGAGATTTTTGAAGCTACAAGTAATAATTTTGATGCCTTTCAATGGTTTGAGAACGGTGTTGCCATACCAGGGGCAAATGGACCCAGCTATGCGCCTCCTGGCGCTGGAGAGTACTTCTTAAGAGGTACCAAAGGACCCTGTACGTACGATAGTAATGCAATTCAAGCTTTGTATTGTGACCCTGATGTGGTTGTTCAAAAAACGGTGGACAACAACGACATCATGGAAGGGGAGACAGCAACGTTTACCATCCGGGTGCAAAACTTAGGCCTCGGTCCACTGACGAATTTGAGGATAACGGATAACATACCTGCGGGATTGACCTTGGTTTCTGCCTTTACCATATCCGGGACTTGGAGCGGCAATACTTGGGATATTGGAACGCTTGACGGAGGTGATGTAGCTTATTTGGAACTGGAAGTAATCGCCGATGAAATCGATACCCTTCCTTTAATAAGCCTCACCAATACCGCAATAAATACCCAAGACCAAACGGACACCAATATTACGGAAGACCAACCCTCCGCAAAAATCACGGTACATAACGATTTTGATAATGATGGTGTACGCGATATTACGGACTTGGATGACGATAATGATGGAGTATATGATGAAGATGAATGTGCTACTTTGCTATTCAACATCGCCAATGGCGCTTCGCATGTTAGCCCGCTGATTACGGTGGATAACTATCTAGTGTTGGATATTTTTAGCTTAGACAATTCTTTCAATATCCAAATCAATGGAAATGACGTTGCGGGTGAACTCCAGTTTCAAAACGGAGAACCAGGTAATACCGCTTTATTTGATGATGGTACAGGATATGGACAAAGTGGAAATCCTGACATTTGGACCATTACCGGAACTCATGGAACCCCACTTTTACGTGTGGTGATTAATCAAGCAGGTCAATTTGAATTGTTCGGAACACGAACCAATAATGGTCCACTAGAACCCATGACGTTGACTACACCTGCGGGTATCGTTAGTTGGAACGGCTCCGGAAACAATACAATTACTGTGGGTCAATCTGTGATTGGTCCAACCAATATGCAAGGTACTTTACTTACCGCAGGTTGTGACACCGATGGTGATGGTTATCCAGACCCATTGGATTTGGATAGTGATGATGACGGCTGTAGTGATGCCAACGAATTTTATAAAGATAATGACGCTGATGGTGGTGATGGTGGCGAGTACGGAAGCGGTGTTCCCGTAGTAGACCCTGCTGATGGTACGGTTGTAGCGGCTTCATATACAGAAGTTTTTGCTCCTGAAATCATTTTGGGCAATACTTCTGAAGATTTAGGTGGAGCCGATATCAATGGCCAAGGCGTTAACTTAGGCGAGACCTTTCAATATGTACTGCGCTTCCAAAATACAGGAGATGACAACGCTATCAATTATACCATTACAGACGTTCTGCCAAGTAACGTAACACTAGACAATGTTGACGTTTCAGGTGCTTTGGGCACAACCTATTCCCATGACTTGAACACAAACACCATAACTTTTCAAGTTCCCGATGGTTTGGTTCAAATTGGTGACCCAGAATACCTTATTCGAATTACGGTGACCATCTCTGGAAACTGTTCTGATTTTGTGGACGCTTGTGCTTCCCAATTGGAGAATATGGCATATTCTACTTTCCAAGGAGAAAACAACACTACAGTATTTACGGACCAGCCAGGGGTATCAAACTTCCCGTGTAATACAACTCCTGTTGTAGCGAGCAACAATATTTTGGATGATTTGGCAAACTGTAGCCAAGCCCGAACCGTTCAGCTTTGCGGTGATGATGTCATTTTAACTGCTGGAGCAGGTTTTGCTACCTACAACTGGGCTATCGATAATAACGGTAATGGTCAAATTGATGCGGCGGATACGGTATTGAACGATGGTGACCCTGATGGCGACCCAAGAACTTTGATTGTGACCAATATTGGAAACTACATTGTCGAAAAATCGGGGACAGCCGGCTGTGCTGATTTAACGGAATTGATAACCGTGGAACGTTTTGGCACAACGCAAACCAATCCGATTATCGCATACTTCAATCAAGTAAACAGTGATACTAATCAAGACAATGACTTACAAGGCGAAATCGTAACCTGTTCCATTGATGGAGGGCTACTGCCTAAAATATTCTTATGTGGCGATAATGATGAGGCTACCATTCAATTGGGAATAACCGATGCACAAAGTATTGTATGGCAGCAATTAGACGAGTCTAGCTGCGCGGATGCGGGCGACGATTGTGCCAATACCAATGCGACCTGTACTTGGAATGATATTGTTACCCAAGACAACTATACCGTAACCGATAGCGGTAAATACCGCGTGGTTATCAACTACCAAAATGGTTGTTTCAGTCGTTTCTATTTCAATGTGTTCAAAAACACTTTGGATATTACGCACACGGCTTCGGACATCCTTTGTAGTACACCAGGAAATATCCGAATTACGAACTTAGGAGCTAACTACGGTTTTCAGTTGGTAGATGCTTCCAATGACAACATCGAGGTTCCTTTCTCAGCGAATAACGGACCTAGTTTCAATATCACTACAAGAGTTACGTATACCGTTCAGGTTACCCAATTGAACCCTTCTACCGGAAATCCAATTCCCGGAAGCTGTATTTTCGAAACCGAGGATATAGGAATCTTAGAGCGTAACTACCAAGTAGACATTACTACTACCCAGGCAGATTGCAACCAATTGGGCACAATCTCCGTTCAAGCGCTCAATGTACTGCCAAACTACAATTATGAACTGCGACTTGATGATGGTAGCAATGGCGGACAGGGTACTTTTGTGGATAATCGCGTGGCGTCGGCAGACAATACACACACGTTTAACAACGTAAATCCTGGAGATTATATCGTAATCACCACTACGGACGATGGATGTACCGATACCCAACAAATTACGGTAGCGGAAATCCCTGCGTTGACCTTGGTGGCGTTAACTACCGAAAATATTACCTGTACGGCAGGAATCGTGACCTTGTCCCCAACCGGAGGTTCACCTAACCCAGATTACCGAATGGCGATTTGGAGTAAGGATGGTGTGGATTTGTACACAAGCCCTTCCGATGTTCCTACTACGGCGATGCAAACCAATCCGAACTTTTTGTTTGGTTATCGTGGAACGCCTGCGACCTATTTTCCAAATGAAGCTGGGGATTACGAGTTTATCGTATTCGATGATAATGGTTGTAGTAGTATTTCCAACTCGGTTCGTATGGAAGAATTGGGTGGATTGAACCTTTCCGCTTCAGATGGAGGAATTGTTTGTGCTGATTCGGCTACTGCTTCTCTGACGGTTTCAGTGACCGGAGGTACAGCGCCATACCAATATAGCTTGGATGGAGGTACAACATATCAAAACGGGGATACCTTCGTCAACTTGCCCGCAGGTTTGTACACCGTTACGGTAATGGATTCCAGTGGCGCGCCAGGAGCAGGTTGTGTGGAAACCTTGGATTATGAAATCGTGCAACCCTTCCGTCTTACTGCTTCGGCGGCTATCGTAGAGGATGCCTCCTGTAACCCAGCGGGCGCCAGAGTTAGAATCCTAAACGCCAATGGCGGACAAGCACCATATGAATACAGTTTTGATGGTGGAACCAATTTCGATACCAACAACCAAAGAATTCTTGTGCCCGGTAACTATCAACTTGTGGTACGTGATGCACTAGGTTGTACTCATGATATGGATTTAACCGTACCAACAGTGGTAGCAGACCCGAATTTGAGTACTGCTGTGGATTATGCTTGTGATGGCACGGCATCCATTACAGTATCCACATCAAATACAACTGATTTCACCTATACGTATAGTTTAAATACTACACCAAATACACCAGCGGATAACAACGTCTTTACTGGCGTTGCTGCAGGAACACAAACGGTAACGGTTGGCTATGCCAGCAGTATCACGCCAAGTCAAAGTACCTTGTTCTTTGAGAATTTTGGTACAGGCCCAACAACTCAAATTGCTGAAATAGGGTCGGATTATTGCTACGAACCCCAGGATGGTTCCTTGACGGCTTGTAATAGAGGTCCAGCTGGAATTCTAGTAAACGGTGAGTATACGGTAACCAATTTTGTCACCAATCCCGTTCCAGCTTTGTTGAGTCCACAAGATCATACCGGTTTAACCGATGGACGATTCTTGGCGATTGATGTCAGTAACTTCTCAGACACGGGTAATCCGCAATTGAACAATATTTTATGGGCAAGACGCGATTTGGAAGTATTGCCAAATGAAGAAATCACTTTGAGTTTCTGGGCGTATAACCTTATGCAGGTTGGAAATGCTGGAAATAATCCTGAGGTGCTTGTAGAGGTGTTGGACAATACAGGAGCTATAATCCACAGCGAAGTGGCACCTGAAATTCCGAAAAACAACAATGATACGGATTGGCATGAACGTACGATCACCTTCAATCCTGGAGTCAATACCGATATTGATATTGTTTTCAGAACCAATGTGAACAGCAATGACGGTAACGATTTGGTTTTAGATGATATCCAGGCAGTTCAACTACCTGAGGTATGTGAAAAAACACAAGATATTATCGTTGTGGTAGAACCTGACCAAGCCTTTGAAGCACAATTGCTAAGCGTAACGGACCCTACTTGTAATACTGCAACCGATGGCAACATTCGTTTTGAGGTATCCAACTTTGATGCTGTTGCAGGTTTTGAATATTCTTTGGATGCCGGAGTGACTTGGACGGCTAGCACAACATCCCCTATCACAACACCTTCTACTTTGGGCGACGGAACGTATACGGTTCAAGTACGCAAAGTAGACGACAATACATGTACCGCAAGCTTTAACGCTACTTTGACCCAACCAACGGCGATAGTACCGAGCTTGAACCTAACGAGTCAGTTTACCTGTTTCAATACAGGTGCTACTTTGGAAGCTTCTGCCACGGGAGGTAGTCCGGCGTACGAGTATCAATTAGAAGACACTGGTGGGGCAATTGCCTTTGCTTATCAAAATAACGGAACCTTCAACAACGTAGTCGCTGGAGACTATGTAGTTAGAGTAAGGGATATCAATGGTTGCGAAGTAGTAACCACCACCCCTGTAACCGTTACAGCACCGCAAGCGGTTACCTTCACAATATCATCTACAGCATGTTATGATGGTATGAATAACGCCACCATTACTGCGAATGTAGTCACCGGAAATGGGGATTATACCTTCAGAATCAATGGAGGTGCTTGGTTGACACCAACGCCAGCTACCGCGACTAGTTATACATTTACCGCGCTGGCAAATGGTACGTACAATATTGAGGTTTCTGACGCTTTAGGATGTGTTTCCGCGGTAGAAACGGTGACTATTGCTCCTGTGTTGAATGCACAAGTTGATGTGGTCAATGTTACGAGTTGTGGTAATGGAAGTATTACCGTTACAGCAACCGGAGGAGATACCAACTATGTTTATGCTTTCTTGACAACGGGAAGCACTGTGGCAGATTCTGATTTTGCTGCGACCAATACATTTACAGTTACCGGAGCAACTGCAGGAGGCTATGATGTTTATGTTCGAGACAATTCTGGTACGGCACCGTATTGCCAATATATGGAAACCGTAACCGTAAATAGCGCTCCAACCTTGGCATTCACAGCAACGCCAACTGACCCTGAATGTCATGATGGTATGGGTTCAATTGCCACGAGCATCACCGCAGGAGATGGACCATATACTATTCAAATTGTCGATTTGGATAATGCAGGAGCTGCAAATCAAACGGTGAACAATGTTTTGGCCAATACCTACGACTTTTTCAATCTTCTACCAGGAGATTATACCATTACAATAACTGATGCATATGGTTGTAACCTATCGGATACTCCTATTACCATTAATAATCCGGATGAATTAACGGCAACCGTGGTAGGTATAACCCCTGCCAGTTGCGGTGGACCAACTACAGATTTCGGTTTTGATGTTACTGGTTATCCCGTAACCATTGGAACTGTTGAGTTCAGTGATGATGGAGGTGCTACCTGGCAGACTTCGGACCAGTTCAGAGGGTATATTTCCGGAGCGACCGTATTCCCATCCTTACGTACTGTAGATGGATTGGGCAATACGATTTGTCAAACTGATTTGCCTCAGTTCGTAATTCCGTTCCCATTAGATGATTTGGATATTACCATTTCGGCTTTGGTTGTTAACTGTAATGAATTGCAAGTAACGGTTCAAGGAGCGGAAGGAACACCAAACTATCAATATACCTATTCAGAAGATGCTGCTACGTTTGACCCATTAGCGCCAGTAAATCCATGGACAACGCCAGCCTTGGATGCGGTGACACCTTTTGTGTTTACTGGTCTGGTGCCTGGCCGTACATATACCTTCTACGTGCAAGATGCCGTAGGTTGTGTGAGACAAAGTAACGTTAACGTGAATGATTTGATTACCCAACCTTTGGGCATTACATCATCCGTAACTCCTGCTTGTTTTGGAAGCACAAATGGTAGTATTACGTACACTATCGTGGAGAATACGGTTTCGCCTGGCTCTGAAATGCAATGGTCTTTTTACAATATAGCTACCGGTACCCCTGTATTGGTAAGTGACAGTGGTGGAAACGTGCCTTTTTCAGACCCACAAACGTTGACATTTAATTCGCTTGGTGCAGGACAGTACTTCTTGGAGGTGACAAAAATGGATGGTGCTGTAGCTAGTTGTATTAGCGCCTCCGAAAATGATATTTTACAAGTGTTGGACCAATTGACAGGTACACCTACCGTAGTTCAAGATATTTCTTGTGACCGTCCTGGTCTTATTGAAATTCCGGATATCAATGGTGGTGGAGGAACGTATTTATATACAGTTACCGGTCCAGCACCGTTCACAACAATTACGGGAACTTTAGATAACCCTATTGAGATTCCAGCAAATTCACCTGCGGGAAGCTACAGTGTTACCGTCAATGACCAATATGGTTGTTCAGTAAACTTGGGTAATGTGAACTTAAATCTTTCACCAAACCCAACGATTGATGATATCGCGGTAGCCAACTGTGACGTTCAAGCAGATGTTACCATTACGGCAAGCAGCACTGCTGCGCAGATTTTCTATTCCTTGGATGGTGGTACCACCTACTTAGATAATGGCGGGGCTTTCAACAATGTTGCGCCTGGTACATATGCTGTTAGTATTTTGGACAGTAATGGCTGTTCCGCAACTGGTTCGGTAACCGTTCATCCACAGTTGCAAGCTAACGCGACCCTTACTCGAACTTTAGGTTGTGGTGCAGGTAACGAAGCTCAGATTCTTGTTGAAGTAACTGATGGTTCAGGGTTATATGACTACCAAATCATAGGAACCTCTGGTACGTTGGTGTCCAAACAAGGTTTGGCGACCAATCCAACCACCGTGTTGGCAACGGTAGCCGATACTTATACGGTAACGATTTACGATAGAAGTACAGCTGGACCCGAGTGTTCCAGAACATTCACTATTGAAATTCCAGCAGCAATCAATCCAGATTTCACTGCTGACCCAACCGACGTGAGTTGTTCTGGAGCAAGTGATGGAATCATTGCTATTGCTGAGGTCAATAATGGTATAAGTCCTTTGGCTTATAGTATTAATCCAATAGCAGGTACGTTCAACGCCGCTACAAATAGCTTTGAAGGATTACCTCAAGGCACCTATGAAATTACGGCAACCGGTCAAAACGGATGTACAACAACTGTAAACAATATTGTAGTAGACGAACCGAATACCATTACGTTCGACCCTCCAGCCTTGGATGCCTTTGGTTGTGCGGCCGGGAATGCTGTAGACAACGCTACTATTACCTTGGATGAAACCAGTTTAGCTGGCGGAAGCGGAAACTATATCCGTTATGAGTTCTTGAACAATGCTACAAACGCCATGTTGCAAACCGGTACCAATCCAATTTATACCCATACCAATTATGCCAGTATAGATGTTTTGGTAAGAGTAGTTGACGATGCAGGTTGTACCGGACAAACTGTGATCAATATTCCTGCTTTTGATGAATTATTGAGCGCTTCCATTAGTGTTGATGATATCATTAGCTGTGCAAATGGCGGAGAAGATATTACTATTGATGTAACCGGAAGTTTATCCAACTTTACCACGAATCCTGGAAACTATGAATTCAGATTATTGCCTTCGGCTACCTATCAAGCGAGCAATCAGTTCGTAGACCTTCCGGCCGGCAACCATACCTTTGGTATTCGTAATGTGAATACAGGTTGTGAGTTGACCATCACGCACGTGGTGGATGAACCCAACACTTTTGATGTGACCGTGGAAAAACTGGCGGATGTAGTTTGCTTTGGAGATACAGGAAGCATTCGATTGACTTTGGTGGACGCTACGTATACCGGTGGTTTTAGTTGGAGCATTTTTGATACCAACGGTACCCCAGCCGATAGAACTGACGACGGACCCGCAATACTTACGGGCACTTCGGCTAATGTTGGTCCAACAGGTGCAATTAATGTTCCTGCTGGTGATTATCTCGTGGAGGTCACGCAAGATGCTTTCCCAGATTGTACGCAAGTAAGGGCATTTAATATCACCACGCCTCCTGCGGCCATCACCTTGAGTCCAATTGACTTGACACAGGTAGGTTGTAGTAATAATCAGGGTAGTGCTTTGATTGCTCCTTTAGGAGGAGTGGGACCTTATACCATCGCTTTAACGCACAATGGAACTACAGTAACTACTACAGTTAACAATGTGAGTAGTCATTTGTTCCCGAATTTAACCGCTGGGCAATATTCCGTAAGCATTACTGATGCCCTAGGATGTATCGTACCTTTTGCCAACGCCTTTGAGTTGTTATTGCCTGACCCAATTACAGCATCCATTGCAAATACGAACTTGGTATGTCAAGGGGATACGGATGCATCAGTCACGGCTACAGTCAATCCTAGAAACGTAACCGCACCTTTGCGTTACATTTTGAACACATACAACGATTTGGCCGGCACCACTTTATTGAGTGCTTCAACCTCACAAACCACAGGAATATTTGATAACCTCGGAGCTGGTTTCTATAGCGTTCAGGTATTGGATGACATGGGTTGTGAATTTGAAACGACAATCGTTGAAATTGTAGACCCAACAGATGTGGATGCCCTATTGGTAACACAAAGTAGCTTGAGCTGTCAGTCCGATGCCGAACTTCTTTTGGTGGCAGCTGGCGGAACGGCCCCATATAGCTGGAGTGTAGATGGTGTTACTTTCACCGCGATGAATGAAACCATCGCCTCAGATACGCATTTGTTTACAGGTATTACAGCGGGAAGTTATCAATACTACGTTCGCGATAGCTTTAACTGTGTTTCCGTTGTATCCAATACCATTACGGTAGACCCTATAGTACCATTAACCGTAACGCTGGATACGTCTGCCGCTATGGTAAATTGCAATGGAGAGAGTAATGGTTTGGTAATTGCAGATGCTGACGGTGGTCTTGGAAACTATCAATACGCCCTATTCACGGATTTGGCTTGGACGAATGAAATTCGACCCAACCAATTGGATGGTACCTTTGTTGATTTGCCAGCGGGTACTTTCTACGTCCGAGTACAGAGTGGCGATTGTGAAGTGGCCTCAGAAGCCATTCAAATTGATGAGCCTGCACCTTTGGTGGTCAATCCAATGATTATGGATATTAGTTGTTCTGGTGCTGAAGACGGCAGTATAACCTTGGATGTACAAGGTGGTAGTGGTGCATATCAATATGCGATTTCACCGAACTTGAACCAGTTTGATTCAGAAAATGTTTTCGATGAACTGGCTCCAGGTAGCTATCAGGTTATCGTTCAAGATGAAAACGGTTGTTTCGAACTTATCGAATTTGATATCAGTGAACCAGCTGCCTTGAATGTGGTATCAACGGTTACTGATGAAATCTGTTTCGATAGTGCCGATGGTACGGTCTCCTTGGTAATCTCTGGCGGAACTGCGCCGTACTTTACCGCATTGAACAGCAACTTGGCCACAGACTTTGTACAAGACATTACGGAATACCAAAATTTACCTAGCGGTACGCATGTGGTATTTGTACGTGATGCCAATGGATGTGAATATTCAGAAGTATTTGAGGTACAAAATGGAGTTAACCTAGAAGGAGAGGTTGAGGTGATATATACTTGTGATGGTGGAGGTTTCACTTCCAACTCGGTACAGGTGGTATTTGAAGATACTACCGTGGCAAGTGATGTTTTATATGGACTGGATACCGATGATACGGCTTTGATGCAACTGGAACCTACTTTCGATAACTTGACTGGTGGGGAACATTATATCACTGTCGTTCACAACAATGGTTGTATCAATACCCTAACCTTTGAGGTGACTATTTTTGACCCATTGACCTTGGAAGTACGTCAAGGTGAAATCAATCAGATTGACGCGTTGGCATTGGGTGGTTCAGGGAATTACACCTATACGTATAACGATGGCCCTGAAACCATTGAAAACACCTTCCAAATCCTGGAAACAGGTACATATTCCGTCACCGTGACAGATGAGAATGGTTGTAGCATTACCCAAGAGATTTTTATGGAATTCATCGATATCGATATTCCGAAATTCTTTACCCCTGATGGTGATGGTCTTAATGATACTTGGGCGCCTGATAACATTACACAGTACCCCAATATCTTTATCAAGATTTTTGACCGATACGGAAGAAGCCTGTTCTTCTTTAGTGGAAACCAAGACAGTTGGGATGGACAATACCAACTTCAAGATTTACCTACGGGAGATTACTGGTACATCATTCGACTAAATGGCGAAGCCGACCAACGTGAATTCGTTGGAAACTTCACCTTATATAGATAACAATCAACAGAAACCTAGCCCCATTTGCAGCACTTTTGCGGTAAGTGGGGCTTTTACTACAGTATTGAACGCTTACGCATCAAAAGTTTGGGATAGGTAACCCGATTAAGTTACTTACAAACGATTTATGGAATGGAACCCACTGTATTGATGAAACTAAAAGGTTATTTTTTTCTGTATTTACTGTTCTGTGGAGCGTTTGCCTATGGACAATTGAGTGATTTGCACTATTTGCCGCCCTTAAGACAAGGACAAAACAACGCTGCGATACAGCAACAGGAAATCCACCTTTCTACTCCTGAAACAACCACCTTTACGGTCAATGTGTATCAGGGAACCAATACCACTCCAGTAACTTCATTTAATATCTCCAACACCACCCCAGCCGTATACAGTCTGGGAGATGGAAATAACAATGTTACTTTAGTAAATGATACCAACACAGGTGTTGTTCTTACCAATAGTGGACTCCGTTTTGAAGCACCTGGTGGAAACAACTTCTACGTAAATTATAGAGGTCGTTCCAGTTCACAAGCCGCGTCACTTACCTCAAAGGGTAGGGTGGCTCTAGGTACGAGTTTCAAATGGGGAGGTGTACCCAATTTAGGGAGTCACCCATCCAAATCCAATACCTTGGGTATTATGGCCACGGAAGACAATACGACCATTGACCTATTTGGATATGACCCTGCATGTGAATTCCGTGTGGGTTCCGACCGTGCAGGAATTACAGCGGATACCTATCAAATTGTTCTAGATGCAAACGAATCATTTGTGTTCGAGACATACATTGGAAATGCACCAACCGCTGCTCATGAATCAGGATGGATTGGCGCATCTATTGTTTCTGACAAAGACATTGTAATAAGTAATGGTTCTTTAAACTATGGCCGAGAAGCAGGTGCGAGCAATCGAGACGCAGGGATTGACCAACCAGTACCCGAAAACAGACTGGGTAAAGAATATGTTTTCGTTCGGGGTAATGGAGGCACAAATGGTCTGACCGAATTCCCACTTATTATTGCTACCCAAAACAATACTGAGGTTTATGTTAATGGCGCTGCGACTCCGGTTGCTACGCTGAATAATGGAGATTTTTTCGAGATTCCTAGCAGCAATTATTCCTCAAACACCGTTGGGGCCAATATGTATGTGGAAACCTCAAAAGATGTGTATGCCTATCAATGTATTGCCGGAGCCAGTCAAGTCTATACGCAGGGATTGAATTTTGTAGCACCGGTGAGCTGTTTGCTTCCCGATATTATGGATAACATTCCTGACATAACCAACGCTGCGGGAATTACCTTATCAGGAGGGGTGACTATTATAGCGGCTACAACAACAGATGACAGCAACATTCAAGTGCAGGATGGCTCAGGAACGGTAACCTTACCCGCATCCAGTCCAGTTGCTGGTACTACAGATTGGAAAACTTTTTATATTCCGAATCTTACTGGAAATGTGAGTGTACAATCTACCGGCCCTATCGCCGTAGGTTTTTTCGGATTTAACGGGGCTAGGGGTATTGCAGGATATTTTTCTGGATTTGATACACTTCCAAATATCGATTTGCAGATTACCGGGACGAATTGCCTCCCAGGAGCTACGCTTGAAATCGCTAGTGGCGAATCCTTCGATGCCTATCAATGGTATGGTGATGGAGCCTTGATTCCCGGGGCGACGACCTCTTCCTATAATGCCACTGTAGCTGGGGATTATTTTTTAAGAGTTACCCGCGGACCCTGTACTTACGATTCCAATACCATACAAGTGTATTATTGTAACGCAGATATCATTCTAAACAAAGGCACTACGAATTTGGTGGTGAATGATGGTGATTTAGTCAACTTTGACATTACCGTGGAAAGTAGAGGATTTGACCCAGTGACCAACTTACAGATTTCAGATGTTTTGCCTTTCGGACTCGATTTTGTCTCCGCCACGGTTTCCAAAGGAAGTTTTACCTATCCCAATTGGAACGTAGGCACGCTTACCAGCGGTGAACTGGTCACGATGACTTTGGTGGCTCGTGCGAGAATGACCAATATCTATCTGACAACAATGACGTATACCAACACCATAACCAACAGTCAGGACCAAACGGATGCAAATATCACCACCGATAATCCATCAGTTGATGTTCAGGTCAACTTGGTACCTCCAACCACAGTGATTACCAATCGAAGAATTACTTATCGAGTAAAAAGATTTTAGCGACTTCAATCGCTATATCTTTTCAAGGAATACGTATCAGCAGAGTTTTGCTTTATGAATTCTTAAACTTATTCTATCTATATTGTATCCACTATTGTGATTGCATTGCGGTTGTTTATTCTTGCTTTTTTGTTTGTTACAGGGCTAGCCGGTCAGGAACTACCCCCTGTGTTGAACTATGCACCACAACAATATCATGGTGAGAATCAAAATTGGTCTATTTCGCAAGCCAAGTCCAAAATCATTTATGTAGCCAACAACAAAAGCTTATTGGAATTCAATGGAGCCAAGTGGAAAAGGTATCCTTCGCCAAACGAAACGGTGATTCGGTCAGTCAATGTGATTGACGATAAAATTTATACCGGGGCTTATATGGATTTTGGGTATTGGCAAAAAGACGATACTGGCCTCTTGCGATACCATTCCCTGACTACAAAAACCAAGTCTTCTTTCTTGCCTGATGAAGAATTTTGGAACATATGGGAATTTGAAGGAGGTGTCGTTTTTCAGTCGCTACGACGTTTATATCGGTACAACCCAAATGATGGAACTATTCTTCCCATAGAAGCCGAAACGTTGGTCCCTAGACTTTTTAAGATTGGCCAATCCGTTTACTTTCAAAAAAACAATGCAGGGCTTTTTAAAATTGAAGGTGGGCGACCCGTCTTGGTTTCTGATGACGCAGCGTTCATAAACGATGTGGTCGTTGGAGTTTTTGGCGAAACCGATGCCTTGCTAGTACTTACGCGACATAATGGGTTCTATCAAGTAGATAAAGGCATTGTAAGCAAGAAAGTCACCTCTGCCGATGAGTTGCTGTCTGAAGTGAGCGTATACCGCTGTTTACAACTTACAAACGGTACTTATGTTTTGGGTACCATTTCGCACGGACTTATCCACTTGGATAGTGATGGAAACCTTCTCTTCCATCTAAATCAAATAAATGGACTTCGAAATAACACTGTTTTGTCACTTTTTGAAGATTTGGACAACAACGTCTGGCTCGGATTGAACAATGGAATCGCTCATATTGATTTTGATTCACCCTTCAGGGTGTATCGAGACAATCGCGGAATTTTAGGCACGGTTTACGCCTCTTTAGTGACGGAAGACATCATGTACTTGGGCACGAATCAAGGCCTTTTCTACAAACGACTTGACCAAAGCGCTGATTTTACAATGATTCCCGGTACCCAAGGACAAGTATGGACTTTGACGAAAGTAGGGGAAGCAATTTTTTGCGGACATAACTCAGGTACATTCGAAGTTATTGGAAATCAGGTTCAAAAAGTGGCTGATGTTACAGGAACCTGGCGTATCATCCCTAAACCTGATGACAAAAACATATTATTACAGGGGAATTACGACGGACTTTATGTTTTGGAGAAAACAGGAGGGCAATGGCAACTTCGCGAAAAAGTCAAGGGTTTTGAAAACTCTTCTCGATTTATTGAAGTGCTAAACACAAAAGTTTTTGTGAACCATGAATACAAAGGGGTATATGAAATAGAACTAAATGACGCTTGGACGGAGGCTTTGCAAGTTAAGGTCGACACAACCCTAAAAGGGTATAATTCAAGCTTGATTAAATATCAAAACGAAATATTGTTTGCATATCAAGAAGGGATTCTGCGCTACGAACCAAACCAAGGAAAATTTGAGCGAGATTCCCTATTGAGCCAAGCCTATTCAAAAGCGCAATATGTGTCTGGAAAATTGGTGACGGACAGTGAAAATCGAAATCTCTGGATGTTTTCAAAACCTCGTATCATGTACGCCTCCACTACAGGTTTGGGAACAGATTTGAGAATTAAGTCCATCCCGCTTACTGAAGAAATGCGCGATGGTATCGTTGGATACGAAAATGTTTCTCCTTCAAGCGATACGGATACCTATGTATTTGGGAATACTTCCGGCTATATCACCCTATCCCTAAACCAGATTCATTCCAAAGTATTTTCGGTTCATTTGGGAGCAGTAGATAAAGTAGTTTTAGGACGCACGACTGAATCGCTTCGTCTTACAGGAGAAAATGAATTTGAGCACGATTCAAACTCAATTGAATTGTCCTTTTACACTCCGGAGTACGGAGCTTTGACCCAACCACAATACCAATATAGACTAACGGGGATATACGATGACTGGAGCGTCTGGTCTGAAAAAGCTGAGGTGCGCTTTGAAAACCTTCCGCCCGGAGCGTATGAATTTGCAGTAAGAGCCAAAATGGGAAACGTTCTGTCTAACAACATGGCCAAGTATGCTTTTACCATTAAAAAGCCCTGGTACTTTTCCAATGTTATGTGGTTTTTCTACATCATTGGTGGACTTTTTGTCGGGATTTCAGTACATACCCTTTATCGCGGATATTATCATAAGCGGCAACGCAATATCATCGCTGCAAACCAAAAAGAAATGGAATTGCAACGAGTTCAGAGCGAAAAAGAAATTATCCGTATCAAGAATGAACAGCTTCGCAAGGAATTTCAAGACAAGAGCAATGAATTGGCAGCGTCAACCATGAGCATTATCAAAAAGAATGAACTGCTCTACAAAGCCAAGGAACAGCTCATGGCCAGCGAAGGGGATACCGAAAGCATTCGCCCCATCATTCATACTATTGATAAAAATCTAAACCAAAGTGATGACTGGGAACTTTTCAAGGAAGCCTTTAATAACGCTGATAGAAAGTTTCTGAAAAAGTTGAAAAAAGTACACCCTAATTTATCTCCCAACGATATCAAGTTATGTGCTTATTTACGCTTGAATCTTTCCTCAAAAGAGATAGCACCTTTGCTTAATATTTCAGCCCGAAGTGTTGAAATCAAACGCTATCGTTTGCGTAAAAAGCTAGGTTTGGAACACAATATCAACCTTGTCGACTACATCTTGAAGCTTTAGCACCCCTTTCCAAACATCACAATACCTCAACATTACCTATACAATCCTAAAAATTAAGTAAATCTTCCTTACTTCCATTACCTGGGCTCAGGCCCTGTAATTCCGTACATAATTGAGAATATCGCAAAAAAATGCTGTTTTTTTTGTGATGTATATTTTTTGTAAAGGTTGAAAATGTGGAGTTGGTAAATAATTACGATAAGTTTAACTGTTGCAAAATTCGGTACGCTGTACTTCCTTAATTAAGACGTACCACAAATGCCAAAAAAACTAACAACTATGAAACACAACTTGATGCGATTACTGTTGCTTCTACTTTTTACCTCTGCCTACGCGCAGGACCAAGTAAATGTGGTAAAAAATGAAGAGGGAGCAAAGCTAGTGGTCAATGGAGAGGACTTCATGATCAACGGTATGAATTGGGACTATATTCCTATTGGTACCAACACCGTAAATGCTAAATTTTGGGAAAAGTCTGATGACGTTATCAAAGCGGGCTTGGATACAGAGATGTCCCTTCTGAAAAACATGGGGGTAAACGTTATTCGCCAATACACTGGCGTTCCCGCAAAATGGATTCAGTACATCTATGAAAATTATGGTATCTACACCATGCTGAACCACTCTTTCGGTAGATACGGTTTGACTTTAAAAGGAGTTTGGACGCCAGTAACCATTTACGATGACCCGTACACTGAGGAATTCCTCTTAAATGAGATGAAGGAACTGGTCGAAGGGTATAAGGATACTCCCGGGTTATTATTGTATTTACTTGGAAATGAAAATAACTACGGTTTATTCTGGGCTGGTGCTGAAACAGAAGATTTTCCAGACGATGAGGGAAGAATCAATTTCATAGGTGAAAGCAGGGGGCGTCCCATGTATCGCTTAATGAACGAAGCGGCGAAGATGATGAAATCCATGGACACTTCCCACCCGGTTGCCATCTGTAACGGGGACGTACTGTTCATTGATATCGTCGCAGAGGAATGTAAAGATGTGGATATCTATGGTACCAATACATATCGAGGTGTTTCCTTTGGAGATATGTTCCAAGTGGTTAAGGATAAATTGGACATGCCCGTTATGTTCACCGAATTTGGTGCGGACGCCTTCAACGCAATAGAGAATAAGGAAGACCAATATTCCCAAGCCTATTATATGGTGGGGAATTGGAAGGAAATATATGAAAACGCTGCAGGCCTCGGTAAAGTAGGCAACTCTGTTGGAGGCTTTACATTCCAATTCAGTGATGGATGGTGGAAGTTCGGTTTTGACGACAGAAAAAATGCAGACGTTCATGATAATAATGCTTCTTGGTCCAATGGTGGTTATGCCCGGGATTTGGCCAAAGAAGGCGCCAATAATATGAATGAAGAGTGGTTTGGTATTTGTGCCAAAGGTGCAACCAATCCAAGAGGACTTTACGAGTTGTATCCGAGAGCGGCATATTATGCCTTAAAGGAAGCGCATCAATTGAATCCCTACCAAGAAGGGATTACTATGGATTTTCTTGAAAACCATTTTGACAATATTGAATTGATGGAGGCGGTATTGAAAGCACGTGGCGATAAAGCTGCCTTAGATGGTGCGCAAAGCCAAATGCTCCGCTTGAGTAACCTGTCTGCGCGTTTCGCTACATTCAGTACAGGGGGTAGTTTGATTACCACACCAGATACCCCAGACCCTGACGACCCAAACACTTTTCCCAACCAGTTGGGCTTTGACCACATGCAATCGTATTTCGTAGGCGTCGAAGGAAATCCTGCGCCCAACATGCGCGCGGAGGTTAATGTCAATGTCGTGGGCAACGTAGCGCAAAATCCTATCAACGAGATTTTTTATGAGAATAACTCTCGCCCCATTGATGTGAGCACAGATCAAGGCGATGTCATTGTTTCTGATGTGAACCGAATTCGGGTGTATCAAGCCGAATTTGAATGGAATGCCAAAGAATTTGATTTGCGTGGATTCTATAGAACAGGTCACTACCACTGGGGCTATGAAGGGGACTTCTTTGGATTTTACCCAGAAGCCAATTATGGTCCAAACCTGGACATTTATAATGGTGAGATACTTGGAGCCGAAATGGATGGTAAAGGACCTTTAAAAGGACTAAAAGTTGCCATTGGTCCACAGTTGTGGTGGGGCGCCAATCCAACCATGTTGTTCAAGTACCGCAAGCACATCGGAAAGTTTGATGTTACCGGTATTTACCACCGTGATTTTGAAACCAATGTGGTTTTAGATGATAACGGCCGACGGCTTTTGGACGCGAACCAAGTACGAAGTGGTGTGATTCCTGCATGGCCTACCGAAAGGGCAGCTATCGCTGTAGAACGCGAATTCGGCAAATTTGGATTTGAACTCGGAGGTGTATGGTCCGGCAGTCCGTTAAACGGGATTGCCTTCCAAGACGTGAGAGGAACACCAGGAAATTACGTGGTTTTTGAAGATAGAATCCAAGCAAGTGATAACTGGGGTGGTAAGTTCAAAGTTACCTATGAAGGCGGTAAATTCAACTGGTACGGACAAGGTTCCGCAATGGGCTTGATTGCTAATGGTGGCGCCGACCAAACGCTTACCTTTACCGGATGGAAACTTAGAGACACCGGAAGTGGAAACCTAACCAGTGTGCTATCTGGATTCACGTTCGCTACAGGTAACTTCCAAATCGCACCCAATTTTATGTGGCAAAAGCCTTTGGTGGATGCCATGCCTCAAGATGTGGATGCACCTGGTCGTTTGCGAAACATTATTGATGACCCATTTGCCGTACGCGCCAATCGTGAAACCACCGCAGGTGAACTTTTGATTACCTATGACCCAACTCCGGGTACATGGATGTACGAATGGGATAACGATAGAGCAGAGGATGCGAAGTTTGCCATGAATTTGGGCTTCGTGTACCGTCACCTTCCCACGACCATGGATGCACATATTGGTTTCCAGGCCGACCGTACGTTCTTCGCCTTTCCATATTCCGCGCCTGCCCAAGACCTTTGGGAAGTGCACTCAAGAATGGTTTCCAAGTTGGGTCCAGACCTAGGATTGATAGGAAACTTCTACTACGGCAACGGACAGGCCAATGGGGATAGTGATAGACTAATAAAGCGTTTCGGAGGTGATATTCGTGGAATTTATAAAAACTTCAAGTTGACCACCCATGTTCGAGTGAATGATTGGGGACCTTACGATTACCATCGCGATTTCAACTTGACTTTCCCGCTGCAGTTGATGTTGGATATTTCAACCACTTTAGGAAAACCGGATTGGTTTATTCTACCGAGCACACAAATTGGTATACGAGGCACGTGGAGGTCGCTCAATGAGTTCTCACCTCGTTATTCACCAAACTTTGTTCCGCCAAACACATTCCCACCTGAGCCGATTTTGAGCCCAGTAGGTTTCGATAACGGTCAAGAATGGGAAATCATGACTTATGTACACATCAACATCGGTAAATAAAAAGATTGACAAAATGAAAAATAGAAATTATAAAAACATACGATTCACGATGCTAGTGTGTTTGGGCGTGTTCCTATTCACGGCATGTGATAGAGATTTTTCGGATGATGTGCAGTTTGCTACGTTTTCACAGAATGGCGAAATATTTGTGGAGGCGCCAGTAGGTTTGGGGAGTGATTTTTACTTTCCCTTTTTAAATGCCAAATGATTATGATTCTCATTTGTTTATGTTGTATGGTTTGTAATCAAATCCTCTATCCGTATTTTTGTTCCGTATTCATTCGTTCCTTGTGGGGGTATTGCCGGCGCTATTTTTAGAATTGATGGAGCTGGAAGAAACCTTACTGGTTTTGACGCATTAACCTTTTACGCAAAAGCATCTCGAGGGGTTTCCATTGGGGAATTCGGATTTGGTCAGGACTTTTTAGAAAACAAATATCAAGTAACCACCTTTGGATTGCCACTAACCACAAATTGGGTAAAATACGTAATCCCTATCCCTGACCCATCGAAACTGATTGAAGAGCGGGGAATGTTCTGGTTTTCTGCCGGTTCGCAGACCACCGGAGGGGCAGGATATGTATTTTGGTTGGATGAAGTCCGTTTTGAAAAACTAGGTACAGTTGCCCAACCAAGACCTGGAATCTTCTTTGGACAAGAATTGACCGAGCAGGCGTTTACAGGTTCCAATTTGGTAGTAGATGGATTGCTACAAGACTTTAATCTTGGAAATGGGAATAACATCACACTAGCGGTAGCGCCTTCATACTATGATTTTTCTTCCTCCGATAATTCTGTGGCCACAGTTAGTGAACTAGGAGAAATAAACGTTATAGGCGAATCCGGTACAACCACTATAACTGCGCAGTTGGCAGGTGTGCAGGCACTTGGTTCATTGGAGCTTACTTCAAGTGGGTCATTGGTGGCAGCACCGATACCTACAAGACCGGCGGCCAATGTGAAATCCATTTTTAGTGATACCTATCCCAATGAGACGGAAAGCAACTTCACGCCGAACTTTGGTGGATCGACCACGCAAACGACAATTTCCTCCGCTGGTGGAAACAGCGTCCTAACGTATGCGAACAACAACTTCACCGGAATCGTTTTCGAAAACCCCGTGGATGGTACAGACTTAACCTTCTTGCATATCGATGTATATGTACAAAATGCAGGAACTGAAATTGGAGTACAGATACGGGATGTAGGTGCTAATCAAGTAGTTGATACCGATGTTAACACTGGGTTGCCCATAGTCGACGATGTGGACTTCAGATTTGATGTGACAGGACTTACGGTAGGCGAATGGACCTCTATTGATATTCCATTGGGAGGTGATTTGGCATCCCAGAAAAACAATCTAGGTGCCTTGATTCTAATTGGCGGACCCAATTTCATTTTTGATAATATTTATTTCTACACGGAGTAATCGAAATACCTCACAGTTAAAAAAAAGGATGATGAATAAAAGATATGAACATAAAAATGCAGCTTGGTCTTTCACTGCAAAGTGTATGGCAATACTGGCTATTTGGGCCTTTGCAGGTTGCGAAACAGATGATACTCAAACCGTGGCGACATTTACCAATTTAATTTTAGATGAGAATTTCGATACCGATGGAGCACCAAACGATGCGCTTTGGAGTTTCGATATTGGCAATGGTATCGATGGATGGGGCAACCAAGAGTTGCAATACTACACAGACCGAACCGAGAATGTAACCGTTCAAAATGGTGTGCTCTTGATTACCGCACAACAAGAAGATTTTGAAGGGTCTCAATACACCTCGGGTAGACTATTGACGAAGGACAAATTTGAAGAAGAATATGGGCGTTTTGAAGCACGTATGCGACTTCCTTATGGTCAGGGTATTTGGCCTGCTTTCTGGATGTTGGGTGCTGATATCGATGATAATCCATGGCCTGGTGCTGGTGAAATAGACATTATGGAATATCGTGGTCAAGAGCCTACGGTATTGATAGGTAGTGTGCATGGACCAGGATATTCCGGTGGCGAGGCGGTTTCCAAAGAGTATACTTTGGAAAACGACCGTTTCGATACAGGGTTCCATGTTTTTGGAATTGAATGGGGTCCTAACTACATCAACTATTATGTGGATGATGTCCTATACAATCAGATAACCCCGGAAGACGTACCTGGACAATGGGTTTTCAACAAACCCTTCTATATCCTAGTGAACCTTGCCGTAGGCGGAACATTTGTTGGTCCTCCAAACGCGCAAACTGAGTTTCCACAGACCTTGATTGTGGATTATGTACGGGTATACAAACAATGATTAACTAAACTAACTTTTTTAAGATGAAACTAATTCGAAACAAAACGTGGATATATTCCATTTTGATTTTGGCCATATCCTTTTTTGGATGTGAAGATGATGACGATGCCGGAGGAACGCTACCAACTTTGGTAGCCGGATTTACCCAAACGGTACAAGAGGGTACCGGTGTGGTTACTTTTATCAATATTTCTGAAAATGCCGACAGCTTTGCTTGGGATTTTGGGGATGGTACTACTTCTTCGGTAATAGACCCTGTAAAAACCTATACAACCGGAACCTATACGGTAAGATTGACCGCTTCTAACGCCGCGGGGGCTTCCGATGTTTTCACGGATGAAATTACCATTTCAATCCCCGAGGCAGTCATGTTGCCCATCACATTCGATGGTGCCAATGTTGATTACACTGCTGGTACTTTCTCAGGAGCTAGTTTTGAAGTGGTAGACAATCCTGCACCTGGAGGCAGTAATGATGTTGCTTCTATGGTGGGTGCCATAACGAACAGTGGTGCTGCCTTTGAAGGGATATCCTTCGATGTAGGAACTCCTGTTGATTTGTCTACAAACCAAAGCATTCAAATAGATGTTTGGTCCGAATCCGCATTGGATGTATTGTTGAAGTTTGAGCAAGGTACCGGTGCTGACACCGAAGTAACTGCAGCCCATACCGTCAGCGGATGGGAAGCGTTGACCTTTAATTTTACTTCCACTGACAGTTTTTCAAGAATTACCATTTTCATTGATGGTCCTGGCTCTACGGCAGGTACCTTCTACATCGACAATATTGAGCAAGTGATGACCACGGGGGGTGACATGCCTACTGAAGCTGCACCGACCCCACCAATGCGTGATGCAGGTGATGTGATTTCCTTGTTCAGTAATGCCTACACCGATATCACAGTAGATACGTTCTTTGCAGGATTTAGTATGGGTGGCGGCGTTGCGGATGCTCAAGTCGCTGGTGATGATGTTAAAGTATACACGGATTTGGATTTCGCAGGAATTGAAACCTTAACTGAAACCGTAGATTTATCCAGCATGACCAACTTCCATATTGATGTATGGAGTGCTACTAGTCTTAACTTGTTGGCAGGTGTAGTTGATTTTGCTGGTGATGGCTTTGGTAGTGGCAACGATACCAGAGGAAACACGGCAAACACTGCCTTGACAGAAGGCGAATGGGTATCAATCGATGTTACGATTGCAGACCTTCAAACGGCAGGTCTTACAGCCACGCCAACGGATTTTAGTCAATTAATCCTAGAAGTTATCGATGCGGTGGGAACCATCTATGTAGACAATATTTATTTCTACAATGAAACTGGTGGCGGAGGAGACATGCCAACGGATCCAGCACCAACCCCACCAGCGCGTAATGCAGGCGATGTGATTTCTGTATTCAGTAATGCTTATGCTAATGTCACAGTGGATACTTTCTTTGCTGGATTTGGTGAAGGTGCCGGTGTCGCCGATGCGCAAGTATCAGGTGATGACGTAAAAGTATACGCAGATTTGAACTTTGCTGGAATTGAAACCATGACTGAAACGGTTGATATATCTGGCATGACTACCTTCCATATTGATGTATGGAGCGCGACTGCGCTAAACTTCTTGGCAGGAGTTGTGGATTTCGGAGGCGATGGCTTCGGTAGTGGCAACGACACAAGAGGAAACACTCCAAATATGGCCTTGACGGCTGGTGCTTGGACCTCAATCGATGTGACCATTGCTGACCTTCAAACAGCAGGACTTACCGCTACGCCTACCGATTTCAGCCAATTGATTTTGGATGTCATTGACGTAACAGGAA
>CALBPG010000167.1 GCA_937899065.1 uncultured Allomuricauda sp.
CCTTTATAATCAATTCTTTTTCCTTGGTTTGTACCGCGGTTGTAGGTTGTTCTCCTTCAGGCGGCTCGTTGTCACCTGTAAGCATTCCACCGAAGCTTTGGAAACCAATTCCCATAAGTCCGGTTATAATAAACGTAATGCCTAGACCTCTCAAAGGTGCTGGAACATTGGAGTAGCGAATTTTTTCACGAATGGCGGCAATCGCCAAAATGGCCAAGAACCATCCGATACCTGAACTAATACCATAATTCAAAGCAAGTCCTAAAGTTGGAATCTCACGTGCTTGCATGAACAAGGAACCTCCGAGAATAGCACAGTTTACTGCAATCAATGGCAAAAAGATACCCAAGGAATTATATAATGATGGTGAAAACTTCTCCACCACAATTTCAACGAGCTGTACCATGGTCGCAATCGTAGCGATGAACATGATAAACGATAAGAAACTCAAATTATAATCGGCATACTCAGGACCAAGCCATACTAAAGCGCCTTCTTTTAGAAGATATTGGTCCAACAACCAGTTCAATGGCACGGTAACCGCCAAAACGAAAATTACCGCTGCACCCAAACCTACAGCTGTGGATACCTTTTTGGATACCGCCAGATAGGAACACATACCCAAGAACACGGCAAATACCATGTTGTCGATAAAGATAGACTTGAAAAATAATTCTAAATGCTCTAACATAATCTGTCTATTTATGCTTCTTCAATTAAGGCTCTATTTCTAGAACGCTGTACCCAAATAATAATCCCCACGACGATAAGTGCTGCTGGAGGAATAATCATAAAACCGTTGTTTTCGTATCCAATGGAATACAAACCGGTTTTCGCGATAGGGTCTCCCAAAACAGGAATACCAAATAAAGTACCTGAACCCAACAGTTCTCTAAAGAACCCTATGATTACCAAAATTACTCCATAACCCAAAGCGTTACCAATACCATCCAAGAACGAACGCCATACCCCGTTTCCTAAGGCAAAAGCTTCAAACCGTCCCATAATGATACAGTTCGTAATAATCAATCCCACAAAAACCGAAAGCGTTTTGCTCAATTCATAAGCGAAGGCTTTCAATACCTGGTCTACTACGATTACCAAAGTAGCCACTACGATAAGCTGGGCAATAATTCGAATTTTGGACGGGATGACGTTTCGTAACAATGAAATCACCACATTACCCACGCCCATTACAAAAATTACTGATACAGCCATCACCAAGGATGCCTTTAGCTCAGCAGTAATAGCAAGTGCCGAACAAATGCCCAATACCTGAATGGTGATAGGGTTGTTGTCCGCGAGTGGGTCTAGTATAAGATTTGCGTCTTTTTTTGAAAGTATTGCCATTTCTTAGTTGTTTCTTATGGTTTCCAAAAACGGTCTATATGCTTTAAGCGTTTCCTTAATCATGGCCGACACCCCATTTCCGGTAATGGTAGCCCCTGCTATCGCATCTACTTCGTTATCTTCTTTATCGTTATTCAGCGGGTCGTTGTTCGTTTTCGAGACTGCAATTCCGTTATAGCTTCCGCCTTCCAATAAAGACTCTCCGGTAAAATCGTCCATAAAGAAGCGCAACTTGATAATGGCACCACGACCCGCAGTCTCCCCTTTGTGGTCAAAATAAACGCCCTGCACCACCATATCTTTATCTACGGCCATGAATCCCCATATCGCATCCCACAATCCTTTTCCATACATGGGCAATACATAGACTTCTTGACCATCTCTTTCTCCCATGAAAATGGGTAAGCGTGCCTCACCGCCTTCTTTCAAGACTTTAAGTTCTTTCTTCAAGTCAATAAGATAGGCTTGGTCATCCGTTTTCAATTCACCATTGACCCAAACGTATTGTTCTTTGACTTGGTCTTTGAACTGGTCCTCCACAACAGTTGTTGGAATAAAATTCACACCACTATCAGGAGTGTTTTCGTTGACACCCATAGCGTAAAGAATATTCTGTTGCTTTTCGAAACGTTCGTTCTCTTTGATTTTAGTACTAAGTCCAGAGGCCAAAAAGGCCAAAACAGAACCTACGACAATCACCATGATTATCGCAAATATGACCGTGTAGCTGTTTTTCTCGGTATTGATTGCCATGCTTATGCAGTTTCTACTTTTAGTTCTTCCGCTTGACCTTCAGAAGGTTTCGGTAAGATGGTAGCGTTCTTTAATCGTTTCATTCTTTTTCTCACGTTACCACGAACCACGTAGTGATCAATCGTTGGTGCAAAAACGTTCATTAAAAGAATAGCCAAGAATACCCCTTCTGGATATCCTGGATTGAATACACGAATCATCACGGAAATAAATCCTATTAGGAATCCATATATCCATTTTCCTTTATTAGTTTGAGAACCAGTTACTGGGTCGGTCGCCATGTAGACAATACCAAAAGCCAATCCACCCACAATGAGATGCTTCCAGAACTCAAATTCCATAAGTCCGTAGAACTTGCTATACTCTGGAATCCATTCAGCTGCTACCACACCATTGAAAATCAACCCCATGGCCAAGGCACCGGCAACGGCACTCACCATGATTCTCCAACTGGCGATTTTGGTGAAGATTAAGAACAATCCACCCAATAAAATCAAAAAGGCAGAAGTCTCACCCACAGAACCCGGAATAAATCCGAAGAACATATCTGATAGGGAATAACTGAATTCGGCTCCTTTATTTTGTGCCAAGTACCCTAAAATGGTTTCTCCAGAAATAGCATCAGCAGTACCAGCTCTTTCAACACCTTCGTGCACCCATACTTTATCACCACTCATCCAAGTGGGATACGCAAAGAATAAAAAGGCACGAATGGTCAATGCTGGATTCAAGATATTCATTCCGGTTCCACCAAAAACTTCTTTACCAATGACCACCCCGAAGGCTACAGCGATAGCCAACATCCAAAGTGGCGTATCTACAGGAACGATAAGTGGCACCAACATTCCGGTAACCAAATACCCTTCTTCTACTTCGTGACCCTTAATGACGGCAAAAACAAATTCTATCGCCAAACCAACACCGTAGGAAACAATCACTAATGGCAAAACGGTAATAGCGCCCAACCAAAAGTTATCCCAGGTGATGAAGTGCTCCATTATGGAGAAGTCAGCCGGAAAACCATTTACGGCAGAATAATGTTGATAGCCTGCGTTGAAAATACCGAACAGCAAACACGGCACTAAAGCCAAGATTACCGTATTCATGGTTCTTTTCAAATCGTCAACCGCACGAACATGCCCGCCTGAGTGGGTGGTTTCATTCGGCGAATACAAAAAAGTGTGGATAGCATTAAAAGCAGGGGCCATTTTCTTGCCCTGAAACTTTAGCTTGGTCTGATGTAAATTTTCTTTTAATCCCATTTTATCCTATTTCTTGATGTAATAAATCCAATCCTTCTCGGATAATTTGTTGGTGTGGTTGCTTTGAGATACATATGAATTCAGTCAAAGCGAAATCCTCGGGGGCCACTTCATAGAGTCCCAACTGTTCCATTTCGTCCAAATCTTTTACCATGCAAGCTTTCAGCAATTGCAACGGATAAATATCCAACGGAAATACCGTTTCATATTTTCCAGTTACTACAAATGCTCTATGCTCACCATTGGTGTTGGTATCCAAATCGTATTTTTTCTTTGGGTTCAACCATGAAAAGGTTAAAGCCCGTGTAGAAGAAATTTTATTGAAAATTGGTTTGTTCCATCCAAAGAAATCGTAATCATCTCCTTCAGGAATAGCAGTTACTGCGTTGTTGAAATATCCCAAATGTCCTTCAGGATGTGTTTTGCTTCCCGTAAGCACGTCACCATTGATAAGTCTGAATTTCTCTTGGTTTACGCCAGCTGCGTATAAGAAGGTAGAAATCTCAGCACCAATTTTGGTGGTATAGTACTTGGGAGATTTTACGACTGAACCTCCGAGTGCAATGACTCTTTCAGCATTGAACTTCCCGGTCAATAAGGTTTCACCTATGATGACCAAATCTTGTGGAGTAATGGTCCAAACCACCTCTCCTTTATTGATAGGGTCAATTTTATTGATTTGCGTTCCTACCAAACCGGCTGGATGCGGCCCAGAAACACTGTGCACACTTACATTACTCAATTGTGCTAAAGGCGAGCCATTGCTGCCAACGGAAACATGAATTTTGCCTGGTGTTAAAGCAGACAAAGCATCGACAGCGGCTTGCAACTCAGCTTCTTTCCCTTGCAGCACATAATCCATATCAGCAGCCAAAGGTGCAGTGGACAATCCAGAAACAAAAATGGCCTTAGGCGTAGCATCCGGATTGGCAATAATGTCATACGGGCGTTGTTTGATAAATGCCCAAAGCCCAGACTTCAAAAGAAATGCGCGCACCGTTTCGGCATCGGCTTCTTTAACATCAAACATTTTGTGTTGAACGAATTCTTGGGTTTTGTCGGCTAGAATCTTAAGGGTCAGAATTTTTCTTCGTGACCCTCTCACAATTTCAACCAATTCACCGCTAACTGGGGAAACAAAAAGCATGTTTTCTTGCTCTTTATTAAAGAACAAAGGTTCCCCTGCTTTTACTTCACCACCTTGCTTGACCAACATTTTTGGGGTGACCCCATGAAAGTCATCAAGATTGATAGCGTATACGTTACTTGAAACTGCTTTGGAAGTTGTCTTTTCGGCCTCACCAATGAGATTGATGTTCAATCCCTTTTTAATCCTTATTGTTTTGGACATATTTACGTGACCTTTGGTTTATGCAAATTGCTCGCAAATTTACTACTAAAAGCAAATTTTTCATAATTATTGTCCAGAAAAATGGGATTACATCGAGGTTAATTCCGAGGGTACGGTTTTTGTTTACCTTTACCCAAATTTACCCGTTAAAATGCGCTTAAGGATTAAACAAATTATACTGGTGTTTTGCTCGTTCTATAGCGTAGCCCAGGTACAAGAGGAAGTTAATCCACCCTCAAACATCAAAACCATCATCTTTAAGGGCCCTACTGAAGACCAATTTCCGGTGGTGAAATTGGGAGAACGCATACAATTAGAGTTTGATGACCTCTCTGCCAACGAGCAGGATTATTATTACGAAATCTTTCATTGTGATTACGATTGGACCCCTTCACAATTGCTCAAATCGCAATATTTGAATGGAATGGACAATCAGCGCATCATCAACTATGAAAATAGCTATACTACTCTTCAGCCCTACTCAAACTATCAATTGGTTATCCCTAACGAAAATGTAAGATTAAAGGTTACGGGGAACTACATTATAGAAATTCGAAACTCAGCAGGAGACCTTCAGTTTTCAAGAAGGTTTATTGTTTACAAAGATGCAGTGCAAGTAGGCGGAACGGTAAAACGGTCTAGGGATTTTGATTTTTTGAATGAAAAACAAGTCGTTCAATTTTCCATCAACACAGCAGGGTTTCCAGTGGTGAATCCGAAAAAAGAGGTGAAAGTAGCCATTATCCAAAACCATTTTTGGCCGACGGCGCTGTACAATATCAAACCTCAGTTTACCATAGGAAACGAACTGGTGTACAAGTATGACCAAGAAACCAGTTTTTTTGGCGGAAATGAATTTTTGAATTTTGACACCAAAGACCTGCGAACCACTTCTTTTGCCATATCCAAAGTCGACCTAACGGATATCTACAACCATTACCTATTCATGAACGATTTCCGGTATGACCAGCCCTACACCTATTTTCCTGACATTAAAGGCGATATTTTAATTCGCACACTTCAAGGGGACGAGGAATCACGTGAGGCAGAATATACCCGCGATCATATCAGCCTCCCCTACTCCAGTGATATTGGTTTGGACAATGTTTACGTCATTGGCAAATTCAACAATTACGCGCTCGAAGAAGAAAACCGAATGGAGTTTAATGAAGAGGAGGCCCGAATGGAAGTATCTTTTTTAATGAAACAAGGTTTTCACAACTACAAATATGTGATTGAACGCGAAAGTGGGGCCATTGAATTGAATACCATTAGTGGAAACTTTCGCTTTACCGCAAACAACTACCTGATTCTGGTGTATTATCGTGACTTTGGGCAGCTCTTCGACGATATCATCGGAATAGGCTCTGGCAATTCCAGGAATATCACCAATTGATTTATCTTTAGGCGACCAACTTGCGTTGTGATGGCCAACAAACCAACCATATTTTCAAAGGG
>CALBPG010000168.1 GCA_937899065.1 uncultured Allomuricauda sp.
CGTCAAGACCGTCGTTGTCGCTGTCCATGCCCGTCGGTGGCACATAGCCCGCCGTAGGCTGGCCCTCTATGTTGTCAGGAAGCCCGTCGTCGTCACTGTCGATGTCCAAGTGGTCGGGACGTCCGTCGCCGTCACTGTCCAATGGGTCCGTCAACGGATTGTCGTCACCATCAAGGTTCGGGTCCTCAACAACGTCAAGGATACCATCATTGTCGTCATCGATGTCCGTTATGTCCGGTACCCCGTCACCATCAGTGTCGGGTCCGTTGTCAGGGTCAAGGTAGTCCGGCGTGCCGTCACCGTCAGTGTCGTCGTTGGTCGGGTCGCCGTCACCGTCCGCGTCCTCGTCGGGGGTGTCGATGCCGTCGCCGTCATCGTCGATGTCCCGGTAGTTTACATCTTCCGTGCCGTCCGTGTCAGGTAGGTCCGTCGCGGGGTCCTCTATCTCGTCGTTCACGTCGTAACCGTCGTTCACGTCGCTGCCCTCGTAGCCGTCGTCCAAACCGTCGTTGTCCGTATCGGTTCCCGTATACGTTTGGTCCGGGATGCCGTCGAAGTTGAAGTCGTTCCCCTCGTTGTTGTCGGCAACCAAATCGTTGTCGCTGTCGTCGTCAAGGTAGTCCGGGGCGTCAACGCCATCCGTGTTCTCAGGGGTGAGGCCCTCGTCGCCGCTGCCCTCGTAGGCATCGTCAAGACCGTCGTTGTCGCTGTCCATGCCCGTCGGTGGCACATAGCCCGCCGTCGGCTGGCCCTCTATGTTGTCAGGAAGCCCGTCGTCGTCACTGTCGATGTCACGAAAGTCTGGTAGGTCATCGGTGTCGGAGTTTACGGGTATAATGCCCTCAAAACCGTAAGCACTATCCAATCCTATTCCATTAAAATCGTTTCCGCTCGGAGGAATATAATTCTGGAAGTCTTGTCCCTCAATGTTATCGATGATTCCATCGTTGTCAGAATCAATATCACGGTAATCTGGGACATTATCTCCATCTGTATCAATTGGAGTCAATCCTGATTCATATGCATCATCAATATCATTTCCGTTTCCATCGCCAATGGGTGGTATATAACCAATTGAGGTTTGCGCCTCTATTTTATCTTTGATTCCATCTCCATCTGAATCAAAATCACGAAAATCAGGAAAGAGGTCATCATCAGAGCTAATAGGTTCAATACCAAACCCGTAACTACCTTCGTAGGCGTCATCCAAACCATTTTGGTTGGCATCAACACCGCTTGGAGCGACAAAACCCAAAAAAGATTGGGCTTCTACATTATCTCGGATACCATCAATATCTGAATCTAAATCCAAATAATCTGGCAATAACCCATTTCCTCCATTATTTACGTCGGTGTTTATTGGAACAATTCCAAAACCGTACGCCCCTTCGTATGCATCATCCAATCCATTGGCATTGGCATCAATCCCAGAAGGTGGAACGAAATCAGCTGAACTTTGGCCCTCGACGTTGTCCAAAATACCGTCATTATCGGAATCCAAATCCAAGTAGTTAGGAATTCCATCCAAATCATTATCTGTAGGGTCGGTTGCTGGATTATCATCTCCATCTATATTGGCATCCTCAACAGTATCGAGAATTCCATCATCATCATCATCCAAATCTGCAGGATTATCGGTAAAAGCAGAGAGGGTATCCAAGACATCAATTGCATGTATCGATGAAACTTGCAATGTAAAAATTGCAAACAACATTATACTCACATTTGATTTTAACACTTTTTCGAAAAGTGTGACAAACGTATTCGTTTCCATAAATGACAGTTTTGGTCAACTTATCACCATGGCTTTGAGGTCTAATTGGATAAGAAATTTGGGGTTTTTCTTTCCTAATGTGGGATTTATCACCAATTCGAACTAATGATAAACCTTAATACATAGTTAAATCATTTGAGAGGATTCACCTACTTTATTCGATAAATAACCACTAATTGGTATTATCCACCACATATATGGATACGTAAAAAGTCTTGGATTGGATTACATTGGCTAAGGTTTGTTTCAAATTGCGCCCGAAAATTACTTCGCTTTTCTTTAACATTTGGGCCCTGTAAGATTTTTTTTCACCATTCTTTCAACAACCGATTTAATGGAGGTAATCTTCCAATAATAATTGCCTTATTTTTGCCGAAATTTTTGCCTATGGATTTTGCTGGAGAAATTGCGAGACGCCGAACTTTTGGTATCATATCCCACCCAGATGCGGGCAAGACAACCTTGACGGAAAAATTGCTTTTGTTTGGTGGAGCCATACAAGAGGCTGGTGCCGTGAAAAACAATAAAATCAAAAAAGCTGCCACCAGTGACTTCATGGAAATTGAACGGCAGCGAGGAATTTCAGTCGCCACCTCTGTTTTAGCTTTTATTTATAACGACAAAAAAATCAACATCCTTGATACCCCAGGTCATAAAGATTTTGCTGAAGATACCTTTCGAACGCTTACCGCTGTAGATAGTGTTATTGTAGTGATTGATGTTGCGAAAGGCGTGGAAGAGCAAACTGAGAAACTAGTTGAAGTTTGTCGAATGCGAAATATTCCTATTATCGTTTTCATCAATAAATTGGATAGAGAGGGAAAGGATGCGTTTGACCTACTGGATGAGGTAGAACAAAAACTGGGACTGAAAGTAACCCCGCTGAGTTTCCCTATAGGTATGGGATACGACTTTCAAGGCATTTACAACATCTACGAAAAGAACATCAATTTGTTCAGTGGCGATAGCAAAAAGAATATTGAAGAGACTATTGCCTTTGATGACATCAATGATGCGGCTTTGGAAAACTATATAGGTGAGAAAGCTGCGCAGGAGCTAAGAGACAACCTAGAACTCGTTGCAGGGGTATATCCTGAATTTGATGAAACAGCTTATCTAAATGGAGAACAACAACCGGTTTTCTTTGGATCAGCCTTGAACAATTTTGGGGTTCGCGAACTGTTGGACTGTTTTGTGAACATTGCACCAACACCACGAGCCAAAATGGCTGAAGAACGGTTAGTGGAGGCTTCCGAAAAAGACTTTTCCGGTTTCGTTTTCAAAATACACGCCAATATGGATCCTAAACATCGGGACCGATTGGCTTTTGTAAAGATTGTATCAGGAACTTTTGAGCGCAACAAACCCTATCTCCATGTGCGGAATGATAAAAAACTAAAGTTCTCTAGTCCAAACGCCTTTTTTGCAGAAAAGAAGGCCATCGTCGATATTTCCTTTCCAGGAGATATTGTAGGACTTCACGATACGGGAAATTTCAAAATTGGAGATACATTAACGGGGGGTGAAAAACTCAACTACAAAGGGATACCCAGTTTTTCACCCGAACATTTTAGGTACATCAACAATGCGGACCCTATGAAAGCCAAACAGTTGAACAAGGGTATTGACCAATTAATGGATGAAGGGGTTGCTCAATTGTTTACGCTTGAACTGAATGGAAGAAAGGTCATTGGAACAGTAGGTGCCCTGCAATATGAGGTTATTCAATACCGTTTGGAGCATGAATATGGCTCAAAATGCACCTATGAGAACTTCCCTGTGTACAAAGCATGCTGGGTGGAGCCTGAAAATCCTGATAATGATGAATTCAATGAATTCAAACGGGTCAAACAGAAGTTTCTCGCTACTGACAAACGCGGACAACTGGTCTTCTTGGCAGATTCTGCCTTTTCACTCCAAATGACCCAACAGAAATATCCTTCTGTCAAATTGCACTTTACCTCTGAGTTTCAATAGCCTACTGTGAAGCGTAAACCGCGATATTGAGCTGCTCCAATTCGACGAAAACGCACAACCGAGAATAGGGTTTAGATATGTTTATTACCGGCCTATTTTTAGTGTAATTTTGATACCTTACTATTTCAACAGACTAGTTTTTAATGAAGGGATTTAGTAAAGTACCGGTTGTCATACTCAACGGATTTCTTGGGTCGGGCAAAACAACACTTTTTCGGAATCTGCTATCACAATCGAAAAAGAAAAATATACCCGTTTGCGCCATTGTTAACGACATG
>CALBPG010000169.1 GCA_937899065.1 uncultured Allomuricauda sp.
GGTACTGAGTACTTGGGTCTCGTTGTGAAGGGTTTTGTGTACCGGACATTTGTCAGCAATCTGCATGAGGTTTTCCTTTTGGACAGAATCCAAAGCACCAACAATCTTGATTTCCCTTTTAAAGGTATCAATCTTCGAATTGGTCTCTTCACAATGCTCGCAGTCAATGGCATGTTCCTTACCATAGGATACATGAACCTCTACATTGATCAAGGGCCATTGCTTCCGTCGGGCATACATTTGCATGGTCATCGCAGTACAAGCTGCTAATCCGGCTGAGACCAGTTCGTAGGGAGAAGGACCAAAATTTTGCACTCCAAAATCCGTAGGTTCGTCGGCCATGATAAAATGGTTCCCAAGCTTGAGTTGGGTCGCAAACATATCTTCTTGGTCTAAGCTGGCAACTACTTGATGCTTGCTTCGTAGGCTTTTGCTAAATCGATCGTCAATATTGAGATAGCGTTTCGCCCAACCTGAAATCACTTCCCCCACGTAGATGGAATCTTCCTTTCTGCTTAATAGATGGTCTGCGCCATCCAAAGAGACAAAACTTTTGGGATGGTGTGCAGCAACATAGATTTGTTCCGCATTTTGGATGCCCACCGTATCATCTTGAGGAGAATGCTTTATCAATAACGGTTTGCGCAAGGCTTTGGCGATTTCGGGTAAGGATTTGGTTTCCAAATCATCCAAAAACTGTTTTTTGATGGTGAAATCCCTTCCCGCTAATTGCACAACGGCTTTGCCACTTGCTTCAATTTCTTCCAAACCACTTTGCAACAAATGCTTTACATGAACCGGATTGGATGGAGCACCAACCGTAACCACGGCTTGAATGGAGGGTATTTCATGCGCAGCAAATATGGAGGCTGCCCCCCCGAGGGAATGCCCAATGATAAGAGAAGGTGCGGCATATTCTTTTTCCAAAAAGGTGGCAGCAGCAACCAAATCTTCAACATTTCCTGAGAAATTAGTATCCGCAAAATCGCCATCCCTTACACCCCGCCCTGTAAAATCGATTCGCAATACCCCGATAGCTTGATTTACGAGAGCTCTACTAATATTCTTAACCGCAAAGAGGTGTTTGTTGCAGGTAAAGCAATGGGCGAATAGGGCATAATTATGGGGATGTCTGTCTGCGGGAAGTTCCAGTTTCCCAGATAGACGGTTCCCGGCTGCGTTTTCAAAGGTTAGGTTCTGTACCGCCATGGAAGGAATTTTTAAGGTTCTCGATTAACTTTTGTCTTTCTTCTTGAAGATATTCCTTAAGTCGGGATTGAAAAAGAAACCTATCTGTAACCTATCGAAGACCTGCGAAGTAAATTGATTTCGAAGGTATCCGAGTTGGACACTGCTGTTTTCTGTAAGATGGATACCTAAAGCGCCATATAATCGGTTTTGCCCAAATAAATCATCCTGAAGATTGATGAAAAGTTCGTCGTAAAAATTCAGAAAGAAGGTGTTGGTCAAGGGCAAGGTCATTTGGATGCGATATCGTGCCCGATGTTCAGTTCGGGTTTCATCTCCAAAATCCAAAAAACGCTGTTCCAAACGATAGCGGTGTTCAAAAATGAGCTCCCATACCTTGTTTTTGAGAATGAATTGCTGAAAAATACGGTGTTCCCGGCTATCGCGGTCACCTTCGTTTTCCAAGAAAGTGGGGTCCGTTTTGATAAACGCATAGCCTCCCGTTGCAATAGCATTTGGATTGATATGGTAGTTCAATCCCGTTCGTAACAAAAGCTGATTAAAGTTATCTGCAGTTTCATAATACCGGAACTGCGCCTCGGAATGAATGCTAAAGCGTTCGGAAATTTTGTTCATCCCGAAGTACATATACCATCCTCCAAACTCTTCTTCTGCGTTGTTTTGTGCCCCTACCAAAAAAGGAATCAGCAGGATGGTAAAATATAATTTCTTCATACGGTGACGCTAGGATTATTCCAGCGTAATGGTTTTGGTTTCGGTAAAAGGAGAAAGCTCCAATGCTTCGATTTCTTGTTGGTAAGCTTTCCATTTTTGATTCAAAAAGGCGTTGGTTTTGCCCAGGGCTGCTTTCACCTCCTCTTCAGCAAATTGAATTAAGTTCTCTTCCGTTTTGGTCACACCAGATTTCCGCGTCTGCACGTAGTAGCTTGCCGTATTCACACGCTGCATCACACTGATTTCCGGATTTCGAGTGATACCTTGCCGTTTGTCTTCTTTTCCAATAAATAGGGCAACAATACCATCGATTTCTTTAACGATACTGTCTGAAGCTTTCATGGCATCTTTGTATTTCTCCTTGTCCATTTCCTTCATCTCCTTTTTCAAACGATTGGCCAGATTCTTGCGTTCAACCAAAGCTTTTACCGCGTCAGCACTAGCTTGGGTGAATTTCTCCAATTTCCTAGCTTGATTGTAAACGCTCTCAACATCCGCATTGGATACGTTAAGTCTTGGGTCAGTTTTCACCGTGATGCTGGTGGAATCCATTGCGCTACCATAATGGACTTTTACCTTGTAACTACCTGGTTTAACTGTGATACCACCTCTTTCGCTTTTCTTTTTCGAGATTTTTCGGGAAGGACGGTCTGGGCCTTTTTCATCCAATTCCCAGTACATCCGATGGAAACCTGCCTTTTTCGGTGCTTTTGTTTTTAGTGTTCGAATCAACCGAGAACCATCATAAACTTTGAAAATAACAGAGTCCTTCTTTTTCACTTCAGTTTTTGGTTCTTCTTCTGAGGCCTCCTTTTCCTTATCGTCTTTCGATTTGTCTTCCTTTTTTGGAACCTCTTTGAGGTAGTAGGTAATCATCGCTCCCTCTTTTCGGTTTTCCGCATTGTACAGGGCATCTCCACCAAAACGACTTCCAGTAGGTTGCTGATAAGCGGCCAAATAAGCATCCGGACTATCGAAAAGCATTACATCTTTTTGCAAGACCGCTGCGTTTTCCGCAATGGCGCGTAACGGACGGATATCATCCAATACCCAAGCAGCTCTTCCGAAAGTACCAATTACTAAGTCATGCTCCCTAGGTTGAATAACCAAATCCTTAGTAGATACCGTCGGGAAACCTTCGGTCCATTTCATCCAGCTGCTACCTGCATTGAAGGAAATGTAAAGTCCATCATCAGTTCCTAAAAACATCAAATTTGGATTTTCAGGGTCTTCCACAATGGAAAGGGTATAACTTTCTACGTCATTTCCATCTACAATACGCGTCCATGTTTTGCCATAATCCTTAGTGCGATAGGCGTAGGGCGTGTAATTGAAACGGCGATAATCATTCGCAATCAATAAGGCTTCTCCTTTATTTTTTTTCGAAGCTTTGATTTGCGGAATCCAACTGCCCTCGGGTAATCCTTTGATGTTTTGAGTTACTTCGGTCCAAGTACCTCCACCATTTTGAGTAATGTGCACACGACCATCATCAGTTCCAACCCAAAGCATGTTTTGCTCTACTTCTGAAGGTTCAATGACCAAAATCGTACAGTGGTTTTCTGCGCCCGTGGCATCCATGGTAAGTCCACCACTTTCACTTTGCTTCTGCTTTTCCTTGTCGTTGGTGGTCAAATCCGGAGAAATCGTCGTCCAAGTAAGCCCTTTATTGGTGCTTTTGTGCACGAACTGGCTTCCAAAATAAACGGTACTGTTGTTGAACGGGTCTTGACCAATTCCTGCGTTCCAATTGAAACGCAAACGTGTTTCTTTGTCAGGAGAGGTGGGACGTACGATGTAGTTGTTGCCTGTTTTCCAGTCATAGCGAGATACATAGCCTTGTTGACTCATGGCATATCCAAATTGGTTGTCATCTAAATCCGGAACTACGTCAAAACCATCCCCAAAGGCGATTTCTTGCCAGTAACTATTACGGATGCCTTGGTCGCGCCAAACGTAGGCTGGACCTCTCCATGAACCGTTATCCTGCATTCCACCATATACATTATATGGGTATTCGTTATCAATATTAATGTGGTAGAACTGCGCTACGGGAAGATTTCCAATAAAGCGCCAAGTTTTCCCGCCATCTTTGGTAATGTTCACACCTCCATCATTTCCATCAATCATAAATTGCCCGTTTTCTGGATGAATCCACCACGCATGATGGTCTGGATGGACACCATTATTGGCTTGATAGGCGGGCATCAGCTGCTTGAAATTTTTACCACCG
>CALBPG010000170.1 GCA_937899065.1 uncultured Allomuricauda sp.
CAAAAAGAGTCTCCCCGTTTTGCTGGTCTGTTAGCGTTCCACTTATAGTGAAATTTTGTTGTGCGCTAAGGAGTTGAACTCCCAATAGTGCAAAAAAGAATAAAATATGCCATCGGTTGATGGACTTAGACAGTGTTGTCATGAATCATTGGTTTACGATTGTTGCTTTCATTTCTGTTTGTTTTTTGGAATGCATTCGATCTAAGGACACTTGTTGTTTTCGAAGGGTTGCATCCTTCTGAAAAAGATTTTCCGGTATAGCATTTAAAGGGGTGAATAGGGATAGGAAGGGTTTATCTGCCAGTGAATTACAATTCAGTCGCTAAAATTGACAATTGGGTTAGTGCGAAGCGATTCCCTCTACAAAACAGCGCATCTTTGCCTCGTAACAATCAAAAAACGAGCAGTCATGAAAATCACCAACCTCCTTCTTGTCGGTCTTTTTTTCGGAATACAAGCGATGACAGGACAAGAAACAGGGGAACTTACCGTGACCGTAACAAACATTTCAAACAACAAAGGTGTTATTCGAGTAGGCCTTTACGATTCCGAAGCGAATTGGTTGGATAGGGTTTATGAAGGCAGGGATGGTGTCATCAAAGATGGAAAAAGCACCGTAACCTTCTCGAACATCCCTTACGGTACTTATGGAATCTCCCTTTTTCATGACAAAAACGAAAATGGAAAACTGGATTTGATTCTTGGATTCATGCCAAAGGAGGACTACGGTTGTAGCAATGGGTCAAAAGGACGATTTTGTCCGCCAACCTGGGGTGACGCAAAATTTACTTTAAATCAAAAAACGATAAAACAAACCATTAAACTTTAAGTCATGAAAAAATTCATCATCGCAATTTTGCTAGTAAGTTCAGGTGTTTATGCGCAGGGCGCTTACGAAAAAGGTATGGAGAAAGCCTTAGGACTCTGGAGTGAAGGTAAAATCACCGATGCCTCCAATTTGTTTGAACGTATCGCCATGGCGGAACAAGACAATTGGTTGCCTTATTATTACGTTGCCCAAATCAATACGGTGACTACTTTTGGTCAAAAGGACGAAAAAATTGTGGGCGAGCGTCTTGGAAAAGCCAAGGAGTTTTTGGATGTGGCCAAAGCTATTTCTCCCGATAATCCTGAACTTCTGGTGCAAGAGGCGATGATTAACACGGCCTGGATTGCATTTGACGGCGCTACCTATGGTATGACTCTATCTGGAAAGAACGTCAAATTGTATCAAGAGGCGATTGCGCTTGCACCAGAAAACCCTAGAGTGGTGTTTTCGAAGGCAGAATGGGACATGGGAACTGCACGCTACTTCGGCAAGGATACTGCACCGTATTGCAAGGACGTGGAAAAGGCCGTTGAACTTTTCGCTACCTTTAATCCAGAAACACCCTTTTATCCCAAATGGGGAAAGGAACGCGCAGAAGCGGTGCTTTCCGAGTGTAAAAGTGAATAAGAAATGCCGAGGTTTTTTAGAGAACTTTTTAAATCTGTTTTAGTCGGGACGGCGATATATATCGTCTTCCTGATTATTTTTTATGCCAATGGGGTGACCTTTACCACCCAAGAGCTGTTGCAGGAGTTTGGTGAAAGCATGATTTTCTCGGTCATCATCTACATGTGCAATGCCTATGTTTTCATTCTTTTTATGCGAAAGTTTGGAAGCAATTTCTTCAAACTGAAGATTTTGGGATTAGGGATTCTTTGCAACATTTTAGCTTCGGCCATAGGCATCTTTGTATCCCGGTTCATTTTGTTCGTGCTCGTTCATGATACCCCTGTTATGGATTTCCTAATGGGTGAAAAACTCAGTTTTTACAGAGTGTCTTTCATCATTTCAATGGTGGTTACCCTTCTGTTCTATGCGATTTTTTACTACCGCTATTACAAGGAGAAGCAAGTAAAGGAGCAAAAGATGATTGCGGGTACTGCCTCAGCACGATTTGATGCCCTTAAAAACCAATTGGACCCCCACTTTCTCTTCAACAGCCTCAATGTATTGACGAGCCTGATTGAAGAAGACCCCCACCAAGCCCAAAAATTCACTACTTCGTTATCGAAAGTGTATCGGTACGTTTTGGAGCAAAAAAACAAGGATTTGGTCACGGTAGATGAAGAACTTCGCTTTGCTCGCACCTATGTACGACTCCTTAAAATGCGTTTCGAGGAGAGTATCGTATTCGACATTCCAGAGCAGTCCAGTATTCCAGATGCCCGTATTGTACCGCTTTCGCTACAACTACTGCTCGAAAATGCAGTCAAACACAATGTGGTTACATCTTCCAAGCCGCTGCGCTTGTCCGACAGAGAAGAAGGGGGGATGATGGTCGTTCATAACAACATACAAGAGAAACAAGTGGTTAAAAAGAGAAGTGGGGTGGGGCTGCAAAACATCAAACAACGTTACGCGATTTTGTCAGATAGGGAAGTTATTATTGAAAAGACTGCCTCTGATTTCAGCGTATCCCTACCCATGCTGACAAAGCAAGTTTCAGCCATTGAAATCCAACAGAACTCCATTGAAGAGAAACGCTATTTGAAAGCCAAAGAAAAGGTTGAAGTCATTAAGGGTTTTTACAGCAACCTTATCAGTTATGTAATCATTATCCCTTTTCTATGGTGGCTTAATTTTAGAACTACAGAGTTTCTTTGGGCCTTTTTCCCGACCATTTCCTGGGGTTTCGGGGTGGTGGTCCACGGCCTGGAAGCCTACAACAGAAATCCGTTATGGGGCAAACGTTGGGAAGAGCGAAAAATTCAAGAGCTCATGGAGCGAGAAGACTTTGAATAGTTTTCAGTTCTTTGAGTATTTTCCACACGGTCTTACAGTTCATCCAACGAAAACGACAATTCGCGAATTCCTTTTTCAATCCCTCTTTTTTGTGCCCTAAGTTTGAATCATACAATCAAACAAAAACAATCAAGATGAAAACGAGCAGTGAATTACAATATGAAGCCGCAAAACAAAAAGTAGAGGAAATCAAATCCTTTTATGTGCACGCCATAGTCTATGGCATTGTGATATCCTTATTATTCTATTTAAATTACAGAACCACTTCGTACCTCTGGGTATTGTTTCCCTTGGTGGGGTGGGGTGCAGGACTTATAGGGCACGGACTGGGCACCTTTGGTTACGTTCCTTTTTTGAGCAAATCATGGGAAGAGCGCAAAATAAAAGAGTTTTTAAACCGTGACGACATCTAAACACATTTGAATCATGGAGCAAAAGGATACAGAGAACAAGTATATTAGAGCGAAGCAGCGCGTAGCAGAACTCAAGGGGTTTTATGCCCACATCACTGCCTATATTGTGGTAATGGTCGTTCTGGCGGTAATCAACTACCTAACAAATGAATTTCGCTATGCATGGTTCCTTTGGGCGGCATTTGGATGGGGCATCGGCGTATTTTTCCATGCCGTGGCTACTTTTGACCTCAATCCCTTTTTTGGTAAAAAATGGGAGCAACGTAAAATCAACGAGATATTGGAAGAAGAAAATCAAACTGGTAAATGGAAGTAACGATGGAAAATATGAACAACAATAAACTGGCAAGGGCGAAAAAGCGAGTAGACGAAATCAAAGGGTTTTATATTCATGCCATAGTTTATGTATTGGTCAACGCCTTTATTTTGGTCAATATTTATTTGAATAGTAATGATTTTTGGCAATGGTCCCATTTCATAACCTTGTTCGGTTGGGGAATTGGTCTGGCGTTTCATGCGGGGAAAGCATTTCGGTTCAATCCTTTTTTTGGGAAAAGCTGGGAGGAACGTCAAATACAGAAATACATAGACGAGGATAAAAAACAAATGGATAAATTTCTTTAAAATGGAAAATCAAATAGCATACGAAAACGCAAAGCGTCGGGTCAAAAAGCTAAAAGGTTTTTACAACCATGTTTTGGTTTACATTATCATCAATCTGATTATTCTTGGTATTAAGTTGTATTTCTATGAAGATATTAGCCAAGCCACATGGAATGATGAATGGATGTTTTGGAATTTCTTCTCTACTCCCATTATTTGGGGTGTGTTTTTAGTGGTGCACGGACTGCGGGTTTTTTCACATTCACGAGTTTCAAAATGGGAAGAGAAAAAGATTCAAAAGATTCTAACCGAAGAAAACAAAAAGATCAAGCGATAACCTTTCTAAACCTATCCAAAAATGAATGTGATTATTATTGAGGACGAAAAACCTGCAGCCCGAAGATTGAATCGGTTGCTTGCCGAACTTGATGTTGAAGTATCCACCATGTTGCATTCAGTGGAAGAAGCGCTCGATTGGTTTCAAAATAATCCACAACCCGATTTGATTTTTCTGGACATCCAACTTTCCGATGGATTGTCTTTTGAAATTTTTGATATGGTGGAGGTGCAAAGTGCTATCATTTTCACTACCGCTTATGACGAATATGCCTTGCAAGCATTCAAGTTAAACAGCATCGATTATTTGTTGAAACCAATCGATGATGAAGAGCTGGAGAGTGCTGTAAAAAAGTATCGAAATTTTAAGCCTGAACATCAGAAGATTTCCGTCGATTTTAATGACATTAAAAAACTGCTGGTGAACCCTCTTGAACGGGAATACAAAAAGCGTTTTACAGCGAAGGTCGGACAACATTTGAAAATCATAAATGCCGACGAGGTGGAATGTTTTTTCAGTGAGAATAAAGGGACCTATGCCGCTACCGTTGATGGAAGAAATTATTTGATGGATACCACTCTGGAAAATCTGGAAGACGAACTTTCACCCGATGTCTTTTTTCGAGTGAGCCGTAAATTCTATGTGAACGTAAATCACATCAAAGACATCATTTCATACACCAATTCACGCCTTCAAATCAAGATGAACCGCTTTTCCGAGCAGGAAATAGTGGTAAGTAGAGAGCGTGTAAAAGATTTCAAGTTATGGTTGGAGTAGATATTTTTAAAATACTGAATATCAATAATTAATATTATCAAAAAAACAACTATAGGTTTTTCTTATACCAACTTTTTGAGTGAAAAACTCTCATGATTCCTCCACACGGTTGTCGTCGAAGGCAGAAGGCAATAATTTCGGAATCAATTTAATAAAAATAGGGAGTAAAACCGCACCGCCAGGCAACATGAAAATTGCTAATGAAGGAATGGTTTTAAAAATATCTAGTAATTGATTTTGAACTTTTTTCTTTTCTTCTCCACTCAAATCCCGAACAGTTGACTTGGATAAAAGCGTAACCAACTCTTTACTTTCAGCCAATTCTTTTTTCAATCTTTTGCTATTTCTCAAGATGAGTTTTCCGACGTTTTTGGACATTCCTTGATAGAATTGAAAAGCTACATTTTTGTCGTTCAAATAGCCGATGCGATGTTTGTTTTTTGCGAAGAATTCTTGCACCAAATCTAGGGCGTTTTTTACTTCGTTATTTGTTTTGTTTAGGTCACTGCCTAAACTAAAAACATAGTCGGTTTCTGTGTAGTCAATTTGCTTGTCTTCCCATATGGTCAAACAGGCCATATCCAGAAAATAATTCTTTTCTTCGTTGCTAAATCCAAGCGTCAAAAGGTCGCGATAAGTGCCATCAAATTCTGTTTCTTTGAGGTCAACATACGTTAAGGAAGCGGCCAAAAGTTGGATTAATTTGGCATCATTTTTACTTGTTTCTTTAGAATTCAGAGCGTGATACGCAATGTTCATGGTGACATATTCTAGCACCTTGGCATGCTCAATAAGGGGAATTTTTTGTTGGAGATAGGTACGAAAAATCAAAACATCTACGAAAAGTAGGGAGTTGGTCAAACTGTTTCCAAGAGCTCTGCTAAATACATTTCCGCCTAAATAAATTCGAGTATCAATAAGTTTTTCAAGTTGCGCCTCGGTTCGTTTTCCGGTTAATATCTTATTGAGAAAGGAAATTTTACCGACCTCTAAATCTTGATAGTATGCAAAAACCTTTTCCACAAACTTTTGGAAATCGTCGTCGTTCGTTTCCAATATATAAGTCTGATGTAGGGCGGTAAGCAAGTTCAGTTTTGCTACTTCATCCTCTAAGAGCTTCAACTCGGTTTGTATCGTGGGAAACACTTCAATATGGATACCATATACAAAACCAATCGCGCGAAGGTGCTGATAGAGTTCTGCCGCACTGGTACAACCTAAGGATTGTTGTTGCACCAAATGTCCAAATTTGTTTATCCAACCGTTGGCCGAAGGATTCATGGTTTATTGATTGATACCTGCAAATTAGAAGAATTTATCGGTTTGCAATGATTCTGGCCCTCAATTTCTATTGGGAAAATTTTAACAAACCAAAACAGAACCCTCCAACATAAGCTTCCGTAGGTAGGGGCGTATTAATC